>NZ_JBSFTU010000002.1:0-337972 GCF_053591435.1 Streptomyces sp. NPDC003027
ACGGATCGCAAGGCGGAGGAGGGAGCCAACGCGGTGGGGGCACCGCCCGTGCCCGAAGGGCTACGGGGGAGTTGGCGACCGACGACAACGCGGCGAGGCGCGGTGCCAGAGCCAGCGAGCCCGGCATGATCCAAACGAAAGACCCTAGGACGGTGTCCGGCCCCCTGGATAAGCTGCGGGTATGACGGAAAAGCTGCTCGGTCCCGCCCTCGTCGAGGAGGCCACCAAGAAGTCGGGCCTCATCTGGGTCCGGGGCGACGCCCCGGCCCCCAGGGCGCTCTGGCACGTCTGGCACGACGGTGCGGCGCACGTGGTGGGCGACGGCCCGGGGGAGCAGCCGCTCCCCGGCCTCGTGGCCGGCTCAACGGCCGAGGTGACGGTCCGCAGCAAGGACAAGGGCGGCAGGATCGTCGCCTGGACGGCGGCGGTGAGCGAGCTGGCTCCCGGCACCGAGGAGTGGGACGCGGCGGTCGCGGAGCTCAAGGGCAAGCGGCTGAACGCGCACGACGGCGAGGCGATGCCGGAGCGGTGGGCGCGGGAGTGCCGGGTGCTCAGGCTGGCTCCGCTGGACTCCACGACGGACCTGCCGGACGGGTCCCTGGCCGCCGTCCCGCTCCCGACGGAGGCGATCACGCGGCGCCCCGTGCCGGCCGCCCTCCCCCGCCTGCTGTTCAAGCGGCGCAAGCGCTGACCGGCCCGGGCCTCACGTCCGCGGCAGCTGCTTGCCGTAGTCCAGGGTCTGGCCCGCGGCCGGCTCCTCCAGGGGGAAGTCCTTGTCCCACTCGGAGAGCACCACCACGCCCGCTCCCCCGCCCCGTGCGAACCGGAGCGGGAACGGCGTCCCCTCCAGGGAGACGTCCAGCGTGCCGCCCTCGCCCTCCTCGCCGCCCTTGACCTTGACCGTGCGCATGCCGCCGATCTTGTCGCGGTCGCCCTTCACGACCTCGCCGTGCAGGCCGATGAGCCCGTCGAGAAGCAGATCCATGTCGGTGAAGCCGCGCAGCTGCTTGTACGAGGGGTCGTCCTGCGGCACCTTCACGTACATGTCGTCGAGTTTGTCGGCCGCCTCGCTGTCCGCGTCGCCGTCCTCGCCCGGCGACGGCGACGGCTTGTCGTCGTGCGTCCAGAAGTCCGCGTCGGCCTTCAGATAGAGCGCTTCGCCGATCCGCAGCAGCTCGAAGGTGCTGTTCTTCGTCGTCACGGAGCCGCTCGCGCCGTCGTGCCTGAGCCGCATGTTCAGCTTGTACGTACCGCCCTTGCTGACCAGCGTCCCGGCCAGCCGGACCGACTTCGCCGCGTCCGCCGCCGACTGGGCCTTCTCCTCGATGGCCGTGGCGGAGAGCTTCCCCACCCCGTTCGTCCCCTCGTCCGGGTCCGCCGCGCAGCCGGCGAGGGTCGCCACCGTCAGCCCTGCGGAGAGCGCCATGGGCAGCACGGCCCTGCGGATACGCGATGGCGGAGGGAGAGCGGTCACCTGCGCTGCCTCTCGTGTCGGAGCGGGGGGAACGGAGCAGTCCGCAGCGTACCCGGGGCGCGAGCCGCCGCCGCAGGCAGCCGTACGGGCGCCCTGCCGGGGCGCTCTCGAACGGCACGGGCTAGCCTGAACCCGGCATACCTGAGCATTAACCCGAATCGTGCGGCATCGAGGAGGCGCGTGGCATGGTGGCAGGCGCCCCTCGGATCTTCGTCTCGCATCTCGCCGGCGTGCCCGTCTTCGATCCCAACGGCGACCAGGTCGGGCGGGTCAGCGATCTGGTCGTCATTCTCCGGGTCGGCCGCCGCCCGCCCCGGCTGCTCGGCATGGTCGTCGAGGTGCTGAGCCGCCGCCGGGTCTTCGTCCCCATGACCCGGATCACCGGTGTCGAGTCGGGCCAGGTGATCACCACGGGTGTGGTGAACATGCGGCGGTTCGAACAGCGCCCGACCGAGCGGCTCGTCCTGGGCGAGCTGCTCGACCGGCGGGTGCGCCTGGTCGAGAGCGGCGAGGAGGTCACCGTCCTCGACGTGGCCATCCAGCAGCTTCCGGCGCGCCGCGACTGGGAGATCGACAAGGTCTTCGTCCGGCGGGGCAAGGGCGGGGCGCTGCGCCGCAAGGGAGAGACGCTGACCGTCGAGTGGTCGGCGGTGACCGGGTTCTCCCTGGAGGAGGAGGGGCAGGGCGCCGAGAACCTGGTCGCCACCTTCGAGCGGCTGCGCCCGGCCGATCTCGCCAACGTGCTGCACCACCTCTCCCCCAAGCGGCGCGCCGAGGTCGCCGCCGCCCTCGACGACGACCGGCTCGCCGACGTCCTGGAGGAGCTGCCGGAGGACGACCAGATCGAGATCCTCGGCAAGCTGAAGGAGGAGCGCGCCGCGGACGTCCTGGAGGCCATGGACCCCGACGACGCGGCCGACCTGCTCTCCGAGCTGCCCGAGGAGGACAAGGAGCGGCTGCTCACGCTGATGCGGCCGGACGACGCCGCCGACGTGCGCCGGCTGCTGGCGTACGAGGACCGGACCGCGGGCGGTCTGATGACCACCGAGCCGATCGTGCTGCGGCCCGACGCCACGGTCGCGGACGCCCTGGCCCGGGTGCGGCAGCAGGACCTTTCCCCGGCGCTCGCGGCGCAGGTGTACGTGTGCCGGCCGCCGGACGAGACGCCGACGGGCAAGTACCTGGGCACGGTGCACTTCCAGCGGCTGCTGCGGGACCCGCCGTTCACCCTGGTCAGCTCGCTCGTCGACAGCGATCTGCCGCCGCTTTCGCCGGCCACCCCGCTGCGCGCCGTCACCAGCTATCTCGCCGCGTACAACATGGTCGCCGCGCCGGTGGTGGACGAGAGCGGGTCGCTGCTGGGGGCGGTCACCGTCGACGACGTACTCGACCATCTGCTGCCGGAGGACTGGCGGGAGACGGAGTTCCACGAGGAGGAGGCCGGGCATGCCGGCTGAGCGCACGCAGGAACGGGAGAGGGAGCGGGAACGCGAGCGGGAGCGGTCCATGTCCCGTATCCGGCTCGATCTGCCGCGCGAGCGACGGGCCAGGCTGCTGCCGGAGTACGACCCCGAGGCGTTCGGGCGTATGTCGGAGCGGATCGCCCGTTTCCTGGGGACCGGGCGGTTCCTGGTCTGGATGACCCTGACGATCATCGTCTGGGTGCTGTGGAACGTGTTCGCGCCACCTGGGCTGAAGTTCGACGAGTACCCGTTCATCTTCCTGACGCTCGCCCTGTCGCTCCAGGCCTCGTACGCGGCGCCGCTGATCCTGCTCGCCCAGAACCGGCAGGACGACCGGGACCGCGTCAACCTCGAACAGGACCGCAAGCAGAACGAGCGGTCGATCGCGGACACCGAGTATCTGACCCGGGAGGTCGCTGCGTTGCGGATGGGGCTCGGGGAGGTGGCGACCCGGGACTGGATCCGTTCGGAGCTCCAGGATCTGATCAAGGAGATGGACGAGCGCAGGGACGGTCACCGGGAGCATCGGGAGCCCCGGGATCTATTCCCTCCGGGCGTCGATCACAGAAGTGACGTACCCGACCGCTGACGGGTCTTTCCGGGCCGGGTGGTCCGCGCCGTACCATCGTCGGTATGGCTACGGAAGACGCGGTGCGTGAAGCACTGGCGACGGTGAACGACCCCGAGATCAACAAACCGATCACCGAGCTCGGCATGGTGAAGTCGGTGGAGATCGGATCCGACGGCAGGGTCGCCGTCACGGTCTATCTCACCGTCTCCGGCTGTCCGATGCGGGACACGATCACCCAGCGCGTCACCGACGCCGTCTCCCGCGTGGAGGGCGTCACGGGCGTCGACGTCACGCTGGACGTGATGAGCGACGAGCAGCGCAAGGAGCTGGCCGCGGCGCTGCGCGGCACCACCGCC
This sequence comes from Streptomyces sp. NPDC003027, assembly GCF_053591435.1. Lineage (NCBI taxonomy): Bacteria > Bacillati > Actinomycetota > Actinomycetes > Kitasatosporales > Streptomycetaceae > Streptomyces > Streptomyces sp. NPDC003027. Next base: position 3,865 of record NZ_JBSFTU010000002.1, read on the forward strand.
GAGCGGGAGGTGCCCTTCGCCAAGCCCGGTTCGCTGACCCGTGTGTACGCGGTCGCCTCCGGCAAGGGCGGCGTCGGCAAGTCCTCCGTGACCGTCAACCTCGCCGCGGCGATGGCGGCGGACGGGCTGAAGGTCGGTGTCGTCGACGCCGACATCTACGGCCACTCGGTGCCTCGCATGCTGGGCGCGGACGGCCGTCCCACCCAGGTCGAGAACATGATCATGCCGCCGTCCGCGCACGGTGTGAAGGTCATCTCGATCGGCATGTTCACGCCGGGCAACGCTCCGGTCGTGTGGCGCGGCCCGATGCTGCACCGCGCGCTCCAGCAGTTCCTCGCGGACGTGTACTGGGGCGACCTGGACGTCCTGCTGCTCGACCTGCCGCCGGGCACCGGCGACATCGCGATCTCGGTGGCCCAGCTGGTCCCGAACGCGGAGATCCTGGTCGTCACGACCCCGCAGCAGGCGGCGGCCGAGGTGGCCGAGCGGGCCGGTTCGATCGCCGTGCAGACGCACCAGAAGATCGTCGGCGTCGTCGAGAACATGTCGGGTCTGCCGTGCCCGCACTGCGACGAGATGGTGGACGTCTTCGGCACCGGCGGCGGCCAGAAGGTCGCGGACGGTCTGACGAAGACCACCGGCGCGACGGTGCCGGTCCTCGGCTCGATCCCGATCGACGTCCGTCTGCGCGAGGGCGGCGACGAGGGCAGGCCGGTCGTCCTGACCGACCCCGACTCCCCGGCCGGCTCGGCGCTCCGCACCATCGCGGGCAAGCTCGGCGGCCGCGCGAGGGGTCTGTCCGGCATGAGCCTGGGCATCACCCCGCGCAACAAGTTCTGAGAACCCGCGCCACGACTTCTGAGCGTGCGACGGGTTGTGAGCGCGCGACGGGCTCTGGGAAAGGGCGCCGCTCGACGAGCGGCGCCCTTCCGCGTGCCCGGTCGCCGTCAGGCGTCGTAGGCGCCCAGGTCCTCCACGGCGGCGAAGCCGAGCCCGTACGCGCTCATCCCCCGTCCGTACGCGCCCAGGTGGACGCCCGCCCGGGTCTCACCGGCCAGGACCCACCCGAACTCGGACTCGCGGTAGTGGAAGGGCATCGGCACCCCGTCCACGGGCAGCGACAGCGACGACCACTCCGGTCCCTGGAGGTCGTCGGCCAGCTCGAACGCCGTCTCCGTCTGCTGGTCCAGCCAGTCGTCCCGGAGCGCGTGGTCCAGCTGCGCCGGCCAGGTGTACGCGAGGAGCCCCGAGCCGGCCAGCCAGGCCGCGGAGGAGACCGTGGTGGCGTCCAGCACCCCCGTACCGTCACCCGAGCGCCGCACCGGGCTCGCGGCGACCGTCACGACCACCGCGAAGCGCTCCTTCTCGGCCCCGCTCGCGTCGGACTTTATGGACGGCTCGTCGCCGTGGCCCATCGATCCGTGCTGGACGGTGCCGTCCGCCGCCGTACCGACCTGCATCAGCCAGCGCGGTCCGGTGAACGCGTCGTCAAGGCCGTACCAGGTGAAGGGTGCCTTCAGATAGGCCTCGGCCGTGCGCCGGGCTGATGGCGATCCCTCCAGCCGACTCGTCGTCTCCATATCGGCCGCCTCCTCGTTCCGTCGTGTCCGCGTCGGCGGACAACAGATGGAGGATAGCCACCGGCTCGCACCAGGTTGTGTCAGGTCGCGTCGGAGTCGTACGGCGGGCGCTCGCCGGTGCCCGGCTTGTCCTGCTTCTTCTTGAGCAGATCGGGTGAGCCTCCCGCGTGGCCTTCGGCACCAAAGGCGCCTCCGACGACCGCCGGAACGGAGGACGCCGCGGAGATCTCCGGCTCACGGCCGTGCACGGCGTCGGCGACCTCGTTCATCTCCTTCTTGAGGTCGAAGCTGCTGCGCAGCTCCTTGAGCTCGTTGAAGTCCTCGTTGCCCTCAAGCTGCTTGCGCAGGAACGTCTTCGGGTTGAGGTCCTCGAACTCGAAGTCCTTGAACTCCGGCCCCAGCTCCGTGCGGATGTCCTGCTTGGCGCTCTCGGAGAAGTCGCGGACCTTCCGGATGAAACGCGAGACGTCCTGGATGACCTTCGGCAGCTTCTCCGGTCCGAAGACGAGCACGGCGAGGACCACGAGCGTCACGAGCTCGAGTATGCCTAGGTCGTTGAACACCTTGCTGCTCCTTCACGGGGTCCGGGGCCCGCTCCACGGTACCCGCCGAAACCGCCGGGCGGGTACCGTGCGGCGTCGCCCACATGGCGCTCAGGTGCCCTGTGAGGAACCGAGCGTCAACGTCTTGGTCTGCTCCTTGCCTCCGCGCAGCAGCGTCAGCTCCAGCCGGTCGCCGGGCCGGTGGGCGCGGATCTTCACGATCAGCTCCTCGCCGTTGTGGACGCGCTGGCCGTCGACCTTGGTGATGACGTCGCCGGGCCGGATGCCCGCCTTCGCGGCCGGGCCGCCCGGGACGACGGACGGCGAGCCGTCCTTGCCCTTCTCGCCGACGCGGGCGCCGTCGCCGGTGAACTGCATGTCGAGGCTGACGCCGATGACGGGGTGGGAGGCCTTGCCGTTGTTGATGAGCTCCTCGGCGACCCGCTTGCCCTGGTTGATCGGGATGGCGAAGCCGAGCCCGATGGAGCCGGACTGGGCGCCGCTGTCGCCGCCCGAGCCGTCACCGGCGGCGCGGATGGCGCTGTTGATGCCGATGACCCGGGCCTTGGAGTCGACCAGCGGGCCGCCCGAGTTGCCCGGGTTTATCGGGGCGTCGGTCTGCAGGGCGTCGACATAGCTGACGTCGCTGCCGTCGCCCTTCTCGCCGCCTGCCGTGATGGGGCGCTCCTTGGCGCTGATGATGCCGGAGGTCACGGTGTTCTGGAGGTCGAAGGGGGCGCCGATGGCGACGACCGGGTCGCCGACGCGGACGTTGTCGGAGTTGCCGAGCGGCAGGGGCTTGAGGCCCGAGACGCCGGTCACCTGGACGACGGCGAGGTCGTAGCCGCTGTCCTTGCCGACGAGCTTGGCGGCGGCGGTCTCGCCACTGCTGAAGGTGACGGAGATGTCGCCGGGGGCCGTGGCCGAGTCGACCACGTGGTGGTTGGTGAGGATGTGGCCCTTGGTGTCCAGGACGAAGCCGGTGCCGGTGCCCGAGGAACCGGCGCCGCTGACGTGGAGGGTGACCACGCTCGGCAGGGCACTGGCGGCGATCCCGGCGACGCTCTCCGGGGCGCGGCCGGAGTCCTCGGGGCCGGCCTGGGGCAGCTCGACGGTGGTGAGGCCGCCGTTGCGCTCGACGTACGCGCCGACGGCGCCGCCGAGCACGCCGGTGGTCAGGGCGAGCACCAGGGCGCCGACCAGGCCGATCGCGCGGCGCCGCGGCTTGGCCGCGGCGGGGGCGGGGTTCGCGGGCGAGCTCCAGGGGTCGTACTGCACCCACTGCCCGGCGGGCTGGGGCGGTATCGGCCGCGCCGGCGGTACGGGCGCCGGGGCGGCGGCCGGCAGCGGCCGCTGCACGGGCGGCGCGGGCGCCCAGGGGCCGGGCCCGCCGTAGGGCGGGGTCCGGTACTCGTCGGGCTGGTGGAGCGGCTGGGCCTGTGCCGGCGCCTGCGGGTCGCTCTGGTGCGGTACGTGCGGGGCCGCGCCGGCCATGACGTCGGCCGACGGGGCCTCGGCCTTCGCCGGAACCTCCGCCGCCCGGCCTTCGGGCAGGGCCTGCGGGCTCTCCGTCGACCCCGACCAGACCTCGGGCGCGGCCCGCGGGACCTCCGGCGGGGTCTCAAGCGCTGCCGTCCTCGCCTCGGAGGCCGGTCCGGGGCCGTCCGGGGCCGGCTCCGGGCCCTCCGGGGCCGTGGGGGCGGCCAGGGTGAAGTCCCCCTGGTCCGCTGCCGCCGGTTCCGGTGTGTCGCCCGGACTCCGTCCGGGGGGACCCCCGACCGGTGGTGTGCTCGTAGGCCGGCTCCACCACTTCGGCTTGTGCCCGGTGGGCTTCCCGTCGTCCATGCTCTCCCCGCAACAGCTGACCTGTCCGCGCCCCTGCCTCGGGCGCCCCTGCCCTGGATTCAACCAGGTTCGGGCTCAGCGGTGTGCGGTGAGCGGGGTCGGCGACGGGCCCGGGGCCGTTCGGTGGGCCGTCGGCGGGGTGACCGTCGGTCCCGCGGTCGGGAGCGGTCCGGGCGCGAAGGCCAGCTGCACGGCCGGTCCCGTGGGGCGTATGAACGGGGAGAGCGCGAGCAGCGACGGTGTGGGCGGCGCGTGGAGTTGCAGGGCCACCGGGGGTGCCTGCCCGCCGGGCGGGACGGCACCGGGCACCAGCGGGCCGGGCACGACGGTGCCGGGCGCCGAGGCGACCCCGGTCAGTGTGGTCGCGGTGTGCGCGCTCGCCCGCTCCGCGGAGCGCGTGCCGCGACCGGAGGCGGTGCCCGCGTTCGTACCGGTGCCCGTGCCCGTACCGGCGCCGCCGGTCCGCAGCGGGGTCACGGTGTTCCCCTTGCCCTCACCGCGCGCGCTCGAGTTCATGGACGCCTCCAGCGGCAGGGCGCCGCCGAGGGCGATGGCCGCGAAGGAGACGGCGCTGGCCGCCGCGATGCCGAAGCGCCGTCCGCGCCCGCCGGCCCGGTCCTGGTCGGCGCGGGGGCCGACTGCGTGGATACGGAAGCCGGAGTGCGGGGAGGCGGCCGCGGCGGTGGCGAAGCCGTCGGACTTCACCCCCGCGCTCCCGCCCGGTCCGCCCAGGCCGAAGAGGTCGTCGAAGGGTCCCCCCCGACGCTCCTCACCCCCCGGATCACCCGGTCCTCCGGGCAGCCCCTGGAGACGGGCGAGGAACCCTTCGGAGGGCGGCGGGGGCGCGGTGGAGGCGAAGACGCTCTTCAGCCTGCGCTGGGCGTCGGCCTCCGCCTTGCATTTGGCGCAGGTGGCGAGGTGTGCGAGGACCCGCTCGCGGGCGTCGTGCCCCAGCTCGCCGTCGACCAGTGCGGCGAGCCGGTCCCCGAGGTGGTGCTCCGCGGAGGTCGGGCCGACAGGACGTGTACCGCTCACGCCGTCCCGCCCTCCCAGCCGACGGCGGCCAGCGCGCGCTCCGCCCGGGCCTCGGGCGAGCGGTGCTTCAGCGCCTTGCGCAGATGGGAACGGCCGCGGTGGATACGGCTGCGGACCGTTCCGAGCTTGACGCCGAGCGTGGCGGCGATCTCCTCGTAGGAGAGTCCCTCGATGTCGCAGAGGACGACCGCGGCCCGGAACTCGGGCGCGAGGGTGTCGAGGGCCTGCTGCACATCGGCGTCGAAGTGGGTGTCGTTGAACGCCTGCTGCGGCGACGGCTCCCGGCTGGGCAGCCGCTCGGCCGCGTCGTCGGCGAGCGCGTCGAAACGGATCCGCTGCTTGCGGCGGACCATGTCGAGGAAGAGGTTGGTGGTGATGCGGTGCAGCCAGCCCTCGAAGGTGCCCGGCGTGTACGTCGACAGCGAGCGGAAGACGCGGACGAAGACCTCCTGCGTCAGGTCCTCGGCGTCGTGCTGGTTGCCGGTCAGCCGGTAGGCGAGGCGATAGACCCGGCCACTGTGCGTGCTGACGATCTCCTCCCATGTGGGCGGAGTCCACGCCTGCGATTCCGCATCCGATGCGAAGGTCGCGGTGGTGGGTGCGGCGTCGGCGGTGTGGAAACGGTCAGCGGTGTCGGTCACGGATTTCGGCTCACCCGCCGACCTGAGAAGGCGCCGAAGCACTCCTCTCCGATCCACAGGCGCAGCCGCACCTCCCCTGTCGGCTCTGGTGGTGTCCAGCGGAGCCCCTACCATAGCCACCTCGCCCGTTAGCTCCGGATAAGAATCTTTACGCGAATTTGGGGACGGTCACCCGCTGCCCTCGCTCGCCTTCCCACCCTCTAGGAACGCCCGGTCCCATCTGCGGGTTCCCGCACGCAGCGGATACAGTCACCGTTGCGCCAACTACGGGGACAGGAGAGGGCCATTACCGCCAACCGGCAGACGAGCTGGGCGTTCGCCGACGCCTTTGTCGCCGAGGACGAAGCGCTGCGCTGGGCCCGTGAGCGGGCCCGGGAGGCAGGGCTGCCCTCGGTGTCACCGGGCACCGGCGCCGCTCTGCGTCTGCTCGCCGCCACGGCGGACGCGAAGGCGGTGGCGGAGATCGGTACGGGCACGGGCGTGTCCGGAATCTATCTGTTGCACGGGATGCGGCCGGACGGGGTACTGACCACGGTCGACCTGGAGCCGGAGCGCCAGCAGTTCGCGAAGACGGCGTTCCGGGCGGCGGGCTTCGCCGGGAACCGGGCGCGGTTCATCCCCGGCCGCGCCCTGGACGTACTCCCGCGGCTGGCGGACGGCGGATACGACCTCGTGTTCTGCGACGGTGACCGGCTGGAGTGCCTGGACTACCTCGCTGAATCGTTGCGCCTGCTGCGACCGGGGGGTCTGGTCTGCTTCGAGGGCGTCTTCTCGGACGGCCGCACGGTCGACTCGGCGGCCCAGCCGGCGGAGGTGCTGCGGGTGCGGGAGCTGCTGCGGGCGGTCCGGGAGAGCCAGGAGCTGCTGCCGACCCTGCTGCCGGTGGGCGACGGCCTGCTGTGCGCGGTGCGCCGGGGGCAGCCCGCCGGATAGGCGGTTCCCGCCGGGCGGGCGCGGCACGCGGGCGGGCACGGTGCCGGAAACACCTCTGCCCCGGCGCGGTCGGAACCGTGCCGGGGCAGAGGCGGGAAATCCTGGCGTTGTCGCGTCAGCCGACTACCTGCTTCAGGGCGTCGCCGAGGGCTTCGGCCTCGTCCGGGGTCAGCTCGACGACAAGCCGACCGCCGCCTTCGAGCGGAACGCGCATGACGATGCCCCGCCCCTCCTTGGTCACCTCGAGCGGGCCGTCGCCCGTCCGCGGCTTCATGGCCGCCATGCTCGTTCCCCTTCCTGAAACCAGCTCATCTCAGCCGACGGCTCCTGTTGAGGAGCATGCGTCACCGGCGTCGAACACATTGCTTCCAGGTCATTATCCCGCATCAGAGGACCCGATGACCAACAGCGGGCCGCATCGCTTGCGCAACGCGCTCTCTCAAAACCACCTATTTCGGCGATCCGCCTGCGATACTTCGCCGCCACTTCACCGTCTGTCTTTGACGCAGGTCACATGTGCGGGGTGGGTGATCTCCGCCATGCTGGGGGTCCCTCCGGACTGGGTGGGGGTCAAGGACGTGAAGACGCGAAGGGAAGCCGTGATGGCCGACACCGTGCTGTACGAAGTGAGCGACGGGCTCGCCACGATCACGCTCAACCGGCCCGAGGCCATGAACGCGATGAACATCGAGGCGAAGGTCGCGCTGCGGGACGCGGTGGAGTCGGCCGCTGCGGACCCGGCCGTACGGGCGGTGCTGCTGACGGCGGCGGGCGACCGGGCGTTCTGCGTGGGCCAGGACCTGAAGGAGCACGTGGGCCTGCTGATGACGGACAAGGAGTCCGGGACCCAGGTCACCATGAACACGGTGCGGGACCACTACAACCCGATCGTGCGGGCCCTGACCGGCATGCGGAAGCCGGTGGTGGCCGGGGTGAACGGCGTCGCGGCGGGGGCGGGCCTCGGTTTCGCGCTGGCGGCGGACTACCGCGTGGTCGCGGACACGGCGGCGTTCAACACCTCGTTCGCGGGGGTCGCGCTCACGGCCGACTCGGGAGTGTCGTGGACGCTGCCGCGCCTGATCGGCGCGAGCCGCGCGTCGGACCTGCTGCTCTTCCCGCGCTCCCTCGGTGCACAAGAGGCGTACGAGCTCGGCATCGTGAACAAGCTGGTCCCGGCGGACTCCCTCGCCGAGGAGGCCGCGAAGGTGGCCCGGAAGCTGGCCGAGGGGCCGACGGTGGCGTACGCGGCGCTGAAGGAGTCGCTGGCGTACGGGGCGGACCACTCGCTGGCGGAGGCCCTGGAGAAGGAGGACGAACTCCAGACGAGGGCGGGCGCGTCGGAGGACCACACGATCGCGGTCCAGGCGTTCATCGCCAAGGAGAAGCCGAAGTACCTGGGGCGCTGACACGGGCCACCGCCGGGGGCGGGGGCTCCCCGCCCCCGCTCACACGCCGCGGGCCACGCAGTCCTTCAGATGGTCGTCGACCAGGCCGCAGGCCTGCATCAGGGCGTAGGCCGTCGTCGGGCCGATGAAGCGCAGTCCGCGCTTCTTGAGCTCCTTCGACAGGGCCGTCGACTCGGGCGTGACCGCGGGGACGTCCGCCGTCGTCAGGGGAGCCGGGCGGCTCGCCGGGTCGGGGGCGTACGACCAGATCAGGGCGTCCAGCTCGCCCGGCGCCCACGCCGCGAGCACCTTGGCGTTGGCCAGGGTGGCGTCGACCTTGGCGCGGTTGCGGATGATCCCCTCGTCCAGCAGCAGTCGCTCGCGGTCCGCCTCACCGAACTGGGCCACCGAGGCGATCCGGAAGCCGGCGAAGGCCCGCCGGAAACCCTCGCGCCGGCGCAGGATCGTGATCCACGAGAGTCCGGACTGGAAGGCCTCCAGGCAGAGCCGCTCGAACAGCGCGTCGTCACCGCGGACCGGCCGCCCCCACTCCTCGTCGTGGTACGTGACGTAGTCCGGGGTCGACACTCCCCACGGGCAGCGCGGCCGGCCGTCGGGGCCCGCGATCGCCTCACCGGTCATCGCGGCTCTCCTTCGTCCTCGCGGCCCGCGCCCGCGAGTCGGGCCTCCAGCTCCGCGATCCGCGCGTCCCGCTCCGCGAGTTCCGCGCCCAGCCGGCCGAGGACGTCGTCCACGTCCGCCATGCGGTAGCCCCGTGCCGCGACCGGGAGGCGGAGCGCCTCGACGTCGGCGCGGTCGACCGGGCGGGCCGCCGGGAGGGGGTCCACCAGCCGCTCCGGGGCCGCCTCGGGCAGCACCTCGCTGTCGCCGCCGCCGACCACCGCCAGAGTGACCGCCGCGACGACCACGACCATCGCGATCAGCAAAAACCAGAACACCAGCGCGCGCCTCTCCGGAGGTGGAAAACGTCCCGTGCCGATCGTGCCATGCGCCACCGACGGTTAGGGTCGCAGGCGAACGGACGCGAGGGAGGACATAAGGGATGCTGCGCTTGGGACGGCGTGAATTCGGGCCGCACGAGCCGGTGATCATGGCAATCGTGAACCGGACCCCGGATTCCTTCTACGACCGGGGCGCCACCTTCCGTGACGAGCCCGCCCTCGCCCGCGTCGAGCAGGCCGTGTCCGAGGGTGCCGCGATCATCGACATCGGCGGGGTGAAGGCCGGCCCCGGCGAGGAGGTGTCGGCCGAGGAGGAGGCGCGCCGCACGGTCGGTTTCGTCGCGGAGGTGCGGCGGCGGCATCCGGACGTCGTGATCAGCGTCGACACCTGGCGCGCCGATGTCGGCGAGGCGGTCTGCGAGGCCGGCGCGGACGTGCTCAACGACGCGTGGGGCGGTGTCGACCCGGGCCTCGCCGAGGTCGCCGCCCGTCACGGCGCCGGTCTGGTCTGCACCCACGCGGGCGGCGCGGAGCCGCGGACGCGCCCGCACCGGACCGAGTACGAGGACGTGATGGCCGACATCCTGCGGGTGACCGTCGGGCTGGCCGAGCGGGCGGTCGCGCTGGGCGTGCGCCGCGACGGGATCATGATCGACCCGGGGCACGATTTCGGGAAGAACACGCGTCACAGCCTGGAGGCGACCCGGCGGCTCGGCGAGATGACGGAGACGGGGTGGCCGGTGCTGGTGTCCCTGTCCAACAAGGACTTCGTCGGGGAGACGCTGGACCGGCCGGTGAAGGAGCGGGTGCTGGGGACGCTGGCGACGACGGCGGTCTCGGCGTGGCTGGGGGCGCGGGTGTACCGGGTGCACGAGGTCGCCGAGACGCGTCAGGTCCTCGACATGGTGGCGTCCATCGCGGGGCATCGCGAGCCCGCGGTGGCGCGCCGCGGGCTGGCGTAGGGCCTGTCCGGACCCGCCGGACAGGCCCTGCGCCGATCCCGCCTCTCACGGGGTGATCGGCAGGGCTCGTCCTACCGGCCCGTTTCCTTGGAGACGAGCGCCACCGCCTCGTTCACGTCGTCGGTCACGTGGAACAGCAGCAGGTCCCGCTCCGACGCCTTGCCGCCGGCCACCACCGAGTCGCGGAGCCAGTCGACGAGGCCCTTCCAGTACTCCGTACCGAAGAGCACGATCGGGAAGCGGGTCACCTTGCGGGTCTGGACGAGGGTGAGCGCCTCGAACAGCTCGTCCAGGGTGCCGAGCCCGCCGGGGAGGACCACGAAGCCCTGGGCGTACTTCACGAACATCGTCTTGCGGACGAAGAAGTAGCGGAAGTTCACGCCGATGTCGACGTGCGGGTTGAGTCCCTGCTCGAAGGGGAGCTCGATGCCGAGGCCCACGGAGACGCCATTGGCCTCCCGCGCGCCCTTGTTCGCCGCCTCCATCGCGCCGGGTCCGCCGCCCGTGATCACCGCGAAGCCGGCCTCGACCAGGGCGCGGCCGAGCCGGACCCCGGCTTCGTACTCGGGCGTTCCGGGGCGGGTTCTGGCCGAGCCGAAGACGCTGATGGCGCTGGGAAGTTCGGCCAGCGCGCCGAAGCCTTCGACGAATTCGGACTGGATGCGCATGACCCGCCAGGGGTCGGTGTGCACCCACTCCGAGTCGCCCTCGGTGTCCAGCAGACGCTGATCCGTGGTGCCGGGCTGGACCTGGTCCCTGCGTCGTAGCACGGGCCCCAGTCGCTGCTCCTCCGGCTTCCACGCTCCCTCGGGGACACCCATGGTCTGCTCCCTCCGCCGATCCACTGATCTTCTGGTTCGGTCAGGGTAGGTCCACAGACGTGACAAAAAGCGAAATCACGCCTGTCGGTCAGTGAGCCAGTCGCGGAGCCGCGCCTCGCAGTGGCGGATCCTGTCGACGACCACGTGCTCGTCGCGCTTGTGCGCGTACAGCGGGTCACCGGGGCCGTAGTTGACGGCGGGGACGCCGAGCGCGCTGAAGCGGGCGACGTCCGTCCAGCCGAACTTGGGCAGCGCGGTGCCGCCGACCGCCTCCATGAAGGCCGCCGCGGCCGGGTGGGAGAGTCCGGGCAGGGCGCCGCCGCTCTCGTCGTCGACCACGAACTCGGCGACCCCGCAGTCGGCGAAGACCTCGCGGACGTGCGCCACCGCCTCGGCCGGGGAGCGGTCGGGGGCGTAGCGGAAGTTGACGGTGACGGTGCAGGCGTCGGGGATGACGTTGTTGGCGACGCCGCCCTCGATCCGTACCGCGTTGAGGCCCTCGTGGTACTCCAGGCCGTCGATGAGCGGCTTGCGCGGCTCGTAGGCGGCGAGCCGGGCGAGGATGGGGGCGGCGGCGTGGATGGCGTTGGAGCCCATCCAGGAGCGCGCCGAGTGGGCGCGTTCGCCCTCGGTGCGCAGGAGGACCCGCAGGGTGCCCTGGCAGCCGCCCTCGACCTGGGCGTCGGAGCCTTCGAGCAGGATGGCGAAGTCGCCCTCCAGCCATTCGGGGTGCGCCTCGGCGATCTTCCCGAGGCCGTTGAGGTGGGAGGCGACCTCTTCGTTGTCGTAGAAGACGAAGGTGAGGTCGCGGTTGGGCTCGGGGACGGTGGCGGCGATGCGGAGCTGGACGGCGACGCCGGACTTCATGTCGGAGGTGCCGCAGCCCCACAGGACGCCGTTCTCGTCGAGCCGCGAGGGGACGTTGTCGGCGATCGGGACGGTGTCGATGTGGCCGGCGAGGATGACCCGCTCCGAGCGGCCGAGCCGGGTGCGGGCCACCACGTTGTTGCCGTACCGGTCGACGGTGAGGTGGGGAAGGGCGCGCAGGGCTTCCTCGATGGCGTCGGCGAGCGGCTTCTCGGTGCCGCTGACCGACGGGAAGTCGACGAGCGCGGCGGTGAGCGCCGGCCCGTCCAGTGCGAGGTCCAGGGGAGCGTTGTCAGCCATGTGCCGACCCTAACCCGGCCTCCAGTACGGTTGGCCCCGTGTCCGAGTCCGCCTCCTTCCCCGGCCGAAACCGCCCCTCCAGCCGCCGCGGCCGCCTTGCCAGGTACACGGCCGCCTTCGCCGTGCTGCTGGGTGTGGTCGCCTATGTGGCCGTGCAGTACGTGACGGGTGGCAGGGGTGCCCCGCGGTGCAGTGTGGGCAGTGGCGAGAACACCTACGAGTTCACTCCGGAGCAGGCGTCGAACGCGGCCACCATCTCGGCGGTCGGCACGACCCGCGGCATGCCGGAGCGGGCGGTCACCATCGCTCTGGCGACGGCGCTCCAGGAGTCGGCGCTGCGCAACATCGGGCACGGCGACCGCGATTCGCTGGGGCTCTTCCAGCAGCGCCCCTCGCAGGGCTGGGGCACTCCCGAGCAGATCCTGGACCCGGTGTACTCCTCGGGGAAGTTCTACGCCGGTCTCGCCGAGGTCCCGGGCTATTCGCGTCTGCCGCTGACCGTGGCGGCGCAGAAGGTGCAGCGCAGCGGCTTCCCGCAGGCGTACGCGAAGCACGAGCCGGACGCGGCGCTGCTCGCGGCCGCGCTGACGGGCCGCTCGGCGGCGGCCCTTCGCTGCACGACGAGTCCGGCCCAGGAGGGACTGCCGGGTGATCCGGCGAAGGTGCGCTCGGAGCTGGTGCGGGCCTTCGGGGAGAAGGTGGTCCCGAGGGCGGGCGTGGGCGGCCCGGAGAGCGCGGGGGCGCGGGCGGGTACGGCGCCGGCGGAGCTCGCGGTCCCGGTCCGGGCGGCGACGACCGGCTCGCGGGAGCGGCGGGGCTGGGAGCTCGCGCACTGGGCGGTGGCGCGGGCGGACTCGCTGCGGATCGCGGAGGTCGCGTACGCGGGCAAGGTCTGGCGTGCGGGCGATGTCTCGGGTGCGTGGATGACGGCCGCCGAGCCCGTCTCCCCGGCGGACGCCGGCTCCGGCAGCGTCCGAATTCGTCTCGCACAGTAGCCGGGCACCTGTACGGGAATTCACTCGACGGTGGCGGCGGACGTGAACCCGCACCAGGAATTCGCCACCGTTCCGACCTGCCCGTTCGGTGGTGCGTTCGGTCACCGCAATTTCCTTGCGGCGTAAGGGAAGTGACGGTTCGGCAGAGGACGGGACATGAGACGTTCGCCCATTTTCCTCCCAGCCGACAATACGACGCATTGCCAACTCTTTACCTTGGGCCGCCGCAACCTCACCCTCCCCCGGACCGGTTGTCACTGCGTCCGAACGCCGGACACCGCAATGTCCTCTCCGTCGAAGGAGCACCATGTCCCTCCCCCTGACCCGTCGGATCGCCCGCGCCGCCCTCCTCGTCGCGGCCGGCGCAGCCCCCGTGGTCGGTGCGGCCGGCTCCGCAAGCGCCCTGGACCATGGCCTCGCGCCCACGGGCGCCCTCTCCGGCATCACCTCGGCCGACGGCGCCGCTGTCGGCGACACCGTGGACGACGCCTCGAAGACCACCACGGGCCTCGCCGGCCAGACCGGTGGCAAGAAGGTCGGCAAGGCGGTCGGCGAGGCCGGCGAGACCGCCGCCCCTGTCGCGGGCAAGGCCGCCGACAGCGCGGGCGAGGTCGTCGGCGAGGGCGTGCCGTCCCTGGGCGGCCTGCCGATCGGTGGCTGACCGCCACAGCGCAGACGCGAAGGGCCCGGGGAGCACCGCCCCCCGGGCCCTTCGTCCGTCTCGTCAGCCGAGGCGCTTGACCGCCGCCTCGACCCGCTCGTCGGTGGCGGTGAAGGCCACCCGGACGAACCGCTCCCCCGCCTCCCCGTAGAAGTCCCCCGGCGCCACCAGGACGCCGAGCTCCGCGAGGTACGCCACCGTCTCCCAGCACGGCTCGTCGCGGGTCGCCCACAGATAGAGGCTGGCCTCGCTGTGCTCGATCCGGAAGCCGTGCGCCTCCAGGGCCGACCGCAGGGCCGTGCGCCGGGCCGCGTACCGCTCGCGCTGCTCGGCCACGTGCCGGTCGTCGCCGAGCGCGGCGACCGTGGCGGCCTGCACCGGGGCGGGCGTCATCATGCCGCCGTGCTTGCGGATCAGCAGCAGCTCGGCCAGGACACCGGCGTCGCCCGCGATGAACGCGGCGCGGTAGCCGGCCAGGTTGGACCGCTTGGACAGCGAGTGGACGGCGACGATGCCCTCGTACGTCCCGCCGCAGACGTCGGGGTGCAGGACGGAGACCGGGTCCGCCTCCCAGCCCAGCTCCAGGTAGCACTCGTCGGAGAAGACGAGGATGCCGTGCTCGCGCGCCCAGGCCACGATCCGGGTCAGCTCGTCCTTGCCCAGGACCTTGCCCGTGGGGTTGGACGGCGAGTTGAGCCACAGCAGCTTCAGACCGGCCGGGTCCAGCTCCATCGGGTCGTCGTAGACGACCGGCTCGGCTCCGCAGAGCCGCGCGCCGACCTCGTACGTCGGGTAGGCGAGCCGCGGGTACGCCACCCGGTCCCCGGCACCGAGTCCGAGCTGGGTCGGCAGCCAGGCGACCAGCTCCTTCGAGCCGACCACCGGAAGGACGTTGCGGTGGGAGAAGCCGACCGCGCCCAGGCGCCGCTCGCACCAGCCCGTCAGCGCGTCACGCAGCTCGGCGGTGCCCCACACCGTGGGATAGCCGGGCGAGTCGGCCGCCGCGACCAGCGCCCGCCGGATCAGCTCCGGCACCGGGTCGACCGGGGTGCCCACGGACAGGTCCACGATGCCGTCCGGGTGGGCCGCCGCCGTCTTCTTGTACGGCTCCAGCTTGTCCCAGGGGAAGACGGGCAGGCGCGAAGAGACTGCGCTCACGAGTTGGCTCACTTCCTCGTACGTACAAAAGACGCGTCGGTCCCGTACAGCGGGCGAGGCCGTACGGGACCGAGGGCGGGTTGCTCAGCCGTTCTGCGGCGGCAGAGCGGCGATGAAGGGGTGGTCACGCTCGATCAGGCCGAGCTTGGAGGCACCACCGGGCGAGCCGAGCTCGTCGAAGAACTCGACGTTCGCCTTGTAGTAGTCCTTCCACTCCTCCGGGGTGTCGTCCTCGTAGAAGATGGCCTCGACCGGGCAGACCGGCTCACAAGCACCACAGTCGACGCATTCGTCCGGGTGGATGTACAAGGACCGGGAGCCCTCGTAGATGCAGTCGACGGGGCACTCCTCGATGCATGCCTTGTCCTTGACGTCGACACAAGGCTGCGCGATGACGTAGGTCACGCTGTCGTTCCTCCTCGGTAGGGCTGGTCTGCGCGGGAGCGCGGCGTCGTCGATGCCCGCCCCTAGTATCTCCGTTCTTGGGGACGATCCGAACAGGAGGGGCGGAGAACCTGTGGAATTCACCGCTGGAGGGCGCCTTGAGGTGCGACTCACCCACGCTGACGTGGGAAAACGTGTCTCCGTTCGGTACGTGACGGACACCGGCGCTCCGGGCGAGCGGTTCACGGACGCGGTCGGTGTTCTCACATCGTGGGACGAGGGTGTGCTGCTGATCACACGCAGGACCGGTGAGGGCGTCCGGATCGCGGAATCCTCCCTGGTCGCGGGGAAGGTCGTGCCCGCCGCGCCGGCCCGCAGGCGGGGTCCCGCGGCCTCCTTCGAGGAGCTGGCGCGGGTCACCGCGCGCGCGTGGGAGCCGGTGGAGAGCGAGCCGCTCGGGGAGTGGACGCTGCGGGCGGCGTCCGGCTTCACCCGCAGGGCGAACTCGGTCCTTCCGCTCGGCGACCCCGGCATGCCGCTGGACGACGCCCTCGCGCGCGTGCGGGAGTGGTACGCCGTACGGGACCTCCCCGCGTACGTCCAGACCTCGACCGGCGCCGAGGGCACCCAGGAGCTGCTCGGCGCGGAGCTGGGGCGGCGCGGCTGGCGGCCGGAGGTCTCGGCGGAGGTGCGGATCGCGGGCCTCGCGCCGGTCGGCGACCTGGACGCGGACGTCTCCTCCGTCCGGCTGTCCCGCTCCCTGGACGATTCCTGGCTCCACCGCTACAACCGCTCCGGCGTGCCCGGCCCCCATGTGCTGAGCGTGCTGTCCAGCGGCCCGAGTGTGTGGTTCGCGTCCGTACCGGGCACCGGAGACATACCGGCGGCGATCGGACGCTGTGTGGTGGACGGCCGGTGGGCCGGGTTCATGGCGGTGGAGGTGGACCCGGCGCACCGACGGCAGGGGCTCGCCACGGCCGTCATGGCGGCGCTCGCCCGCCGGGCGCTCGACGAGGGCGCCTCGGCGGCCTGGCTCCAGGTGGAGACGGACAACGACGGGGCGCGGGCGATGTACGAGGCCATGGGCTTCGCGGTCCACCACCACTACCACCACTACCGAGCGGCGGAAGAGTGACCGACTGGCGGCAGGAGTTCGCGGAGGAGGCCCGGGCGCGGCGGCCGGACCTCGCGCGGCTCTGCCTGCTGATCGGCGCGGTGGCCGACCCGGCGGTGACCGGGGCGGACCTCGACGCGGCGGAGATCGAACTCGACCGGCTGGCGGGTGAGCTGCCGTACGGCACCCGGGACGCGGCGGACTGGGTGACGGCGCTCGCCCGGCTGCTCGGCGGGCGGTACGGCTTCCAGGGCACCCCGGCCGACTACCAGCGCCTGGAGTCCTCGCTGCTGCACGAGGTCCTGCGACGCCGGCGGGGTCTGCCGATCCTGCTGTCCGTCGTATGGATGGAGGTCGCCCGCCGGGCGGGCGCGCCGGTGTACGGCCTCGGCCTGCCGGGCCATTTCGTGGTGGGCTTCGGCGACCCGGCGGAGCAGGTCTTCGCGGATCCCTTCGCGGGGGGCCGGGCGATGACGGGCGTGGACGCGGAGCTCCTGGTCGCGGGGGCGACGGGCGCGCCGCTCGAACCGTCGATGCTGCGCCCGGCGACCCCGCTGGACATCGTCCTGCGCATCCTGAACAACATCCGCGCCTGGGCCTCACCGCGCCCGGAACGCTCCGGGGTCGCCCTGTGGGCGGTGGAGCTCTCCCTGATGCTGCCCTCGCACCCGGCGCGGCTGCGCTACGAGCACGCGGAGCTGCTGGTGCAGCGGGGCGAGTTCCTCGCGGGGGCGGCGGAGATGGAGGCGTACGCCTCGGTCGTCGACGCGATCGAACCGAGCGCGGCGGCCTCGATCCGCCAGCGGGCCGCTGCGGCCAGGGCCCTGCTCAACTGACCCACGGCCCCCGGCCGAAGGGCAGGTGCTAGGTTGCGCGCTGTACACCACCTGATCACCACGAGGGGGAGCGCGTGAGCACGGAACAGAACGGTGGCGCCAGCCGCAGGAGCGTCCTGACGGCGGGTCTGCTGGTGGCGGCCGGAACGCCGCTGCTGAGCAGCCTGGCGACGGGCACGGCCCACGCCACGGGCGCGAACGACCGCTTCGCGTCCAACACCGAGCTGTACCAGTACTTCCGGGGGACGGCCGACACCGCCGACGGCGAGGGGTACGACTTCGGCCGCCGCTACCGGCGCCACGAGCTGCTGGACTCCGACAAGGCCGCGACCGGTCCGTCGGCGCTGACGACGATCCTCGCCATCCACGGCGGCGGCATCGAGATCGGCACGAGCGAGCTGTGTCTGGGCGTCGCCGGTTACAACCCGGACCCGACCCCGAAGCCGGAGGACGGCCCGCTCCTCTTCCCCGGCGAGCCGCTGTACGACTACTGGATGTTCGAGGGCATGCGGGGGTCCGGTCAGACCTACCCGGACGGCACGCCCAAGACCAACGGCGAGCTGCATGTGACGTCCATCCACTGCGACGACCACGTGGCGCTCTCCATGACGGCCGGCAGCCTCAACACCGTGAGCCTGCACGGCTGTACGTGGGAGAACGCCAATCCGGGCAAGGTCTGGAACGGCCAGAACCGCGAGGGCGTGGTCATCGGCGGCCGGAGCACGGCGCTGAAGCAGCGGCTCACCCACCACCTGAGCCCGCACTTCGCCATCTTCCCCGGCGACGGCGACGTCGACGGCACGGCCACCGCGAACATCTGCAACCGCACGATGCTCGGCGAGGGCGCTCAGCTGGAGCTGACCACGGAGCTCCGCAGGAGCCTGTTCGTCGACTCGTCGAGCGCGACCAAGCGCGCGGAGACGTGGAACGCCCGTTTCAAGCTCTTCGCCGCCGCGTGCCGCTCGGCCATCGCCGACGTGGAGGCCACCCAGCGGGCCGCCCGCCTGCTCTGACCGTCCCGGCCAGTTCCGGCTTCGCCGTCGCCCTCGCGCTCGCCCTCGCCCTCGCCGGAAACGTCAGCGGAGGCCGCCCGCTTTGACCGCGTCTACGAAGGGCGCCCAGGCGGTGGGGGCGAAGACCACGGCGGGGCCGGTGGGGTTCTTGGAGTCACGGACGGGGACGTGGGCGGTGCAGGCGTCGTTGACTTCGAGGCAGTCACCGCTGCTGCCGCCGCTGTAGGAGGACTTGCGCCAGGCGGCGCAGGCGTCGCTGACTTCGAGGCAGTCGCCGCTGTTGCCGCCGCTGTAGGAGGACTTGCGCCAGGCAGAAAGGACCGAGGCGTCAGGGATGGTGGACTTGCCGTGCTGCATGCTCGTATTCCTCCGCGACGGACCTGATCAGAGCAAGCGACTCGCGATGTGAGAGCGCGTCACCCAGAGCGTGATCGTAAGCCACCTGACATTCCCGTACCACGGGCAGAGCCTCCCAGACGCGGCCTGACTTGAGGCCCTCCACGTACGCGATCGGCGGCTGGTCCTCGAACCACATCAGCGAAACGAACCCCTCCAGCATCGCGTGATAGCCCACCGCAAACGGCAGGACGTGCACGCGGATACGGCGGCTCTCCCCCAGCCGCACGATGTGACGCAGCTGCTCGCACATCACCTCCGAACCGCCGACCGGACGTCGCAGCACCGCCTCGTCCAGCAGGATCCACACCACCGGGGAGTCGAAGTCGTCCAGGATCCGGGCTCGCTCCAGCCTCGTGACGAGAAGCCTGTCACGTTCCTCGTCGCTCTTCGGCGAGGAGCCCGACGTCAGGACCTCCCTCGCGTAAGCCTCCGTCTGGAGAATGCCTGGCACCAGCTTCGGGGCGTACTCGCGAATCACCGTCGCCTGGCCCTCGAACTCCAGCGCCTCCGCGAAGTGCTCCGCCACCGCCTTCCCGTCCAGCGTCGGCAGGAACCGTTCGAAGAATCCCCCCGTCACCAGCACCTGATCCAGCCGTCTCGCGTCGCTGACGTCCGGGCGGCGTCTGCCCGCCTCCATGTGTGCCAGGTGCGTCCGCGAGATGATCGTCTGTTCGCTCAGCTGTTCCTGCGTCAGGCCCGCCGCCTCCCGTCGGCGTTTCAGCTCTTCACCATATTTACGACGGGACTCCGGATTGTCCTCGATTGCCATGTTCCAACTCCCCCACGTGCCGGTCGCGTTGTCACGTGAAAACCCCTACCGAGCGTAACGTGATCCACGCCACTGTGTGACCGGTTCGACACACAGAGCGAAAGGCTCGCAATGAACTCCCCTCACGGCCCGGGCGCCTTCGTCGCCCACACGGGCACCGACGTCTACGGTCCCGGCAAGGTCATCGGCGTGGACGGCGTGCACCGGCGGGTGCGCTTCGTGCACTTCGTCGCGACGATCCGCGCCGACGACCTGCGCCCCGCAACGCCCAGCGAGACCAAGGAGATCCAGGACTGGCTGCGGGCGAAGAAGCAGCGGTACGGGGGCGAGTGGTGATGACGCTCCGCGTCTCGCGGGACGGCGGCCGGACCTGGTCCGCGCCGAAGACGTACCGGCCACGGCGCGGGACGGTGCCGAGCCAGTCGGCGCTGCGCTATCCGCCGTGCGCGTGCCCCCGGTGCGTGCGCCGGGAGGAGAAGGTCATCATCACGTGAAGTGACGGTACGACTACGGACGTTGCGGTACGGTGTGCGCAAAGCGGCCCCCGAGCTGGTTGCAGCCAGCACCGAGGGCCTTCACTTCGAGTGCCAGAGGAGGGCACCCGGAATGCTTCGGCATGCTATCGCGCCTGCTGCGCGCTTCACCCAGATCCCCAACGAGATCCTGCGCCATCCCCGCCTCAACGCGGATGCCGTACGCCTTCTCAGCTGGCAGCTCTCCCTCCCCGACGGGGTCGACGAGCCGCTGTCCAAGACCGCCGAACGAGCGAGCATCGGGAAGATCTCCTTCCTGCGCGCCAAGGGGCAGTTGAAGGCCGAGGGCTACGTCCACGAGTGGCGCGAGCAGGGGGAGCGGGGGCTCTGGCGCACCCGGCAACTGGTCTCCAACGTGCCGCTGAGCCCGGCCGAGGCCGCGCTCGTACGGGCGCCGGGGCACGTACCGGCACCCGGCCCCGCTCCCCTGCCCCCTCGCACTTCCCTGCCCGCCCCCGCTCCCCTGCCCGCCCCCACTTCCCTGCCCGCCCCCGTCACCGCAGTGCCACCGGCGGCCGGCCTTCCGGCCGCCGGTGGGCCGTCGGTACGGTCCGTCGGACGTCATCCAGACAAGACCTCCGGAGGAAACACCTCCAACCCTCCCCCGTCGGCGCCTCCCGAGGCGCAACGCGCCGTCGACGACCTCGCGTCCCTGGACCCCCGGCTGCGCGTCCCCCGCGCCATGCTTCCCGAGCTCGCGGGGCTCGCCGCCCGGTGGCTGGAGGCGGGGCATTCGATCGAGTCGCTCAGGAGCGGGATCGCCCGCTGCCTGCCCGCCCGTGGGGAGCCGGTGCACCGGCCGGGCGGACTGGTGCGGTACATCCTGCGCGACGTACCTCCGCCGCGCCTCGATCCACCGCCTGCGGCGCCGCCGCTGTCGGCGGTCGCTTCGATGCGGGAGTGCGCGGCGGACCGGCACGTCCAGCCGATGCTGTTCCGGCCGGTGGGCGACGAGACGCTGTGCGCGGCCTGCCGCCAGGACCAGGCGGCCGGTTCGGCGCCCCCGTCGCCCGCTCCCTTCGGCGCCGCCCTGGCGAGGACCGCGCTCCGGACCGGTGTGGTGTGACGAGAGCCCCCGTCCGGGACGTCCGGACGAGGGCCCGCGTACAGCGTGCTACCGCTACCCCGGCGTCAGCCCTGGCCGTCCAGGTCGATGACCTTCGTGCGCTCGGCGGGGGTCTTGCCCAGCAGGGCGTCGCGCATCGCGAAGGCGACGTCGTCGGCGGTGACCTGGTGCTTCTTGCCGTCGCCCTTGGTGATCATGATGCCGTCGAAGACGCCGTCGAGAAGCTCCTCGATGGCCGCCTTGTTGTAGACCTCGACCAGACGGCCGTCGACCGGCTTCATGGAGAGGATCTTCGGCAGGGACCGCGCCGGGCCGAACTGGATCTGCTTCGAGCCGGCCTTGATCGTGATCAGGTCGGACATGGCGGGCTTGGCGAAGGTGTTCATCGCCCGGTCCAGCTCGGCCTTGGTGATGGTGGGCTCGCGGGTCACGACGGGCAGCTCGACGGTGTTCGTCTTCCCCGTCTGGACCTGGGCGCGGTACGCGTCCTTGACGGAGATCATGGAACGCATGACGTCCAGGCCCTTGCCCGGCTTGCCCTCCACGGCGGTGACCTTGCCGGGTGAGAACTTGATCGTGCCCTCGGTCGCGGAGCCGGACGCGCCGGCCACGTCCTTCAGGGCCACGCTGAGCTTCTCCTCGTCCACCGGCAGCACCGGCTGGGCGACGCGCTCGCCGCCGAAGAGGGTGCTGATCACGGAGACGGGGTTGTAGTCGCTGCCCGCGGCGCCCCGGACGGTCTCCTGGCTGTCGAGGGAGAGGCCCGCCTTGTCCGGCGCCAGCTCGACCTTCTTGCCGTCGACGCTGAGCTGGAGGGGGGTGGCGGCGCGCTTGCCCAGGGCCGCCTCCAGCTTGTTGACGGCCTCCTCCTTCGTACCGCCGCCGATGTCCACACCGAGGACCGTGGTGCCCTTCGGGACGTCGGAGTGGTTGAGGAGCAGACCGGCGCCGTAGGCGACACCGGCGAGGCCGATCACGCCGAAGGCGAGGAGGGGGAGCTTGGAGCGGCCCTTCTTCGCCGGGGCCGAGGAGGAGGACGCCGAGGACGAGGAGGGGCGGGCGGGTGCCGGCCTGCCGGAGGAGGCGACCTCCGGGGTCGAGAACCCTTCGTCGCCGCCCCGGGGGGCGTGCGGGGCCGGCGGGACGACGGGGATGCCGCTGGTGAGGGTGTCGCCGGAGATGTGGCCGCCGTCGGCCGGCGCTCCCGGCGCGTGGGGTGTGACGGGGCCGCGGTTCTGCGGGGTCAGGACCGCGGTGTCGTCGGACATCTGCGGCACCGTGCCGAACGGGTTCGGGGCCAGCGGGTTCGGGGCCAGCGGGTTGTGGGCCGGCGGGTTGCCGCCCAGGGAGCTGTCGCCGGTGACGGGGCCGGTCGTCGGGCCGCTGGGCGGCTGCGGGGCCGTGCCGTACGCGGCGTCGTCGTCCAGGGGCGGGGTCGTGAGGAACATCGGCGTACCGCCGGCGGGGGTCGCCGAGATCGAGGCACCGCCGACCGTCGGGATACCGCCGGTCGCGGGCCCGGCGAAACCTGAACCGCGCGGGCCGCCCGCGGGCTTGCCCGGCTGCCCGGGCGTCCCCGGCCCGGACGGACGAGGAGCACTCGCGCCCGGACGCGGGCCAGGGCCGCCCGCGGCGCCTGTCACCGCGGCGCCCGCGCCCATGCCGGACGGACCCGACGCGCCGGAACGACCCGCCGACCCCGAGGGGGCGGCCGGAGCGGCCGGGGCAGCCGGGGCGGCGGGCGTCGCCGGCTTGCGCGGGGCGAACCAGTCGCTGGTCTTCTCCTCCGCCTTCGGCCGCTCCGGCCTCGCCGCCTCCGCCGGGGCGGGGGCGGGCGCCGGCTCGGGTGCGGGGGCGGGCCCCGGGGCCGCGGCGGACTGCGAGCCGCCCTCCGCCGACGCGTCCGAGCCCGAGCCCGACCCCGAGTCGGCGACGGTCTTGCGGACGACCACGGGCGGGATCGGACGCGAACCCGGAATGTTGATCCGGATCCGGGTCGTCAGCGTCGTCTCGGTCTTCGGCTCCTCCGGCCGCGTCCGCGCGGGCGGGGCGGCAGTCTCCTCCGCCGCGTCCTGCGTGGGGTGGAGCGACGGATACTGGCGCGTTCCGTACGGCGGTGTACCCGAGGGGTACGCGGCTCCACCGCGCCCCTGGGCGCCGGAGGACGAACTGTCAGTCTCTCGACCAGTTTCACGACTCAAAGCAGGATCTCCCGGTTGGCTCCGCCGCCCGCTCTTGCTGATGCTCGTATACCCGGGCGGTTCGGCGGCGCGCACCACCATACTGTCCGCCGCCGCCCGGTATCGGACGGCCGTGCAATGTGCGACGGGCATTCCGGCCGAAGTCCGGGCACCCTTCCGCTCAAGTCGGCCTGGTCACGGGGTCGGTCGCGGCAGCCTCACCATCGTGGCGCACATCACAGCGAGGGTCATGCCGCCCAGGAGATAGATCATCACCGAGGGCCCGTCGGCGAAGACGCCGTCGCCTTCCGGCCGTCCGAGACCCAGCAGCACGATGGTGAGGAGCCAGCTCGCGCCGGGGACCAGGACGCCGAGTTGTGTCTCGGTGGCGCGCAGCCCGCCGTAGAACACGCCCGCGACGCCGAGCAGGGCGAGGAGCAACCCGCCGGGGAACCAGGCGTTCTGGACGAGCGAGCCCGCCGCCGCGACCAGTACCCCGAGGACGAAGAGGAGTACGTACCAGACCACCCGGCGGTTCACGCTCCCGTGCCCCCGCCCCTTCTCACTCCCGTTCACTCACTCACCCCCGCGAACAGGTCGTCCTCGCGTACGCCCTCCGGTGCGCCGGGCGTACCCGCTGCCAACTGGTAGTACTCCGTGGTGAAGATCGGCTGAGCGAGGTTGTTGGACAGGGCGAAGAAGGGGCCGTCCACGGCGATCTGTGTGACGTGGGCACGCATCGCGGCCGTCTTGCGGGCCGCGTGGACCGTGCCGCCGTCGATCTCGGCGGTGATGAGCGCGTCGTCGATCACGCCGGGGAGGTCGCCGATGTCCGCGACGCCGGGGAAGTCCGCGCCCTCGGCGCGCAGCCGGGCGAAGCCGGCCTCGGCGACGGAGCGCGGGATCCGGTTCCAGTAGATCTTGGCGATCCGGTGGGCGGGGCCGAGGGCGGGGCGGTAGGCGCCGTCCGCGGCGAGTTCGGCGGCGCGCATGGCGACGCGGTGGGCCTGGATGTGGTCGGGGTGGCCGTAGCCGCCGTCGGGGTCGTAGGTGATGAGGACCTGCGGACGGGTCTCGCGGATCACCTCGACGAGACAGGGGGCGGCGTCGTCGACGGCCGTGTTCCAGAAGGCGCCCTCGCGCCGGTTCTGCTCGACGCCCATCATTCCGGAGTCGCGGAAGCGGCCGGGGCCGCCGAGGAAGCGGTGGTCGGTGACGCCCAGCTCCTTCATCGCGGCGGCGAGTTCACCGACGCGGTGGTCGCCGAGCCGGTCCTCCCGGTCGGGCGCGAGATGGGCGAGGCCGGGCGGGATGACCTCGCCCTCCTCGCCGAGGGTGCAGGTCACCAGGGTGACCTGGGCGCCCTCGGACGCGTACCTGGCCATGGTGGCGCCGTTGTTGATCGACTCGTCGTCGGGGTGCGCGTGCACCAGGAGCAGACGACGGGCTGGGAGATCCGTCATGGCCCCACCCTACGAGGCGGGGCCGCTGACCAGCACGAGGCTCAGGGTTCGAGACCGTCGGCGCTCAGAACTTGAGACCGCCGATCATGCCCGCCACGTTGGTGGTGAGCGTACTGATGGACGGGGCGATGGACGAGCTCGCCAGGTAGAAACCGAGGAGCGCGCAGATCGCCGCATGTCCAGCCTTCAGCCCGGATTTCCGGATCAGGAGGAAGACGACGATCGCCAGCAGCACCACCGCCGAAATCGAGAGTGCCACGGCGGTTCACCTCCACACTTCTTCGGTCGGATATTCGGACGGGCAAGTCGGCGAGCATGTGCCAGGAGTTCCATACCCACCTAGCGCTACGGATCATAACTATGTGTGGCTCCGTATCCATGGTGTACGGGGGCACAGGGGGGCGCACAGCGTTAGGTTCGGACGTATGACCTCGCGACAGCAGCAGTCGGCTCCGCTCTCGTCCCCGCCCTCGTCCCCCCTCTCGCCGCCGCTCTCGTTTCCGCGCCAGTACGCCCGGACTCAGCGCTTCACCCTGGGTGTTCCGCGTGGCTTCACGGTGTCTCCCGACGGTGAACGTGTGGTGTTCGTCCGTTCCGGTTCGGGTACGGACCGGTCGCACAAGCTGTGGGTGCTGGATCTCGACGGGCCGGCGGGTGAGCCACGGGAGCGGGTCGCGGCCGATCCGGGGACGCTGCTCGCGGGACGGGCCGAGGAGTTGTCGGCGGAGGAGCGGGCGCGGCGGGAGCGCAGCCGCGAGGGCTCGGGCGGGATCGTCTCCTACGCGGTGGACGCGACGGTGGAGTTGGCGGCCTTCGCTCTCTCGGGGCGGTTGTACGCGGCGGAGTTGAGGGCGGGGACGGCGCGGGAGCTGGCGGTTCCCGGGCCGGTGATCGATCCGCGGCCCTCTCCGGACGGGCGGCACATCGCGTACGTGGCAGGGGGCGCGCTGCGGGTGACGGGCGCGGACGGGCAGGGGGACAGGGTGCTCGCGGAGCCGGAGGACGCGCACACGACGTACGGCCTCGCGGAGTTCGTGGCGGCCGAGGAGATGGGGCGCGGGCGCGGTCACTGGTGGTCTCCGGACTCGGACCGGCTCCTGGTGGCGCGGGCGCACGACCGGCCGGTGCGCCGGTGGTGGATCTCGGATCCGGCCCATCCGGACCGGGAGCCGCAGGCGGTGGCCTATCCGGCGGCGGGGACGCCGAACGCGGAGGTGCGGCTGTATCTGGTGGATCTGGGCGGGGAGCGTACGGAGGTCGGCTGGGACCGGGAGCGGTATCCGTACCTGGCCCGGGTCCACTGGTCGGCGGACGGGGCTCCGCTGTTGCTCGTCCAGGCCCGGGACCAGCGCACCCAGCTCCATCTGGCGGTGGACACGGAGACCGGGGCGACCCGGACGGTGCGTGTCGAGGAGGACCGGGACTGGCTGGAGCTGCTGCCGGGGGTGCCGGCCTGGTCTCCGGACGGACGGCTGGTCCGGATCGCGGACGAGGGCGGGGACGGAGGCACCTCCGGCGAAGACAGGGCGAGGGTGCTGGCGGTCGGGGACCGGGCGCTGACCGATGCCCGGCTCCATGTGCGGGCGGTCCTGGACATCGGCGCGGACGACGTGCTCGTGTCGGCGTCGGCCGGTGCGCGGGCGGCGGAGCCGGAGATCGGCGAGACCCATGTGTACCGGGTGAACGAGCGGGGTGTGGAGCGGGTCTCCGAGGGGGTGGGGGTGCACGCGGCGGTGCGTTCCGGTGCGGTGACCGTGCTGGTGTCGGCCCGTCCGGACGTTCCGGGGAGCGTGGCGCGGGTGCTGCGGGACGGCCGGCAGGTGGCGGTGGTCGCCTCGTACGCGCAGACTCCGGTGCTGTCCGCGCGGGTGCGTCTGCTGGCGGGGGGCGCACGGCGGATTCCGTGCGCCGTCCTGCTTCCGGAGGGGTACCGGGAAGGTGACGGACTCCTCCCCGTACTGATGGACCCGTACGGCGGGCCGCACGGGCAGCGTGTGGTCGCCGCGCATCATGCGCACCTGACGTCGCAGTGGTTCGCCGACCAGGGGTTCGCGGTGATCGTGGCCGACGGGCGGGGCACCCCGGGCCGCTCTCCGGCGTGGGAGAAGGCGATCAGGAACGATCTGACATCGACCCTGGACGACCAGGTCGAGGCGCTGCACGCGATGGCGGAGGAGTTCCCGCTGGACCTCGGGCGGGTGGCCATCCGGGGCTGGTCGTACGGCGGTTACCTCGCCGCGCTGGGGGTGCTGCGGCGGCCGGACGTCTTCCACGCGGGTATCGCGGGGGCGCCGGTGACCGACATGCGGCTGTACGACACCCACTACACCGAGCGGTATCTGGGGATGCCGCAGGACAGTCCGGAGGTGTACGCGGCGAACTCGCTGGTCACCGACGAGGGGCTGACGGCGCCGGAGAACCCGGCGCGGCCACTGATGATCGTCCACGGGTTGGCGGACGACAACGTGGTGGTGGCCCACACGCTGCGGCTGTCGTCGGCGCTGCTGGCGGCGGGCCGTCCGCACGAGGTGCTGCCGCTGACGGGCGTGACCCATATGACGCCGCAGGAGCAGGTGGCGGAGAACCTGCTCCTGCTCCAGGTGGACTTCCTGAAGCGGTCGTTGGGGATGAGCTAGACACCCCAGGGGGCGTCACCAGCCGGGTGGGCGCGGGGACGGCGGGGCGGGCGGTGGGGCCGGGAGGGACGGCGGGGCCGGGGTGACGCGGTGTTCGCCCCGGCCGGTCAGGACGGCGAGCACTGCGGCCCCGGCCAGCAGGTAGAACACGGCTGTGAGCTGGGAGAGTTGCTCGACCCCGGCGAGGCGGGAGATCCGGTCGAGGACGTCGTACCGTACGGCCAGGGCGAGGCCCATGGTGCCCGAGCCGCACAGCAGGACGCCGGCGATCAGGCCCAGCGGGCGCGAGTACGGGGACCGGGCGAAGGCGCCGCCCGCGGCGGTGAGGGTGAGCAGGACGAGAACGGCGCTGAGCCAGCCGGGCGGGGGCGCGAGCAGGGGCGCGAGGACGGAGCGTCCGCCGGTGAACCGGTCGACGCTGATCTCGACGGGGAGTTCGAGCGCCAGGTGGACCTCCCAGGCGGCACGGACGAGGGCGGCGAGCAGCAGCAGCACGCCGGCGGCGACGGCGGGACCCGGGCGGGGCCGGGCCGGGATCGCCGTGCGGGGCGCGTCGGCGGGATGCCGGCCGACGGCGGCGGTGACGAGGAGACCGGCGGCGAGCCCGAGATCCAAAAGGGTGGTGACCAGGGCGGCGTTGCCGGCGCCGGTGGCCCACAGGCCGGGCAGTCGTACGGCGAGGGTGACGGACCCGGCAGCGGCGAAGGCGGGCGCGGCGAGCGGGGAGCGCGGGGCGGCGACGGCGGTGGCGGCGTAGACGCCGATCAGCACGGGGTCGAGCCCGGAGGTGGCGGACCGTTCCCGCAGCGGCAGGCGGTGGTCGCCGGCCCAGTACCAGGCGAGGTCGCCGGGCGAGCCGGTGAGGACGGCGAGGTCCCGCAGTATCCAGCCGGCGGTGATGAGGGCGAGCGCGACGCAGAGAGCGGCTCCGGTGAGACGTGCTGCGCGGGTCACTGTCACGACGCCGATACTCACAGTGGCGACGCGCCGAAACAAGAGCTTCCGCTTGGGAGTGCACGGAGCCCTGTCAGCGGAGCCGAAAAGAGGGGGCGGCGGCCGGCCGGGGGCGCATGGTGCGTCCCCGGCCGGCCTACGGCACCCGCACGGCCGTACGCTGTCGAGCTTGGCGGGTTCGTATATCGGAGCCGGGTCGGTGAAGTTGCCTGCCTGTTAAGCGATCTGACGGCCGCCTACCGACCCTGGTCCTCCGTCGGCACCACGTGCTTCTCCTCCGCGAAGTGGCAGGCCGAGTCGTGCCTCGCCGGGGAGTCGGTCAGCCGGAATTTCGCCGGGACGGCGAGCGCGGGCACCTCCAGGGCGCAGCGCTCCTGTGCCTTCCAGCAGCGGGTGCGGAAGCGGCAGCCGGAGGGGATGTCGGCCGGGGAGGGGACGTCTCCGGTGAGGATGATGCGCTCGCGGTGGGCCCGGGCCTCGGGGTCGGGGACGGGGACGGCGGAGAGCAGGGCCTGGGTGTAGGGGTGGGTGGGGTGGTCGTAGATCTCGGCGTCCGTGCCGATCTCGACGATCCGGCCGAGGTACATGACGCCGACCCGGTCGGAGATGTGCCGCACGATGGACAGGTCGTGGGCGATGAAGACGTACGACAGGGAGAACTCGGTCTGGAGGCGTTCCAGGAGGTTCACGACCTGGGCCTGGACGGAGACGTCGAGCGCCGAGACGGGTTCGTCGGCGACGATGATCTCGGGCTGGAGCGCGAGGCCGCGGGCGATGCCGATGCGCTGCCGCTGGCCGCCGGAGAACTGGTGCGGATAGCGGTTGATGTACTCCGGGTTGAGGCCGACGACGTCCAGGAGGTCCTGGACCTTCTGGCGCCGGGAGCCCTTGGGGGCGACCTCGGGGTGGATCTCGTACGGCTCTCCGATGATGTCGCCGACGGTCATCCGGGGGTTGAGCGAGGTGTACGGGTCCTGGAAGACCATCTGGATGTTGCGGCGGACGGCCCGTAGCGCCTTGGCGGACATCTTGGTGATGTCCTCGCCCTTGTAGGAGATGGTGCCGGACGTCGGGCGCTCCAGGTTGACCAGCAGCTTGGCCACGGTCGACTTGCCGCAGCCGGACTCGCCGACGATGCCGAGGGTCTCGCCCGCCGCGAGGTCGAAGGAGACGCCGTCGACGGCCTTGACGGCGCCGATCTGCTTCTTGAGCAGGATGCCCTGGGTGAGGGGGTAGTGCTTGTACAGGTCGCGGACCTGGAGGATCGCCTCGCTGCGGAGGCTGGCCTCACCGCGAGCCTCAGCCATGGAGGCACTCCTTCCAGTAGTGGCAGGCGCTGGTGCGCGGGACCGGGGACTCGGTCACCTCGTAGAGCGGCGGCACGTCGGTGCGGCAGCGGTCCTGGGCGAGGGGGCAGCGGGGGTTGAAGGCGCAGCCGGGCGGGATGGCGAGGAGGTTGGGGGGCAGGCCCTTGATGGCGTACAGCTCCGAGCCCTTCTGGTCCAGGCGCGGGATCGATTCGAGCAGGCCCTTGGTGTAGGGGTGGGCGGGTGCCTTGTAGATCTCGTGGACGGGGGCGTGCTCGACGATCCGGCCCGCGTACATGACGGCGATCTTGTCGGCGACGTCGGCGACGACACCGAGGTCGTGGGTGATGAGGATGAGCCCCATCCGGAGCTCGCGCTGGAGTTCGGCGAGGAGGTCCATGACCTGGGCCTGGACGGTGACGTCCAGCGCGGTGGTGGGCTCGTCGGCGATGATCAGCTCGGGTTCGAGGGCGAGCGCCATGGCGATCATGATGCGCTGGCGCATGCCGCCGGAGAACTGGTGCGGGTACTGGCCCACCCGTTCCTTCGCGGCGGGGATGCGGACCCGGTCCATCAGCTCGACGGCCTTGGCCCGGGAGTCCTTCTTCGACAGGCCCTGGTGGACCTGGAACATCTCGCCCAGCTGGTCGCCGACGCTGATGACGGGGTTCAGCGAGGACAGTGCGTCCTGGAAGATCATCGCCATCTTGGCGCCCCGGACCTTGCGCCGCTCCTCCTCCTTGAGCTTGAGCAGGTCCTGGCCCTGGAAGAGGATCTCGCCGCCGGTGATCTTCCCCGGGGGCATGTCGAGGATGCCCATGACGGCCTGGGCGGTGACGGACTTGCCGGAGCCGGACTCGCCGAGCACGGCGAGCGTCTCGCCCTCGTCGACCGAGTAGTCGACGCCGTTGACCGCCTTGGCCACCCCGTCGCGCGTGTGGAACTCCACGTGCAGGTCGCGCACTTCGAGCAGCATGGGCGTCTACCTCAGCTTGGGGTCGAGGGCGTCGCGCACCGCGTCGCCGAGCATGATGAACGCGAGGACGGTGACGGCGAGCGCGCCGGCGGGCCAGAGCAGCATGTGCGGGGCGTTGCGGATGTACGGGGAGGCGGAGGAGATGTCGATGCCCCAGGACACGGTCGGCGGTTTGAGGCCGACGCCGAGGAAGGACAGGGTCGCCTCCAGGGCGATGTAGGTGCCCAGGGCGATGGTGGCGACGACGATGACGGGCGCGAGGGCGTTCGGCGCGATGTGGCGCAGCAGCATGCGGGAGTTGGAGGCGCCGAGGGCGCGGGCCGCCTGGACGTAGTCGTTCTGTTTGGCGGTGATGACGGAGCCGCGGGCGATCCGGGAGAGCTGGGGCCAGCCGAGCAGCACCATGAAGCCGATGACGGGCCAGACGGCGTTGCCGGTGACGACCGACAGCAGGACGAGTCCGCCGAGGACGACGGGGATGGCGAAGAAGATGTCGGTGATCCGGGAGAGGATCGCGTCCCAGACGCCGCCGAAGAAGCCGGCGAGTCCGCCGAGGACGGAGCCGAGGACGGTGACGCCGAGGGTGGCGAGGACGCCGACGGTGACGGAGGTGCGGGCGCCGTGGACCGTGCGGGTGTAGACGTCGCAGCCCTGGCCGTTGAAGCCGAAGGGGTGGCCGGGCTGGGAGCCTTCCTGCGCCTTGCCCAGGTCGCAGTCGAGGGGGTCGCCGGAGGCGATGAGGGAGGGCCAGATCGCGATGACGATCAGGAAGAGGATGACCAGCCCGGAGAGGATGAAGACGGGGTTGCGGCGCAGGTCGTGCCAGGCGTCGGACCACAGGGAGCGGGGTCTGCCGGCCGGTCCGGTGCCCATGGGGCCGCCGGGAGTCTTCTCCAGGGTCTCGCCCTCGCTCATGGCGAGGTCCACGGCGCCGCCGGCTCCGGTGGGGGCGATGGCGGCTCCTTCGTCGTAGTTCGGCTCAGGCATAGCGGATCCTCGGGTCGAGTACGGCGTACAGGAGGTCGACGAGCAGGTTGGCCAGCAGGAAGACCAGGACGAGGACGGTCACGAAGCCGACGACGGTCTGGGTGTTCTGGCGGAGGATGCCCTGGTAGAGCTGGTAGCCGACGCCGTGGATGTTGAAGATCCGCTCGGTGACGATGGCGCCGCCCATCAGCGCGCCGACGTCGGTGCCGATGAAGGTGACCACGGGGATGAGCGAGTTGCGCAGCAGGTGGCGGGTGATGACCCGGCGGCGTGGCAGGCCCTTGGCGACGGCGGTGCGGACGTAGTCGGCGCGCTTGTTCTCGGCGATCGAGGTCCGGGTGAGCCGGGTGACGTACGCCAGCGAGACGGAGGCGAGGACGAGGCCCGGGACGATGAGTTCGCCGACGGGGGCCTCGGGTGAGACGGCGGGTTTGATCCAGGCCCATTTGACGCCGAGGAGGAGCTGGAGGAGCAGGCCGGTGACGAAGGTCGGCACGGAGATGACGACCAGGGTGAGCAGCAGTACGCCGGTGTCGACGGGGCGGCCGCGGCGCAGGCCGGTGAGGACGCCGAGGGTGATGCCGATGACGATCTCGAAGACGATCGCCACGAGGGTGAGGCGGATGGTGACCGGGAAGGCGTTGCCCATCAGTTCGGTGACCGGCTGGCCGTTGAAGGCCGTGCCGAAGTCGCCGGTGAAGACGTTGCCCATGTACGTCAGGTATTGCTGGACGACCGGCTTGTCGAGGCCGAACTCCTTGCGCAGCTGGGCGGCGGTCGCCGGGTCGCAGGCGCGGTCGCCGCAGAGTCCGGCGATGGGGTCGCCCATCACGTTCACCATCAGGAAGATCAGCAGGGTGGCGCCGAAGAAGACCGGGATCATCTGCAGCAGACGCCGGATCACATAACGACCCATGGGGGGCTCCGGGGGGTGGGGGGAAGGCGTACGGCCCGGCGCGGGAGGGACGCCGGGCCGTACCGCCGTCGCCCGTGCGTCAGTTGACCGTGATCTCGTTGTAGACGGGCACGCTGAACGGGTCGAGCGCGACGTCGGAGACCCGGTCCGAGTAGCCGGCGCTGCCGTTCTGGTACCAGAGCGGGATGGCGCCCATGTCGTCGCGGAGGACTTCCTCGGCCCGCTGGAACAGCTCGACGGCCTTCGCGGTGTCGGTCTCCGCGTTGGCCTGGTCGACGAGCTTGTCGAACTCCGGGTTGGAGTACTTGCCGTCGTTGGACGAGGCGTTGGTGTAGTACATCGGCTGGAGGAAGTTCTGGATGAGCGGGTAGTCCATCTGCCAGCCGGCCCGGAAGGGGCCCTTGAGCTTCTGGGTGGTGACCTGGTTGCGGTAGTCGGCGAAGGTGCCGACGGGGTTGCCGACGCAGGCGTTGTTGCTGCCCAGCGCGTTGTTGATGGAGTTGCAGACGGCGTCCACCCACTCCTTGTGGGAGCCGGTGTCGGCGTTGTACGAGATCCTCATCGTGCCGCCGGGGATGCCGCCGCCCTCGGCGACCAGCCTCTTGGCCTCGGCCGCGTCGAACTCACAGGCCTCGCCGCAGAGCTCCTTGTAGCCGCCCTCCGCGCCGAGGACCGGGGAGGTCCAGTCCTTGGCCGGGGTGCGGGTCTTCTGGAAGATCGTGTCGGTGATCTGCTGCCGGTTGATGGCCATGGAGATGCCCTTGC
This sequence comes from Streptomyces sp. NPDC003027, assembly GCF_053591435.1. Classification (NCBI taxonomy): domain Bacteria; kingdom Bacillati; phylum Actinomycetota; class Actinomycetes; order Kitasatosporales; family Streptomycetaceae; genus Streptomyces; species Streptomyces sp. NPDC003027. The sequence goes on from NZ_JBSFTU010000002.1 coordinate 36,850, forward strand.
GGAGCTTCTCCTGGCCCGGCCGGTTCCAGGCGGGTTCGTAGAAGGGGATGGACAGCGTCTGGATGATGCCGGCGGGGACGTTGATGTACCGGTCGCCCAGGTCGGCCTGGACGTTCTTGAGCTGGGAGGCGGGCACGTCGTCGACGAGGTCGAGGTTTCCGGCCGTCAGGTCGGTGTAGGCGGTGTTGTTGTCGGTGTAGACCTTGAGGGTCACTCCGCCGTTGCGCGCCTTGTCCTCGCCGGGGTAGCCGTCCCACCGTCTGAGGGCCATCTGGGAGCCCTTGGCGTACGAGTCGACGGTGTACGGGCCGTTGCCGACGGGCTTGGAGAGCCAGGCGGCGTGGTCGTCGAAGAACGCCCGGGGCAGCGGGGCGAAGGCGACGTAGCCGAGGGTTTCGGGGAAGGTGGAGAACTTCTGGGTGAGCTTGACCGTGAAGGTCCTGTCGTTCACGACCTTCAGGCCGGACATGGTCTGGGCCTTGGGCTGGCCCTGTTCGGGGTGGACCTGTTCGTAGCCTTCGATGTAGCCGAAGAAGTAGGCGTTCTTCTGGTTGTTCCTCAAGTGGGCGCCGTAGTTCCACGCGTCCACGAAGGACTTGGCGGTCACCTTTTCGCCGTTGGAGAAGGTCCAGCCGTCCTTGACGGTGATGGTGAAGTTGGTCGAGTCAGTCGTCTCGATCCGCTCGGCGAGCATGTCCCTGGCCTCGCCGGTCTTCGGGTCGTACTTCTTGAGACCGCGGAAGATCATGTTGAGGACCTTGCCGCCCTGGACCTCGTTGGTGTTCGCGGGTTCCAGCGGGTTCTGCGGATCGCCCCAGGAAGAGCTCACGATGCCGTCGGCGCCACCGGCGCCGGTGTCCGTACCGCCGCCGCAGGCGGTCGCCGCGAGGGCGACGGCCGCGGCCAGTGCGGCCCACTTGGCGTGCGTGGCTCCGCGCATGAGGTGCCTCCTGAGTGTCCCGAGTCTCACGTAGGCCTCAATATCACCCCATATGTGACGCGATGCACTTTATTGACACCCGGACGCCGAGCCCGGACGCACGGAGCCCCCGGCACCCGAAGGGGGTGCCGGGGGCTCATCCCGTACAGAGTCCCGTACAGAGGTACGAGCATGTTTCCGCACAGACGTACGAGCTGGTCAGACCGCGTGGACGACGTCCTTCTCCTCGGCGAAGTGGCACGCCGACTCGTGCGCGGCCGGGGTGTCCTGACCCTGGAACCGCTCCGGGATCGCGAGCAGCGGGACCTCGGTGGCGCACCGCTCCTCGGCCTTCCAGCAGCGGGTGCGGAAGCGGCAGCCCGACGGCGGGTTGGCCGGCGAGGGGACGTCACCGGTGAGGATGATCCGCTCGCGGCCCTCACGGGCCTCGGGGTCCGGAACCGGGACCGCCGACAGCAGCGCCTGGGTGTAGGGGTGCGTCGGGTGGTCGTAGATCTGCGTGTCCGTACCGATCTCGGCCATCTTGCCGAGGTACATCACGCCGACCCGGTCGGAGATGTGCCGGACGATCGACAGGTCGTGCGCGATGAAGACGTAGGAGAGGTTGAACTCGTCCTGCAGCTTCTCCATCAGGTTGATGACCTGCGCCTGGACGGAGACGTCCAGGGCCGAGACCGGCTCGTCGCAGATGATGATCTCCGGGTTGAGCGCGAGGCCGCGGGCGATGCCGATGCGCTGGCGCTGGCCGCCGGAGAACTGGTGCGGGTAGCGGTTGATGTACTCGGGGTTCAGACCGACCACATCGAGCAGCTCCTGCACCTTGCGGCGCCGGTCGCCCTTCGGGGCCACCTCGGGGTGAATGTCGAAGGGCTCGCCGATGATGTCGCCGACCGTCATCCGCGGGTTGAGCGAGGTGTACGGGTCCTGGAACACCATCTGGATGTTCCGGCGGACGGCCTTCAGCGCCCGGCCGGACAGCCTGGTGATGTCCTGGCCCTTGTAGAAGACCTCGCCCGCGGTCGCCTGCTCCAGGTTCATCAGCAGCTTGGCGACCGTGGACTTGCCACAGCCGGACTCGCCGACGATGCCGAGGGTCTCGCCCTGGTAGAGGTCGAACGAGATCCCGTCCACGGCCTTGACCGCGCCGACCTGCCGCTTGAACACGATGCCCTGGGTCAGCGGGAAGTGCTTGACCAGGTTGCGCACCTGGAGGATCGGCTCCCCCCGCTCGACCGGCGCCTCGATGGCGGCTACGGCCTCCGCCTCGGTGGCCGCGTCGACCGTCGCCACCTCGGTGACATTGGGGGTCGCGTCCACGGCCTCATCCTTCTTGCCGAGCTCAGCCATGGATCGTCTCCTTCCAGAAGTGGCAGGCGCTGCCGCGGCCCGGCAGTTCCGTGCCGTCCTGCTCCGACACCGGCGCGAGCGCCGGGACCTCGGTGCGGCAGATGTCCTCGGCCCTGGGGCAGCGCGGGTTGAAGGCGCAGCCGGACGGGATCTTGAGCAGGTTGGGCGGCAGGCCCTTGATCGCGTACAGCTCCTGGCCCTTCTGGTCCAGGCGCGGGATCGAGTCGAGCAGGCCCTTGGTGTAGGGGTGCGCCGGGCGCTTGTACAGCTCGTGCACCGGCGCCTGCTCGACGATCCGGCCCGCGTACATGACCGCGATCTTGTCCGCGACGTCGGCGACGACGCCGAGGTCGTGGGTGATCAGGATCAGACCCATGTTGTATTCCCGCTGGAGCTCCGCGAGGAGGTCCATGACCTGGGCCTGGACGGTCACGTCGAGCGCCGTGGTGGGCTCGTCCGCGATGATCAGGTCGGGCTCCAGGGCGAGCGCCATCGCGATCATGATGCGCTGGCGCATACCGCCGGAGAACTGGTGCGGGTAGTCGTTGACCCGGGCCGCGGCGGCCGGGATCTTCACCCGGTCCATCAGCTCGATCGCCTTGACCTTGGCCTCCTTCTTGGAGAGGCCCTGGTGCACCCGGAACATCTCGCCGAGCTGGTAGCCGACGCTGAGCACGGGGTTGAGCGAGGACAGCGCGTCCTGGAAGATCATCGCGATCTTGCTGCCGCGCACCTTGCGGTGCTCGTCCTCGGACATCTTGAGCATGTCCCGACCGTGGAAGAGGATCTCTCCCTTGGTCACGAACCCCGGCGGGGTGTCGAGGATGCCCATGATGGCCTGCGCGGTCACGGACTTGCCGGAACCGGACTCGCCGAGGACGGCGAGCGTCTCGCCGGCCTTCACGGAGTACGAGACACCGTTCACGGCCTTGGCGACACCCTCGCGGGTACGGAATTCCACATGGAGGTCCCGCACGTCGAGCAGCGGGCCGTCGAAGGTCTCGCCGTCACGCGGCGCGGGGACGCTCGCGGTCTTGTCGATGGTAGTCACTGCGTTCGTCCTCACTCTCAGCGCAGCTTCGGGTCGAAGGCGTCACGGACCGCGTCGCCGAGCATGATGAACGCGAGGACCGTGATGCTGAGCATTCCGGACGGGAACAGCAGCGGGTGCAGGCCCTGCGAGATGCGCTGCTGCGCCTCGGAGATCATCACGCCCCAGGAGATGGCCGGGGGCCTGATGCCGATACCGAGGAAGCTCAGGGTCGCCTCCGCGCTGATGACCACACCCAGGGAGATCGTGGCGACCACGACGACCGGGGTGATGGAGTTCGGCATGACGTGACGGAACATCAGCCGCCAGGTCGAGGCGCCCAGCGAGCGGGCGGCGGCGACGTAGTCGGCCTGCTTGACCTGCATGACGGCGCCGCGCATGACGCGGGCCATGGACATCCAGCCGACGGCGGTCAGCGTGAGCACCACGGCCATCACGCCGGCGTTGCGCATGCCCTTCTCGTCACGGAAGTTGTTCAGGATGACGATCGCGGCGAGCAGCAGCGGCAGACCGAAGAAGACGTTGGTGACGAACGAGAGGAGGGCGTCCGTCCACTTGCCGAAGAAGCCGCCGAGCACACCGACGAAGCCACCGATGAGCAGGGAGAAGACGGTCGTCAGCACACCGACGATGATCGAGTTGCGCGTGCCGTAGATGGTCTGCGAGTAGACGTCGCAGCCCTGGAAGTTGTAGCCGAACCAGGCACTTCCGCTCGGACCCGCCATCGAGTTCTTCAGGTTGCAGTCGAGCGGGTCGACGCTGGTGAAGAGACTCGGGAAGGCCGCGATGACCAGGATGAAGAGGATCAGAGTCGCCGAGACGAGGAACATCGGACGGCGGATCAGGTCCCGGAAGGCGTCCTGGGCGAGACTGCGCGCCTTGTCCTGCTTGGCCGGGCTGGGCGACACGGGCACGTCGGGCCCGGCCGGGTTGACGACCGTGTCGGTCTTCTGGGTGGTCTCACTCATAGCGAATCCTCGGGTCAAGCACGGCGTACAGCATGTCCACGACCAGCGCGGTGATCAGGTAGACGAGCACCAGCAGGCTGACGAATCCGACGACCGCCGGTCCGTCCTCCACGTTCAGCGAGGTGAAGAGCTGGAAGCCCACGCCGGGGATGTTGAAGATGCCCTCGGTGACGATGGCGCCGCCCATGAGCGAGCCGAGGTCGGCGCCCAGGTAGGTGACCACGGGGATCAGCGAGTTGCGCAGCACGTGGATGCCGATGACCCGGCTCTTCGGAAGGCCCTTGGCCTTCGCGGTCCGGATGTAGTCGGCGCGCAGGTTCTCCGCGACCGATGCCCGTGCGAGACGGGCGATGTACGCCAGCGAGACCGCGCCGAGCACCATACCCGGCAGCAGATAGCTGATGAATCCATCGTCGGTGCCGGCGACGGGGAAGAGTTCCCACTCGACGCCCAGGAACGTCTGGGCGACGTTGCCGAGCACGAAGATCGGGATGGCGATGACGGTCAGGGTGGAGACCAGCACCAGGTTGTCGATGAAGCTGCCACGGCGCATGCCCGCGAGCACACCGGCGGCCACACCAATGAACACTTCGAAGGTGAAGGCCACGCCCGCGACCTTCAGGGTCTCCGGCCAGGCCTCGGCGAGCAGCTCGGCGATCGGCCGGCCCTGCGCGATGGACTCACCGAAGTCGCCCTGGAGCAGCCCGGTGAAGTAGTACCAGTACTGCATCCAGAACGGCTCGTCCAGGTGGTACTGGGCGGTGAGCGTGGCTCGGATGTTGTCGGGTACGGGCTTCTCGCCGTACAGGTTCTGGATGGGGTCGCCACCCATCTGCGTGACGAGCAAAAAGACGATGAACGTGGTGCCGATGAAGACGGGCACCATCTGAAGGATTCGTCGGATGACGAACCGGCCCATGGGTCCTCCTCGCGAGAAACGGCGGGGGCCGGTGTTGCCGGCCCCCGCCGCCGTTCTCGACTCTTAAATGTGGGTCAGATGCCTTAAGGCCGTCAGGCCTTGGAGATCTTGGTGACGTCGACCCGGTTGAAGAGGTCCATCTCGACGTTCGACACGTTCTTGCTGTGCGCGAACACGTTCTTGCCGAAGCGCAGCGGGATCACCGGCATGTCCTGGACGAGGATGTCCTCGGCCTGCTGCCAGAGCTTGATGGCCTCGGCGGAGGTCTTGGCGGCGCGGCCTTCCTCGACGAGCTTGTCGAAGTTCTTGTTGCTGTAGCCGTAGTAGTTCGAGGAACCACCGGTGGTGAACAGCGGGCCGAGGTAGTTCTCCATGGACGGGTAGTCCATGATCCAGCCCATCCGGAACATGCCGGAGAACTTCTTCTGCTCGACCTGGGTCAGCAGCTCGGCGAACTGCGGGACGGCCGTGCCGACGCAGTCGACGCCGAGGTTCTTCTTGATCTGGTTGCAGGTGGCGTCCACCCACTCCTTGTGGGCGCCATCGCCGTTGTAGCCGATGTTGATCTTGTTGCCCTCGATGCCGCCGGCCTTGGCCAGCATCGCCTTGGCGGCGGCCGGGTCGAACTTGCAGGTGTCACCGCAGGTGTTCTCGCGGTAGCCACCCACGACCGGGGAGACGAAGGAACGGGCCGGCGACTGCGAGTCGTTGAGGACGACCTTGGTGATCTCCTCGCGGTCGATCGCCATGGAGATCGCCTTGCGGACCTCCGGCTTCGAGTACTTCTTGTCGTACGTCGGGAACGACACGAACTGGAAGGTGGAGGCCGGGGACGACTTGAAGCGGTCGCCGAACTGCTTGGGAGCGTTGGCCAGTTCCGAGCTCGGGACCTGCGGGACGACGTCCAGGGCGCCGGCGACGACGTCCTTATACATCGTCTCCTGCTTCTGGTAGATCTTGTAGGTCACCGAGTCGACCTTGGGCTTGTTGTCGCCCGTGTAGTCGGGGTTCTTGACGACCTTGATGGCCTTGTTGTGGTCCCACTTGCCTTCGATCTTGAAGGCGCCCTGGCCGATCGGGGCCTGCTCGTACGCCTTGATGTCCTTGAAGGCGGCGTCCGGCATCGGGTAGAAGACCGTGTAACCGAGAACGGTCTTGTAGTCGGCGAAGGGCTTCGCCAGCTTGACGGTGAAGGTGGTGTCGTCGACGACCTTCAGGCCGCTGAGCTCCTTGGCGGTCGGCTCGGGGGCCTTCTTCGCGCCCTCCTCGCCGTCCGGGTCCTTCGGGTTGAGGGCGTCGTAGCCCTCGATGGTGGCGAAGAAGTAGTTGCCGTCGGCCGCGTTCGGGCCGTAGGCGCCCCAGTTCCAGGCCTGGACGTAGCTCTTGGCGGTCACCGGGGTGCCGTCGTGGAACTTCTGTCCCGGCTTGATCTTGATGGTCCAGAGCGAGTTGTCGGTCGTGGTGATCGACTCGGCGGCGTCCTCGACCGGCTGGTTCTTGGCGTCGTAGCTGACGAGCGGACGGAACAGCGCGTCCAGCACCTGCGAGCCCTCGGACTCGGTCGTCGTAGCGGGGATGAGGCGCTTCGGCTCGGAAATACCGACGCTCACCGCGCCTCCGGCCTTCGCCTTGCCTTCCCCACCCTTGTCACTGCCGCCACAGGCGGTTGCTGCCAGGGCGACGACGATCGCGCCCGCTACCCACTTGGCGCTCTTGGCACCGCGCATGGGTTCCTCCTCATGAGTCCACTTGTCACTACGAGAGGGGGCACTTCGAGTCCGCCGACACCCCTGACGGCGATGTACTCAAGTTCCCCGAGTGTGCTCGTGAGTCGGCACTCCCCACAGTGCGAGACCCATTGACCCGAGCTCAATGGAGCCAACTATTAAGTACGTCCGGGCTGTAAACCACACTTAAGTGGTCTCGTTTTGACAACATCACCAAGGGCCTAGAGACCGAAATCCGGACAAAGCGATCACAGACAGACACCCCCGAAACGGACCGTTAACACACGTTCCGGAGAGCGACGGCCGATATCCGGACACCCGGCCCGTGAAATGGATTTGACGAAAGGCCCGGGCCCCCGCAGTGACTGCGGGGGCCCGGGCCTTGGAGATGAGACTATGTCAGGTCGATGCGGCGATGGTCACCACGTCGGCCGTCCGACGGACGATCAGCCGTGCTTGGCGCGGGAGGCGGTACGACCGCGCTCCTTCTGGTCCAGGACGACCTTGCGGATACGCACGGCCTCCGGGGTCACCTCGACGCACTCGTCGTCGCGGCAGAACTCCAGCGACTGCTCCAGGGAGAGCTTGCGCGGCGGGATCACGTTCTCGGTGTTGTCCGCGGAAGCCGCACGCATGTTGGTGAGCTTCTTCTCCTTGGTGATGTTCACGTCCATGTCGTCGGAGCGCGAGTTCTCACCGACGATCATGCCTTCGTAGACCTCGGTGCCGGGCTCGGTGAAGAGCACACCGCGCTCCTGCAGGTTGATCATCGCGAACGGCGTGACGGAGCCGGCGCGGTCGGCGACCAGCGAGCCGTTGTTCCGCGTGACCAGCGGGCCGAACCACGGCTCGTGGCCCTCGTGGATCGAGTGCGCGATGCCCGTACCGCGGGTCTGGGTCAGGAACTCCGTACGGAAGCCGATGAGGCCACGGGACGGAACGACGAACTCCATGCGGACCCAGCCGGAGCCGTGGTTCGACATGTTGTCCATGCGGCCCTTGCGGACGCCCATGAGCTGCGTGACCGCGCCCATGTGCTCCTCGGGGACGTCGATCGTCAGGCGCTCGACCGGCTCGTGCACCTTGCCGTCGACCTCCTTGGTGACGACCTGCGGCTTGCCGATGGTGAGCTCGAAGCCCTCGCGGCGCATCTGCTCGACCAGGATGGCGAGCGCGAGCTCACCACGGCCCTGGACCTCCCAGGCGTCCGGGCGCTCGGTGTCGAGGACGCGGAGCGAGACGTTACCGATCAGCTCGCGGTCCAGACGGTCCTTCACCTGGCGGGCGGTGACCTTGCGGTCCTTCACGGCGGACTTGGCGTCCGCGCCCTTGCCGGTGCCACCGCGGCCGACGAGCGGCGAGGTGTTCGTACCGATGGTCATGGAGATCGCCGGCTGGTCGACCGTGATCAGCGGCAGCGCGACCGGGTTCTCCGGGTCGGCCAGGGTCTCGCCGATCATGATCTCGGGGATACCGGCCACGGCGCAGATGTCACCGGGGCCCGCGACCTCGGCCGGCTTGCGGGTGAGCGCCTCGGTCATCATCAGCTCGGTGATGCGGACGTTGGAGATCGAACCGTCCCGCTTGATCCACGCGACCGTCTGGCCCTTGCGCAGCTCGCCCTGCTCGACACGGAGCAGCGCGATACGGCCGAGGAAGTTGTCGGCGTCGAGGTTGGTGACGTGGGCCTGGAGCGGCGCGTCCTCCTCGTACGTCGGGGCCGGGACGTGCTCCAGGATCGTGGAGAAGAACGGCTCCAGGCTGTCGCTGTCGGCCGGGACGGTGCCGTCCTCCGGCTTGGTCAGCGACGCGACGCCGTCACGGCCGCAGGCGTAGACGATCGGGAACTCGATCTGTTCCTCGTCCGCGTCCAGGTCGAGGAACAGGTCGTAGGTCTCGTTGACGACCTCGTCGATCCGGGAGTCCGGGCGGTCCGTCTTGTTGATGCAGAGGATGACGGGCATCCGGGCCTGGAGGGCCTTGCGCAGCACGAAGCGGGTCTGCGGGAGCGGGCCCTCGGAGGCGTCGACGAGAAGGACGACCGCGTCGACCATCGACAGACCGCGCTCGACCTCGCCACCGAAGTCGGCGTGGCCGGGGGTGTCGATGATGTTGATCGTGATCGGGGACCCGCCGTCCTTGGGGTGATACTTCACCGCCGTGTTCTTGGCGAGGATCGTGATGCCCTTCTCACGTTCCAGGTCGTTCGAGTCCATCATGCGGTCGTCGAGGTGCTGGTGGGCGGCGAAGGCACCGGCCTGCTTGAGCATGGCGTCGACGATGGTCGTCTTGCCATGGTCGACGTGGGCGACGATGGCGACGTTACGGATGTCGTGGCGCGTGGGCATGGGTGCTTGCGCTTCTCTCGGATCGTGGGATGCGGCGTCAGTTCCTCGTACGCCCGCCGGGCGGACGCGCCACGGCTACGTCCCATGGTACGGGGCCGCCGCGCAAGGGGCTTCCCCGACCGGATTCGAGAGGATCTTCCGGGAAGTTCCGGACTGCCTCGGTGGTGCGTTGCGCTGGGGGTGCGGATACGAGCGGGCCGGGTCAAGGGGCCGGACGCGATCCTGCCCGCCGGGGACACCGGCGGGCAAGGCACTTGAGCGGGTTCTGAGGTTGTGACCTGCGCTTTTGGCTAGTTCTTCGTGTTTCGCTCGGCTCCCTTGGCGGTTTCGGGCTTCTTGAACCCGATGTCCTGGTAGAGCGGGGTCGCGAAGCCCCAGGCGCCCGCGTTCACCACGCTCTTCCTGGCCGCGACGAGCTGGGGGCGCTGATAGAGGGGAATCGATCCGGCAGCGGCCCAGATCCGGGCGTCGGCCTGGCGGATCAGCTCGCGGGCCTCCTTCTCGTCCAGCGTGGCCACCGCCTGGTCGAACAGCTGGTCGATGCGGTCGGTGCCGACCCGGGCGTAGTTCTGCTCGACCAGGAGGGAGCCGTCCGAGGCGGGCTGGGGCTTGGCGAAGATCGGCCGGGCGTCCGTTGCGGGGAACGCCGTCGCGGGCCAGGAGTAGAGGGCCAGGTCGTACTCGCCGGAGGCGATGTGGTCCTTGAAGAAGCTGTCGTCGGAGACCTTGGTGACCGTGGTGCGGATGCCCACCGCGTCGAGCATCTGGACGATCTTGTCACCGACCGCCCGGAGGGACTCCGAGCCCGGTCCCGAGGGGAGGACGAAGCGGAGGCTGAGCGCCTTGCCGTCCTTGCCCAGGGGCTGGGCGGCCGCCGCGGGCACGGCGGGGGCGGCGGTGCCGCGCGGCGCGTAGGCGCCGGCGACCCCCTTGTCGGCCCGGTCCGCCTGCCGGGCCCCGGCCTCGGTCGTGGTGCCGGCATCGAGGCCGGAGCCGGAGTCGCGGGTGGCGCCGAGCGAGGCGGCCTGGCGGAGCAGGGCCACGTTCTGGAGGGCCGCGCCCGGGGCGGGGGCGAGGATGTCGGTGCCGTTCTCGGGGCCCACGGCGCCGAGGGCGGGCGCGTCGGCCCCGCCGTCCGCGGGGGCCGCCGCCGTACCGCCGGGCTTGTCGTCGCCGACGATGTAGAGGCCGTCGTCGGAGGCGACGTCGGCCTCGGGCTTCTTCGCCTGGGACCGCTTCTCCTCGCCCTGCCTGGGGCCTTCCGGCTTGTTCTCGCCGTCCGTCTTCGCCGGGGCCTTCTCCGCGTCCTTCCCGGCGCCCTTCTCCGTCCCCTTCTCCGCGCCCGGCTCCGCCTCGCTGCCGGCCTTCGCCCCGGCCGGCTTCTTGTTCGCGCCGCCCGGAACCCAGCCCGCGTCCGCGAGGAGCGCCCGCGCCTCCGCCGTGTCCTGGCCGCCGAGCGCGTCGCTGTTGTCCGCGTACGCCGCCTGCCCGGCCAGGGCGAGGTGGCTGCCCGGCGGCTTCGCGGGCAGCCCGAGCGGCTTGAGGACGATCTCGGCCAGTTCCTGGCGGTCGATCGCCCGGGCCACCGCCCGCCGTACCCGCTCGTCGCTGAGCGGCCCCGACTCCCCGTTCAGCGACAGCTGGGTGTAGGCGGGCTCCAGGGACTTGCGCACCACGAACGCGCTCAGCGCCCGCTGCTCGGCCGCGTACCGCTCGATCGCCCGCTGGTTCTGCTCCCGGGCGGCCTGGACCTCCTGCGCCCGCTCCGCGTCGGAGCCGTGCGCCAGCGCCCAGGACCTCAGCGCCGCGGACGGTGTGATCGCCGCACCGGGCCCGTGCGCCAGCGGCTGACTGCCGCCGCGGCCGGAGCCGGCGTCACGCACCGCCAGCGCGATCCGCTCCGCGGCGGTCCGGTCGATCTCGGCGAGGTCGAGATCGCCCGCGGCCAGCGCCGCCACCCGCTCCGTGCGGGGCACGGCCCTCAGGACGATCTTGTCCAGCTTGGCGGGCCGCCCCCACCAGCGGGGATTGCGTACGAGCGTGACCGTGCCGGCCTTGCGGTCGACCGGGCCCAGCTGGAACGGGCCGGCGGTCGACTTCAGCGTGGCGCGCGCGCCGTCGTTGAAGCTGTTCGGGGAGCCCATCACCTCCTTCGGGTAGAGGGGGGTGAAGAGGGACTGCCAGTCGGCGTACGGCTTGCCGAAGGTGACGCGGACCTCCAGGTCGTTCTTGCCGCGCTCGATCTTGTCGATCCGCTCGTACCCGGAGTTGCGGGCGGTCCAGTACGCGGTGTCCCGGCCGCTCAGCGCGCGCCACTGGGCGACGAAGTCGGGGGCGCCGATCTCGCGGCCGTCGCTCCAGACCGCCTGCTGGTTGAGCTTGTAGAGGACGACCTGCTTCGGCTCCGTCTCGACGATCTGCGCGGACTCCAGATAGTCGGCGTTGCGCTGCGGCCGGCCGCGCTGGTCGAGGGTGTAGAGAGAGGGGAGCGCGGCCCCGGCGATGCGTGCGGTGGCCCCGTCGGCGTCGGCCTGGAAGGCGTTGAGCGTGGTGGGCATCGCGTCGACGGCCCAGTGCACGGTGCCGCCGTCGGTGACCTGGTCGCGGACGGTGGGCGCGTGGTCCTGGGCGGCGACCGGGGCTTCGTCGGCCTCGTCCCGGGAGCTGCAACCGGCCAGCACGGAGACGGCGAGCACCGCACTCGTGAGCGGGGCGACGGAGCGGAGTGTGCGGGAGCGGGGGCTCCTGGAGCATGTCCTCCCGCGAGGGGCGCCGACCTGGGACATGACTTGTACCCCTTCGTCCAGTTTTATGGCATTTAGAGATGATCACACCTATTGCTCATACACTGAAAGGGACGCGACCGGCCCGACGACGGCGACACGGCGGCGCGGCGGGCGAAAGCCACCCGTGCGGCCCAACCGCCGGGCGAGTCGGCCGACCCGGACGAGTGGAATCCCGGCACATCGCTTCAGATGGCTTCACAAGCGGGATGTGACGCGCGACACTCTCCCCCGAGCTCGGCTTCGCTCGACCAGGGGGACCCCCAGCGCGTGTTCGCCACCCGCAATCGCGGAAGTGAGGGCAATCCATGACCCTTCAGGACGATCTGGCGGCCGTCAAACGCTGCCTCGAAGAGCTGGTCCGCACCGTCGGACAGCTGGAACGCAGTATCGCCGCGGAGCACGGCGTCCCCCCGGTGCCGACGAGCGGCCGGACGGACTTCGTGACGATCCCCGACACCCCCTACGACAGCGGGCTGTGGACGGACTCGGACGACGAGGGCCTGGGAGCACGCGACCGGCACGCCCCCTAGGAGACCTCCGTTGGCCACAGGTACCGAACCACCCTCCCTGAACAAGGGGGCGCCCTCCACCGGAGTGCACGCCCCCTCTCGCGCGGTCATCGCCCCCCGCCACCTGCGGACCGACCGCTGGTGGCTGGCGCCCGCCGCCACCGCCGCCGGACTGCTCGCCTTCGTCGTCTACTCCACCTGGCGGGCCTTCGCCAACAGCCACTACTACGCCGCCCCTTACGTCTCGCCGTTCTACTCGCCCTGCCTGGCGGAGAACTGCGTCCCGATGAAGGACGGGCCCAACTGGGAGATCTTCGGCGGCTGGTGGGGCCTCTCCCCCGCCCTGCTGATCCTGATCTTCCCGCTCGGCTTCCGGCTGACCTGCTACTACTACCGCAAGGCGTACTACCGCGGGTTCTGGGCCTCGCCCCCCGCCTGCGCGGTCGCCGAGCCGCACAAGAAGTACACCGGCGAGACCCGCTTCCCGCTGATCCTCCAGAACATCCACCGGTACTTCTTCTACGCCGCCCTCCCCGTCGCCGCGATCCTCACCTACGACACGGTGCTGGCCTTCCGGGACGCCTCGTACGCCTGGGGCCACGCCGGGCTCGGGACGGTGATCTTCCTCGTCAACATCGTGCTGATCTGGGCGTACACCCTCTCCTGCCACTCCTGCCGGCACATCGTCGGCGGCCGGCTGCGGCACTTCTCCCGGCACCCCGTCCGCTACCGCCTGTGGGGTCTGGTCGGAAAGCTGAACGCCCGCCACATGCTCCTCGCCTGGACCTCGTTGATCAGCGTCGCCCTCTGCGACCTGTACGTGTACCTGCTCGCCACCGGCACCTTCGACGACCCGAGGATCTTCTGACATGGCGCAAGTCGAACGGCAGCAGTGGGACGTGGTCGTGGTCGGCGCGGGCGGCGCCGGGCTGCGCGCCGCCATCGAGGCGCGCGAGCGGGGCGCCCGTACGGCCGTGATCTGCAAGTCGCTCTTCGGCAAGGCCCACACGGTCATGGCGGAGGGCGGTATCGCCGCTTCCATGGCCAACGCCAATCCGCACGACACCTGGCAGATCCACTTCCGCGACACCATGCGCGGCGGGAAGTTCCTCAACCAGTGGCGGATGGCCGAGCTGCACGCGCGCGAGGCTCCGGACCGGGTGTGGGAGCTGGAGACCTGGGGCGCCCTCTTCGACCGTACGCCCGACGGCCGGATCTCCCAGCGCAACTTCGGCGGCCACGAGTACCCGCGGCTCGCGCACGTCGGCGACCGGACGGGCCTGGAGCTGATCCGCACGCTCCAGCAGAAGACCGTGGCCCTCCAACAGGAGGACTTCCGCGAGACCGGCGAGTACGAGTCCCGGCTGAAGGTCTTCCAGGAGTGCACCGTCACGCGTGTACTGAAGGACGAGGCAGGCCGGGTGAGCGGGGTCTTCTGCTACGAGCGCGAGACCGGGCGCTTCTTCGTCCTGGAGGCGCCGGCGGTGGTGCTCGCCACGGGCGGGATCGGCAAGTCCTTCAAGGTGACCTCGAACTCCTGGGAGTACACCGGCGACGGGCACGCCCTGGCACTGCTCGCGGGCGCTCCGCTGGTGAACATGGAGTTCGTGCAGTTCCACCCGACCGGGATGGTCTGGCCGCCGTCGGTGAAGGGGATCCTGGTCACGGAGTCGGTGCGCGGCGACGGAGGGGTGCTGCGGAACTCCGAGGGCAAGCGGTTCATGTTCGACTACGTCCCCGACGTCTTCAAGGACAAGTACGCGCAGACGGAGGAGGAGGGCGACCGCTGGTACGAGGACCCGGACAACAACCGGCGCCCGCCCGAGCTGCTGCCGCGCGACGAAGTGGCGCGGGCCATCAACTCCGAGGTGAAGGCGGGACGGGGCTCGCCGCACGGCGGGGTGTTCCTGGACGTGTCGACCCGGATGCCTGCGGAGGTCATCAAGCGGCGCCTTCCGTCGATGTACCACCAGTTCAAGGAGCTGGCGGACGTGGACATCACGGCGGAGGCCATGGAGGTCGGGCCGACCTGCCACTACGTGATGGGCGGTGTCGCGGTCGAATCGGACACGGCGGCGGCGCTGGGCGTGCCGGGTCTCTTCGCGGCCGGGGAGGTCGCGGGCGGCATGCACGGCTCCAACCGGCTGGGCGGCAACTCGCTCTCCGACCTGCTGGTGTTCGGCCGGCGGGCGGGGCTCCACGCCGCCGAGTACGCGGCGGGCGGCGGCCGGCCGGCCGTCCCGGAGGGCGCTCTGGACGCGGCGGCCGCAGAGGCCCTGGCCCCGTTCGGCGCGGCCGAGGCACCGGCCTCGGAGGGGCCGGCCGAGAACCCGTACACGCTCCACCAGGAACTCCAGCAGACGATGAACGACCTCGTCGGCATCATCCGGCGGGAGAGCGAGATGGCCGAGGCCCTGGAGCGGATCGCCGTGCTGAGCAAACGGGCCCGGCGGGCCGGGGTCGAGGGGCACCGGCAGTTCAACCCCGGCTGGCACCTGGCCCTGGACCTGCGCAACATGCTGCTCGTGAGCGAGTGCGTCGCCCGGGCGGCGCTGGAGCGGACCGAGAGCCGGGGCGGGCACACCCGGGAGGACTGCCCGTCGATGGAACGGCGGTGGCGCGCGGTGAACCTGCTGTGCCGCGTCGAGGGCGACGGCATCGCCCTGGAACGGACACGCACGGAACCCATCCGTCCGGACCTGCTCGCGCTCTTCGAGAAAGAGGAGCTGGTCAAGTACCTCGCCGAAGAGGAGCTGTACGAGTGAGCAGCAGCTATCAGGCCGCCTTCAAGGTGTGGCGCGGCGACGCCGGCGGCGGGGAACTGACCGACTTCACGGTGGAGGTGAACGAGGGCGAGGTGGTCCTCGACATCATCCACCGCCTCCAGGCCACACAGGCCCCGGATCTCGCCGTGCGCTGGAACTGCAAGGCGGGCAAGTGCGGTTCCTGCTCGGCCGAGATCAACGGCCGGCCGCGGCTGATGTGCATGACCCGGATGTCGGTCTTCGGCCCGGACGACGTCATCACGGTGACTCCGCTGCGGGCCTTCCCCGTCGTCCGGGACCTGGTGACGGACGTGTCCTTCAACTACGAGAAGGCGCGTGAGGTCCCGGCCTTCGTCCCGCCGGAGGGCCTCGCACCGGGCGAGTACCGCATGCGCCAGGAGGACGTGGAGCGGCCGCAGGAGTTCCGTAAGTGCATCGAGTGCTTCCTGTGCCAGGACACCTGCCATGTGGTCCGCGACCACGAGGAGAACAAGGCCGTCTTCGCCGGCCCGCGCTTCCTGATGCGGATCGCGGAGCTGGACATGCACCCGCTGGACGCGGCGCGGGAGGCGGGCGTCGACCGTAAGCGGACCGCGCAGGACGAGCACGGGCTCGGGTACTGCAACATCACGAAATGCTGTACGGAGGTGTGCCCCGAAGGGATCAAGATCACGGACAACGCGCTGATCCCCCTGAAGGAGCGGGCGGTGGACCGGAAGTACGACCCGCTGGTGTGGCTGGGCAACAAGATCCGCCGACGGGGGGCGTAGGGCCTGTCCCGTGGATCGGGGCCGGAGAGGCCCTCGCCACGACAGGCCACATCGCGGCACCCTGAGTAGGGTGTCCGGTACAGCACGTCACGACACTGTGAGGAAGGCGGTACGCGTGATGGCGGCGCCGGCCACGACGGACAGCATCGCGGAACCTCTCGTTTCGCCGGTCAGTTCGCACAACGAGTGGGACCCGCTGGAGGAGGTCATCGTCGGGCGCCTCGACGGCGCGACGATCCCCTCCGACCATCCGGTCGTGGCCTGCAACATCCCGCCGTGGGCGGCGCGGTTCCAGGGGCTCGCCGCCGGGTTCCGGTATCCGCGCAGGCTGATCGAGCCGGCGCAGCAGGAGCTCGACCAGTTCATCGCGCTGCTGCGGTCCCTCGGTGTCACGGTCACCCGCCCCGACCCGGTCGACCACAGGCAGCGCTTCAGCACCCCGGACTGGTCCTCACGCGGGTTCTGCAACACCTGCCCGCGCGACAGCATGCTGGTGATCGGCGACGAGATCATCGAGACCCCGATGGCCTGGCCGTGCCGGTACTTCGAGACCCACTCCTATCGCACGCTCCTCAAGGACTACTTCCGGCGCGGTGCCCGCTGGACGGCGGCGCCCCGGCCGCAGCTCACCGACGATCTCTTCGAGCCGGGCTTCCGTACCCCCGGGCCCGGCGAGCCCATGCGCTACATCCTCACCGAGTTCGAGCCGGTGTTCGACGCGGCGGACTTCGTGCGCGCGGGGCGGGACCTGTTCGTCACGCGGAGCAACGTCACCAACCGCATGGGCATCGACTGGCTGCGCCGCCACCTGGGGCCGGGCTACCGCATCCACGAGATCGAGAGCCGCTGCCGCACGCCGATGCACATCGACACGACGTTCCTGCTGCTCGCGCCGGGCAAGGTGCTCGTCAACCCGGAGTACCTCGACGTCGACCGCCTGCCCGACGTCCTGAGCTCATGGGACGTGCTCGTCGCGCCCGAGCCCGATCCGCTCGACGACCGCCTGCTCAAGATGACCTCGCTGTGCGGCAAGTGGCTCAGCATGAACGTCCTGATGATCGACGAGAAGCGGGTGATCGTGGAGCGGCACCACACCGCGATGCTGCGCGCGCTCGAAGGGTGGGGCTTCGAGCCGATCCCGTGCGATCTGCTGCACTACGCGCCGTTCGGCGGCTCCTTCCACTGTGCGACGCTCGACGTGCGGCGCCGCGGCACGCTGGAGTCGTACTTCTCCTGACACCTCTTCCGGCTCAGCTCAGTGCCGGCTCCTCGCGGTAGGCCGTCCGGCCGCAGCCTCTCGGGCCCCTCGGTGGCCAGGATGTCGCCCAGTCATGCCTGGACCGGGATACACCGTAGAGGCGACCACTGGCAGTGACGCCCTGACCGGGGAGACAGGTCCGCCCGGTCGCGGCCAGATAGATCAGGACATAACCTCCCCATGTGACGCGAATAGCCACCCGAGCCCTTCTCGCGGTGCTGGTGGCGGCGTGGTGGCTGGTCGTGCCCGCCGTTCACGGCGCCCATGCCGACGACCCCGTCGCGCTGTCCCGCGAGGGGCAGATCACCGACCGGGTCGGGGCGCTGGGCGACCGCCGCGCAGCCGTCACCCAGGCCCTGGACCGGCTGTACGACGACCGGCGCGTGCAGCTCTTCGTCGTCTACGTACGCGACTTCTCCGGCCGCTCGGCCGTGAGCTGGGCGGACGCCACCGCCGACCGCAACGGTCTGGGGCCCGACGACGTGCTGCTCGCGGTAGCCACCCACGACCGGCAGTACGCCTATGCGGCCGACCCCGACTCCCGTCTCACCCAGGGTCAGCTCGACGACGTGGCGCGGACCGCCATCGAGCCGGCGCTGCGCCAGAACGACTGGGCCGGGGCGGCGATCGGCGCGGCGAACGGCTTCGACGCCGTACTCGCCGGACAGCCGGTTCCCACTCCCTCGATCACTCCGGGTGCCGCCGATCCGGGCGGGGCGGGCGAGGAGGGCGGTTCGGCGACGGATCTGGTGCTGCCGCTCGTTCTGGTCGGCGGGGCGGGGGCCGTCGCGGCCTACGCGTACGCCAAACGCCGGCGGCGCAGCGAGACCCGTACGACACCGCACGGCGCACGGGGCGGCTGGGGCGGGCAGGGCGGCCGGCACGCGGCGAAGGAGCCCGCGCCGCCTTCGCTGGAGGAGCTGGATGGACAGGCCCGGCAGGAGCTGGTCGCCACCGACGACGCCGTACGCACGAGCCAGGAGGAACTGGGCTTCGCCACGGCCCAGTTCGGTGAGGCGGCCGTGGAGCCCTTCACCGAGGCCGTGGCCTTCGCCAAGGAGGAGCTGACGGCCGCGTTCCGGCTGCGGCAGCAGCTGGACGACGCGTTCCCGGAGGACGACGCGACCCGCCGCTCCATGCTGGACGAGATCGTCAGACGGTGCGGCGAGGCCAACGCGCGCCTGGACGGCGAGGCGGAGGCCTTCGACCGGCTTCGGGCCCTGGAGCGCCGCGCTCCCGAAGCGCTGGAGACGGCCGAGGCAGCGTTCCGCGAGCAGACCGGGCGGGTCGTCACGGCTGAGGCGACACTGACCGCGATGCGCGAGCGGTACGCCGAGGCGGCCTCCGCCCCGGTCGCGAGCGACGTCGAGCAGGCCAAGGACCGGCTGGTCTTCGCGACGGCCAACCTCGACCAGGCCCGGCAGGCGCTCGACGCGGACGACAACGGCGCCGCGGCCGTGCACATCAGGGCGGCGGAGAGCGCCGTCGACCAGGCGGCGCGGCTCAGCGAGGCGGTGGACCGGCGGGCACGGGAGCTCGCCGAGGCGGTGGGGAAGCTGCCGACCGCGCTGAGCGAGACCGAGGCCGACCTCGCCGACGCCCGCGGTCTGCTCGGGGGCACGGCGGAGGGGGTCTCCACCGCTGATCTGCGGGGCCGCATCGCACGGGCGGAGACGGTCGTCGCCGATGTGCGGCGGACGGTGGACGCGGGACGTTACGACCCGATCGACGCGCTGCGGCGGGTCGAGGAGGCCGACGGGGCGCTCGACGAGGCGCTGGAGGGCGCGCGAGAGCGCGAGTCGGGAACACGGCGCGCCCGTGCGCTCCTGGAGCAGGCGATGCTGACCGCGCGCTCGGCGATCGGGGCGGCCACCGACTACGTCACGACGCACCGCGGGGCGGTCGAGAGTGAGGCGCGCACCCGGCTGGCCGAGGCCCAGCGCCGGCTGGAGGAGGCGCGGGCGCTGGCCGCCGCCGAGGACCCGCAGGGCGCGCTGGCCGAGGCCCGGCAGGCGGACGTTCTCGCCCGGCGGGCGCAGGACCTGGCCGAGCAGGACGTCCGTATGTACGGGAACCCGGACGGCATGGGCGGTATGACGGGGGTGGGAGGAGGCGGCGGCGGGCTCGGCGGCGCGGTGCTCGGCGGCATCATCCTCGGCGGACTGTTCGGGAGCGGCAGGGGCGGCGGCCACGGCGGGGGATTCGGCGGAGGTTTCGGAGGGGGTCTCGGCGGGGGCGGGAGGGGCGGGCCCGGCAGCTTCGGCGGCGGTGGTACTCGCGGCCGACTGGGCGGCGGCGGCCGTTTCTGACCCATTGGCGTTCAAGGAGAACGAACATGAGCAAGCAGACCATCCTCGGCCGTGTCGCCCAGTTGGCGAAAGCCAACATCAACGCCTTGCTGGACCAGGCCGAGGACCCGCAGAAGATGCTCGACCAGCTGATCCGCGACTACACGAGCAACATCGCGGAGGCGGAAGAGGCCGTGGCGACGACCATCGGCAATCTGCGGCTGATGGAGCAGGACCACCAGGAGGACGTGGACGCGGCCAAGGAGTGGGGCGAGAAGGCCCTGGCCGCGAGCAGGAAGGGGGACGAGCTGCGGGCGGCCGGAGAGACGGCGGGCGCCGACAGGTTCGACAACCTGGCGAAGGTGGCGCTGGGCCGTCAGCTCCAGTCGGAGAGGGAGGCGCGGACGGCCGAGCCGACGATCGCCTCCCAGACCGAGGTGGTGGAGAAGCTGAAGGCCGGCCTGGACCAGATGAAGCAGAAGCTCGGCGAGCTCACGGCGAAGCGCGACGAGCTGGTGGCGCGGGCCAAGTCGGCCCAGGCGCAGAACCGGATGATGGACGCGGTGAAGAGCATCGACGTCATGGACCCGACGAGCGAACTGAGCCGCTTCGAGGACAAGGTACGCCGCGAGGAGGCCAAGGCGCTGGGCAAGCAGGAGCTGGCCGCCTCCTCCCTGGACGCCCAGTTCGAGCAGCTGGACGCACTCGGCGACAGCACGGAGATCGAGGCCCGGCTCGCGGCGCTCAAGGGGTAGGCAGGTCGGCGGTCAGAACATGCTCAGGAGCTGCTCCACCGTCGGCTCGGCGACGCCGTCGCCGTCCGGGAGAGGCAGCTCGAACCAGACCGTCTTCCCCCGAGGGGTCCGGCGCGAGCCCCAGGCGGCGCTGAGCAGTCCGACCAGTTGCAGTCCACGGCCGCCCTCGTCGGTGTCCCGCGCCCGGCGGCGCCTCGGCTGGACCAGGCCGGCGTCCCAGACCTCGCAGACCAGGGTGCGGTCGCGCAGCAGCCGCAGCCTGATCTCCCCCTCGCCGTACCGCAGGGCGTTGGTCACCAGCTCGCTGACGAGCAGCTCGACGGTGTCGACGAGGGGTTCGAGACCCCATGCGGCGAGCTGGACCCGGGCCAGTTCGCGGGCCCGGCCGACCGAGCGTGGTTCGCGCGGCAGCCGCCAGTCGCCCACCGCGTCCGAGGGGAGCCCCTGGATGCGGGCCATGAGGAGGGCGATGTCGTCCTCGCCGTGCTGGGTGTCCAGGGTCGTCAGTACGTGGTCGCAGACGTCCTCGAGGGGCCGGGCGGGGTCGGCGAGCGCGCTGCGGAAGGCGCTCAGGCCCTCGTCGAGCGGGTGGTCCCGGGACTCGACGAGTCCGTCGGTGTAGAGGGCAAGCAGGGAGCCCTCGGGCAGTTCGACCTCCACCTCCTCGAAGGGCTCGCCGCCGACGCCGAGCGGCATCCCCGGGGGCACGTCGAGCAGCAGCGCCGCCTCGCCGGGTTCGACGAGGACGGGGGGCAGATGGCCGGCGTTGGCGAAGGTGCAGCGCCGGGTGACCGGGTCGTAGACGGCGTAGACGCAGGTGGCGAGGTAGACCTCGGAGAGTTCGGGTCCGCGGGCCTTGTGGGCGCGGGGGTTCTGCTGGGCGCCGGCCGGGGCGCCGAGGCCGCGGGCGATCTCGTCGAGATGGGAGAGGACCTCGGCGGGTTCGAGGTCGAGCTGGGCCAGGGTGCGCACGGCGGTGCGCAGTTCGCCCATGGCGACGGCCGCCCGCAGCCCGCGGCCCATGACGTCGCCGATGACCAGGGCGGTGCGGTGGCCGGGGAGTTCGATGACGTCGAACCAGTCGCCGCCGACCTCGGTGGCCGTCGTACCGGGGAGATAGCGGCAGGCGATGTCGAGACCGGCGGCCTCGGGGTCGCCGGGAGGGAGCAGGCTGCGCTGGAGGATGAGGGCGCGTTCGTGCTCGCGCCGGTAGAGGCGGGCGTTGTCGATGCAGACCGCGGCCCGGGCGGCCAGTTCGACGGCGAGGGCCCGGTCGCGTTCCCCGAAGGGCTCACTGCCCTTGGTACGGGAGAACTGGACGAGGCCGACGACGATGTCGTGGGCGACCATCGGCACCACGAGGGTGGTCTGGACGAGGCCGCCGTCCGCGCCCGGCATGGTCCGTATGCGTCCGGTGCGCAGCGCTCCGGCGCAGGGCGAGTTGAAGGGGTAGCGGTGGACGGAGCCGACCTGGACGGGGTCGGTGCCGCAACAGCCGTCGCCGTGGGCGGGGTCGGGGGTCCTGGTCGGGGTGTCGGAGACGGCGCTGGCGACGGCGACCCGGCGCAGTTCGGCGCTGCCGGCTCCGTAGCCGACGTCGTGGGAGCTGCCCCACCGCCCGGGCGGGGCCTCGTCGCCGGTCAGCAGTCCTTGGTAGAGGTCGACGGAGGCGAGGTCGCAGAAGCCGGGGACGGCGACGTCCAGGAGTGCGCGGGCGGTGGCCTCCAGATCGAGGGAGTTGCCGATGCGGGCGCCGGCCTCGTTGAGCAGGGCCAGATTGCGGCGGGCGTTGGCCGCCTCGCGGGCGGCGTTGTGCCGGCGGGTCACATCGATGCCGAGCCCGGCGACACCGATGGGCCGACCGGTGCCGCTGTGCACGCGGTAGAGGTTGATGGACCAGTGGCGCCGGTCCGTGGAGCCGGGGGCCGCGCCGACGATCTGGAGTTCGGTGACGGCCTCGCCGGTCTCCAGCACCCGCCGGAGGGCCGCTGTCATCCGCTCGGCCTCGGGGTGCGAGAGATAGTCGTGGACGGTACGGCCCCGGTGGTCGTCGGCCGATCCGCCGAAGACGGTGGCGAAGCGCTGGTTGGCGCGCTTGACGGTGAGGTCGGTGCCGAACAGAAGAAAACCGAAGGGCGATTGGCCGAAAATGGCCTGTGAGGCGGCGAGGTCGGTCTCGATGCGCCGCAGCGCGCGTACGTCGACGACGATGCAGAGCGCGGCCCGTTCCCCGGTGGAGGTCTCGCTGGGCATGACGTACATCTCGGCGATTCCCTCGGGGCGGTTCTGCCCCGGTATACGGAAGGGGACGAGGCCCGTCCACTCCTTGCCGTCGAGGATCTCCGCGACCCGACGGCGGCCACGTTCGCGCAGGTCCGCAGGCATGAAGGCTTCGACCGGGTCCTTGCCCATCGCCTCTTCGGCGGGCACGCCGAAGAGGTCGACGGCCCGTCGGCTCCACTGGTCGACGAGCCCGTCGGGCCCTATCGAGAAGGAGGCGACCCTGATGTAGTCATAGATCGACCCCGGCGGGCTGCTCTGCCACACGACGCCGCTCGCCGTCTCAGGTATCTCGCTCACGCGACCGTCCCCTCCAGCTCACCGCACCGGACCGGCCATGCCCGCAGTATTCAGCACTACGGCCCCCGACGGCACGACGTTCACGATCACAGGGTGGTCTCGTTCATTTTGAGCCGAGCCCCCGTTGATCGTTGTCCCAACCGTCTTCTAACCAGGCAGGGCCAGCTCGAACCACACTGTCTTGCCCGTCCTGCCTTTCCGGGTCCCCCAGCGGCGAGCGGAACAGGCCACGAGCTGGAGGCCGCGGCCGCCCTCGTCATCGGGTCCGGCGGAGCGTTCGGTGGGCGGATCCGGAAGCGGGTCGGAGACTTCTACGAGGAGGGCCAGGGGGTGGCGGGAGTCCCCGCCGTCGGCGTGGAGGAGGACCAGCCGCACGCCGATGGGGCCCGAGGCGTAGCGCAGGGAATTGGTCACCAGCTCGCTCACCAGCAGGACTGTGACGTCACCGATCACCGCGTCGAGCCGCCAGGCCCGGAGCGTGTCGCGCACCGCGTGGCGGGCGGTGCGCACGGCATTGGCCTCCGCCGGAAAGTTCCATTCGGCGCAGTCGCCTTCGGTGTCGATCACGCCCGATCACTTCCCCAGCCCAGCACCAGCAGGAAGGCCCACGTCCTATTTCGGGGGGTTAATCAGCACATACCCGATATTCAGGGCGGGATATCGCGGGCGGGGGCTCGGTGGGCGCACGGTGGCACGAACGGCGTACAGCTCAGCCGCGCACTCCGTCCGCCGGGACGGCCGGCAGCCGCAGCCCGGCCTCGGCGACGGCGGGCCGGTCCTGGTCGAGCCAGTCGACGGAGGCCAGCTCATGGCGGGCCAGCCAGCGCAGCTCGTCGTGGTCCTCCAGCGGGCGAGGTTCGCCGGAGAGCAGACGCACGGTCCAGACCTGAAGCACATAGCCGGGCTTCAGCGGCCACTCGCCGGGGACGCGCTCACCGGGCTCCGTCTCGATGCCGAGCTCCTCGCGCAGCTCACGGACGAGGGCGGCCTCGGGGCTCTCCCCCGGCTCGACCTTGCCGCCGGGCAACTCCCAGCGGCCCGCGAGCTCGGCGGGGGCGCTGCGGCGCGCGGCCAGCAGGCGCCCCCGGTGGTACACGGCTCCGGCGACCACGACCACCTGGTCGGCGCTGCGATCTGTCATGGGCGGGAGCGTAACCCGCGGGGCTCAGACGGCGGGCTGACCGATGCGCTCCACCCAGTAGAGCTGCTTGTGCCCGCTGGCGTCGAGGCTGTCGGCGATCTTCTGAGCCTCGTCCTTGGTCGCGTACCGGCCGACGCGATAGCGGTTGCCGTTGTCGTCCTGGCGTATGACAAGCCAGGAAAGGACAGGGCCACTGTCGGTCATCGGGCTTCTCCCTCCGCCGGTCCGGGCGTCTCTGAGGATCTCCAGGAAACCGCAATCCGCATATGCCCGAGCCTACGCCTGACCTTTACACAGCGGATATGGATTTTCACAAAGAGAGACGAATCCGGCCGGGAACCGACGAAGGGAGGCCGAAGGTCACGCCCCGGGGAGCGGGGACGCGGGGAGGGGGACGCGGGGAGGGGGGATGAAGGCGAGGACGAGGGAAGTTGAGGCGCCGTCACGTGGCATCACGCGGCTCGGACGCGTACGCCCGTCTGTCCGTCTGTCCGTCTGTCCGTCTGTCCGTCTGTCCGTCTGTCCGTCTGTCCGTCTGTCCGTCAGGTCACCGTACGGGCAGGTGGTACGCGATCCGGTAGCGGTCGGCCGGAACGACCACATCGGCGGTCTCCACGGCCCGCCCCGAGGCGTAGTACGTCCGCTCGACCACCATCACCACATGGCCGGGTACTCCGCCGAGCGCCAGCAGCTCCTCCGCGAGGCCCGGGCGGGCGCCGACCTCCTCGACCACGTTGTCGACCACCACGTCGATGGCCGCCATCCGCTCCACGACCCCGCAACCGCCCAGCGGACCCTCCTCGGGCAGCATCACGGGCGTCCGACCGGTGACCGAGAGCGGCTCCCAGGAGGTGGAGAGCATCATCGGCTCCCCCGCGTCCCGGTAGACGTACCGGGTGCGCATCACGCGCTCCCCCGGCGCGATGCCGAGCCGGGCGGCCACGGCCGCGCTCACCTGCTCCTGCTCGCTCGTGGACTCCCAGGTGCCGCGCGCGCCGTCATCGGCCTGCTCCTGCCGGAAGGGGCTGGCGCCGGACGGCGGCCGGTACCCGGAGCGGGCGATCCGGCGCGGCACCGGCCTCTCCCGTACGTACGTCCCCGAGCCGGACCGGCCCTCGACCAGGCCTTCGGCCATCAGGACCTTGCGGGCCTCCAGGGCGACGGTGTCCGAGACGCCGTACTCCTCGCGGATCCGCGCCTGCGAGGGCAGCCGGGTGTGCGGCGGCAGCGAGCCGTTGGCGATCTTCTCCCGGAGATCGCTCGCCACGCGGAGATAGGCGGGCTGCTCACCGAACGTCACTGGACACTCCCCTCAGGTTGACGGACAGCTACAGCCTGACAACCGTCGGTGCACACCCGCAACCATGGGCCAAAGTTTCACTCGAAGTGATGACTTATTTTTAGGAGAGCGTTACCGCGGGTATGGCCGCCTGCGCCGAAGCGCGCAGCGGCGGGGAACACGTCGAGGGGGCGGTCGTCCGCCGACGACCGCCCCCTCACTCATCCGCACCGCTCACGGGCGACGACTCAGAACTGGAGCGCCCAGGAGTCGATCTTCCCGGTGTCGTAGTTCGCGTTGTCGCTGACCCGCAGCTTCCACGTGCCGTTCGCGACCTCAGAGGAGGCGTTGACCGTGTACGTGGTGTTGATGTTGTCCGCGCTGCCGCCGGAGCCGTACGCCTTCAGCGTGTACGCCGTACCGTCGGGCGCGATCAGCTGGACCTGGAGGTCACCGATGTAGGTGTGCACGATGTTCACAGGCACCTGCAGGGCGGAGGGGGCGTTGCCCGAGACGCCGCTGACGGTGACCGGGGACTCGACGGTCGCGTTGTCGGCGATGGCGTAGTCCGTCGTGTTCTCGAACCTGCCACCGGGCGGCGGGGTGGTGCCGCCGTCACCGATGTACAGCAGCTTGTTCGGCGAACCGGTGCCCGGGCTCGTCACCACGTTGGACGTGGCGGCGCTGGTCAGCGCCGTCGACACCTGGGCCGGGGTCGCGGTCGGGTTGCCCGCGAGGTAGACCGCGGCCGCGCCGGCGACGTGCGGCGTCGCCATCGACGTACCGGAGATGGTGTTGGTGGCGGTGTCGCTGGTGTTCCAGGCCGACTTGATGGACGAGCCGGGCGCGAAGATGTCCAGGACGCTGCCGTAGTTCGAGAAGCTGGAGCGGGCGTCGGTGTTGGTCGTCGACCCGACCGTGATGGCCTCGGAGACCCGCGCGGGCGAGTAGTTGGAGGCGTTGGAGTTGTCGTTGCCCGCGGCGACGGCGTACGTGACGCCGGAGGCGATCGAGTTGCGCACGGCCGTGTCGAGGGCGGAGTCGACGCCGCCGCCGAGGCTCATGTTGGCGACGGCCGGCTTCACGGCGTTGCGGGTCACCCAGTCGATGCCGGCGACGACCTGCGCGGTCGTGCCGGAACCCTGGTTGTTGAGGACGCGGACGCCGACGATCTTGGCCTTCTTGGCGACGCCGTGGGCGGATCCGGCGACGGTGCCGGCGACATGCGTGCCGTGGCCGTGGCCGTCCTGGGCGACGTTGTCGTTGTCGATGGCGTCGTAGCCGTCGGCGGCGCGGCCGCCGAAGTCGCTGTGGGAGATCCGTACACCGGTGTCGATGATGTACGCCGTCACACCCTGGCCGGCGCTGTCCGGGTAGGTGTAGCTCTGGTTCAGCGGAAGGGCCCGCTGGTCGATCCGGTCCAGACCCCAGGACGGCGGGGAGGGCTGGGTGGCGTTGACCTTGAAGACGCGGTTCTGCACGACCGACTCGACCGCTGGGTCGGCGGCGAGCTTCTTGGCCTGTGCCTCGGAGAGCTCGACGGAGTAGCCGTTGAGCGCCGCGGTGTACGTCTTCTTGATCTTCGCGCCGTACTCGGCCGCGACCGCGCGACCCTCGGCCGACTCGGCCCGGGCGGACTCGTCGAGGGTGACGATGTAGCTGCCCGCGACCGTTCCGGGGGCTCCGGCGTTCTGGATGACACCTTCCGGGGCGGCCTCGGCCGCGGTGGCCGGGAGGGTGGAGGCGGTGCCGAGGGCCAGGGCGGCGACGGCTATGGCGCTGGCCGCGGCGAGTCTGCGCCGCGAATCACGCATCACTGACATGTGAGGGATCCTCCTCATTGGTGGTGCGCTGCTGTGGGGGAAGGCATGCGCATGTCAAAGCGGGCGTACAAGGCCACCGTGAGGTGTCCTCACCGTTTCGAGCATCCGGCTGCCGAGCGAAAGATTGACGGATCCATAGGAATCACACAAGGCCTCCGGGCGGCCCTGTCACAGATACGCCATACGCCTGACATCCTGGCGCTCATGACGGCCTACGTGTGCCCCCGGTGCCAGGTTCACGCCCCCGCGGACGCCCTCACCTGGTGTTGTCCCCGGTGCCGCGGCCCCTGGGATCTCGAGTTCACGAGCGGGCCGGTGTCACATGCGTCCCTCACGTCACGCGTGAATTCCTTGTGGCGTTACGAGGAGGCGTTGCCGCTGGCGACGCACGCGCCCACCGTCACCCTCGGCGAGGGCCGCACACCGCTCGTACCGCTCACTGACACCGTTTCAGCCAAACTCGACTTCCTCATGCCGACACTGTCCTTCAAGGACCGGGGCGCGGTGATGCTCGCCGAACTCGCCTTCCGCCTCCACCAGGGGGGCGGCCTCAGCCATGTGCTCGCCGACAGCAGCGGCAACGCGGGGACGGCGATCGCCGCGTACTGCGCGCGGGCGGGCCTCGACTGCGCCGTGTACGTACCGGAGGGCACGTCCCCCAAGAAGCTGGAGCAGATCCGGGCGCACGGAGCCCGTCCGACGGTGGTGGCGGGCGACCGCGAGGCCACGGCGCGGGCGGCCCGCGCCGCCGCCGACGCACCGGGCGCGTTCTACGCCTCGCACGTCTACAACCCGCACTTCCTGCACGGCACGAAGACGTACGTGTACGAGCTCTGGGAGGACCTCGGCGGCCGACTGCCGGACACGCTCGTCGTCCCGGTCGGCAACGGCACCCTCCTCCTGGGGGCCGCCCTCGCGGTGGACGAGCTGTACGGTCACGGACTCGTCGACCGCCGCCCGGCGCTCGTCGCCGTACAGGCCGAGGCGGTCTCCCCGCTCGCCGCGGCCTTCCACGCGGGCGAGGAGGAGCTGTCCGCGCCGGCGGCGGTACGCCCCACCCTCGCCGAGGGGATCGCGATCCCGCACCCGCCCCGCGCCCGTCAGATCCTGCGGGCGGTCCGCGCGTCGGGCGGCACCTTCCTGACCGTGACGGACGATCAGATCCGGGCCGCCCAGGGGGACCTGGCGCGACGTGGACTCTTCGTCGAACCGACGGGCGTGGCCTGCTGGGCGGCCGTGCGGGCGGCGCCGCAGCGGGGCCGGTGCGTCGTACCGCTGTGCGGCGCGGGGGCGAAGACGGGACTCGCGGGCGCCACCCCTCAGTCCGTCCAGTAGGTGTCGTGCTTGACGAAGAACTCCGTCCGCTCCTCGTCCGACATCCGCGCGACCGTCCCCACCTTCTCGAAGTACTCCTCACGCGGCGCGCCCGGCGCGAAGAGGATCAGGAACGACGCGGGGTCGTCGGATTCGTTGCGGAAGGCGTGCAGCCCGCCGGTGGGCACGTACAGGAAGTCCCCCTTCTTCGCGTCGACCCACCGGGCACCGTCGTAGAGGCGGACGGTCCCGTCGAGGATGAAGAAGCTCTCGGAGATCGTCTTGTGGAAATGCGTACCGGGACCGCCCGCCTTGGGCGTCATGTCGACGCGGTAGAGGCCGAACTCACCACCGGTGGAGGCGGTGGTGGCCAGATAGTGGGTCTGCGTGCCGTTGCCGACGGTGAGCTCCGCGGGGGCGTCGGCGCGGCGGAAGGAGGCGCTGACCTCGCCCTTCTCACCGTGGTAGCGGGGCTCGGGATACGACATGGCTGCTCCGTTCGTCATCGCTGTGCCCTCAAGATCCCAGGATTGCCGAGCCGCCGCCGCACGGTCACGGCAGAGAGGTGGGAAAATGAGGGCGGAGGCACCACCCGGATCCGTACCAGGAGGTGGATCATGGGAGAGGCACGCGCGGTCATGGACCGCCTCACCGAAGCGATCACCACCGCGGACCTCGACACCCTCGCCGACCTCTTCGCCGAGGACGCCGTGGCGATCACCCCGGACGCCGGCGAGCTACGGGGCCGCGAGGCCATCGTCGAGTACTGGCGCACGATGACGGGCTCCATCCCGGAGGCGACGTACACGCCGGTGCACTCGTACGAGATCGGCGACACGGCGATCGACGAGGGCATCTTCAGCGGCCGGAACACGGGCCCGATACCACTCCCCACGGGCGAGACCCTGCCGCCGACGGACAGGAACGTGACCATGCGCGGCGTCGACCTGGCCACGGTCAAGGACGGCCGCATCGTGAGCTACCGGATCTACTTCGACCAGCTGGAAATGCTGGGCCAGCTGGACCTGCTCCCTGAGGCCTGAGGCATTTCGCGGGCCTTCGGAAGGACGTCCCTTGCCTTCATGCCACCGTGGGCGGGCTCGGGCGCCCCGGGAGAGAACCTCCAGCGGCTACACCGGTGGCCCGCTCGGCATCGCCATCTGCGTGCGCTTCGTCGAACGACTCATCGCCGATCACCGCGGCATCCTTCAAGTGCCCAGCAACCTGACCGCGCTCCGTGAAATCTGCGACACCTTCATCGACGCGGGCTGGACATCTTCCGCCAGCCGGTCCTGGAATCCGCACATTACAAGGCGGCGTCCCGGCCTCTGGCGCGACCTGGAGATCAGTAGTGATAGCGAGCCGCAAGAATGACGATTTCCTTGTCCGTGACCAGGTAGACGAGGCGGTGCTCGTCGTCGATCCGTCGCGACCATGCTCCGGGCAAGTGGTACTTCAGCGGCTCGGGCTTACCGATCCCCGTGAAGGGGTCACGCTTGACGTCCTCGATAAGCTTGTTGATCCGAGCGAGCATCTTGCGGTCGTTCTTAAGCCAGGACGTGTAGTCCTCCCAGCCCTGATCCTCGGAGACGAGCCTCACGCGGCACCCTCACGTGCCGCATCCGGCGAGTCGGGGTCAATCAGCTCCCGCTCGGACACGTTGATGTTGGCCAGCGCGTTCTCGTACGCCTTGAGCAACCGGCGAGCGTTCGCCGGAGAGCGCAGGAGGTACGAGCCTTCGCGTAGCGCCGCATAGTCCTCGGCCGAGACGAGCACCGCATTGCCGTGCTTGGAGACGATCTCGATGGCCTCGTGGTTGTCGTTGACCTTCTTGATCAGCGGAAAGAGCGCCTTGCGGGCTTCGCTCGCAGTTATGGACATGACCTACCCTTTCCCGATAGTGGTACCGAATAACGTACCACTATCAGCGCTCCCGAGCGGAGTAACTACCTGACGAAGGATCAGGAATCCCAGCGCCGTCCCAGCACGGGAAATAACAGGTGGTCGACTCCTCGAGAAGCCAACCCCCTGCAACTGCGAACTTGACGAAGCGCCTAGCTCCTAGTAACCAGCCGCTCACACAGGGAAGCAGAACGTTCGGCGCAGAGCTGCGACCTGCGAAAACGTGATTTCCGGCCATCTCGTCCGGCCCAGATCCAGCACGGTGCGAATCCCTCCAACACATGCAGCACACGCAACCGTAGCGAGCGAAGCCCGTCCGGCTTCCCGGTGCGCGTTGTGTACACATGAGGCACTCGGTACTCTTGAGCGCATGCCAGAGCCACTGCCCAGAGAGTCCATCCGTGACGTTCGCGCTCACCTGGCCGAGGTCGTGGAGCGCGCGGACCGCGACGACGTGCCCACTGTGATCACACGCCGAGGCAAGGAAGTCGCAGCCGTGGTGTCCATCGAGGTGCTGCGCAGGTACCAGGAATGGGAAGAGCGCGAAATCAACCGGATCATCGACGAGCGCATGGCCAACCCGGCATCTGGTATCCCGATCGAGGACATCATGCGGGAGACGCTGGCGCGCGGTGAGTGAGTACCGAACCGTCTTCCGACCCGAGGCGCAGGCGGAGCTTCGTAAGATCCCTCGCGACATAGCGCTCCGCATCCTGGCCAGGCTGACCGAGTTGGAAAGTGACCCAGTCGGCTTCAACACCACCGCACTCGTGTCCCAGCCCGAGCGCCGCCGCCTACGACTGGGCGACTATCGCGTCGTCTACACGATCGACAACGGCGAGCTGGTGGTGTGGGTCGTGCACGTCGGGCATCGCTCCACCATGTACGACACCTGACACTGCGCCAGGAACACGTGCGGCCGGCCGGAAGCCGCAGGAGGCAGCGGCAGCACTGTCCGGGCCGGCCGCGCCGGACTGTCAGTGGCGGCTGCTTCCATAGCGCCATGAGCACCGTGTACGAGATCGCCACCCTTCTCCCCGACCCGGCCCAACTCCGTGCCCATGTGCGCGCACTGGCCGTCCTGGACACCGGGATCGCTGGCGATCCGCGGTTCTGCCAGTACACCTTCGACGCCGCCTGGGGCCCCGGCGCGGAGGCGGCCCTGATGGAGAACGGCTCGGGGGACGACTTCTCCGTCCTCTTCACCCCGGCCGGCGTGCTCATACGCGGCTTCGACCACGAGTCGCGGATGAGTCCGTACGGGACGGAGGACGAGCAGGTCTGGCCCGGTGTCATCGATGACGTGCCCGCCGCACTCCGCCCGCTCCTGGACGAGCCCGCCTTCCGCGATGAGGGCATCGACGCCCCTCGGGTCACCGCCTGCCTGTGGCGGGAGACCGGCGACACCGTCTGGCGCACCGGCTCGACCATCGCCTTCCCCACTGACAGCGAGGACCCGGACGGCTCCGGCTTCCTCTTCCACCTCCTCACCGACCGGTCCCCCGAGGCTGTCCAGGCCCACTTCGAGGACTACTACGAGCGCCCCGTCCCCATCGACGCCATCCGCCATGTCCTGGCCGGACATCCCCTCACCCCAGCGATCGCCGGGGCCCTCAACCCGGCCGTCCTCTCGGACAACGCACTGCTCCGCAGGATCGCCGCGCAACCCGAAGTAGCCTCCTACCTGGCTTGCGACGGCGAGTTCGACCTCGCCCGCACCGACCCGATCGAGTCCATCACCCTGCCCAACGGCCTCTCGGTGGAACCCGTCGCCGATGCAACGCGGGCGGCACCCACTACCTCTGCGACCCGGCCGTCCCCGACGGCCCCCGCCCCGTCCTCTATACCGACTCCGAGGGCCGGGCCTCACTCATCGCCGAGTCTCTCGCCGAGGCCCTGACCCTCGCCATCGTCCTCCCATCCTGGCACGACGCCCTGGCCGGCTTCCGTCCTCCTGCACTCAACTCCGACTACCTCGACGACCACCCGGACCACCCCACCGTCCGCGACCGCCTCCTCGCCGCACTTCGGCTCCCCCCGGCCACCGACCAGGAAGTCCTGGACCGCCTACTCGCCGCCGCCGCCCGCACCGTCCCTGACGGATACCTCCCGCACATTCCAGACGAGGAGGGGTCCGCCTTCGAGCCGATGCTCGAACGGTCTACCGAGTAGGGGCTGACCCCGCCCGACGTGGCCAACACCTCTTAGTGCGGCCCGGGGCACCGCTGCCACCGCGTCAGAATATCCAGCACCCATCCAGCACGGTGACGACGAAGGGGCCGGACTCGATAGAGCCCGACCCCTTCTGACCTGCACGTTTGCCACGTCAGCGACGTGGTGTTATTTCATCCGCTCAGACGTTGAAGCGGAACTCCACCACGTCGCCGTCCTGCATCACGTACTCCTTGCCCTCCATGCGCGCCTTGCCCGCCGCGCGGGCCTCGGCGACCGAGCCCGTTTCGACGAGGTCCGCGAAGGAGATGACCTCCGCCTTGATGAAGCCCTTCTGGAAGTCCGTGTGGATCACGCCGGCCGCCTCGGGGGCCGTCGCGCCCTTCTTGATCGTCCAGGCGCGGGATTCCTTCGGGCCGGCCGTCAGGTAGGTCTGAAGGCCCAGGGTGTCGAAGCCGACGCGGGCCAGGGTCGCCAGGCCCGGCTCCTCGGCGCCGACGGACTGGAGGAGCTCCATGGCGTCCTCATCGTCCAGCTCGGCGAGGTCCTGCTCCAGCTTGGCGTTGAGGAAGATCGCCTCGGCGGGGGCCACCAGCGCCCGCTGCTCGTCCTTGAAGGCGTCGTCGGTCAGCTCGTCCTCGTCGACGTTGAAGACGTAGAGGAAGGGCTTGGTGGTCAGAAGGTGCAGGTCGTGCAGCAGCTCCGCCTTCTCCGAACCCTGGACGATGCCGTGCGAGAAGAGGGTGTCGCCCTTCTCCAGGATCTCCTTCGCCGCCTCGACCGCCGCCACCTTCGGGGCCACGTCCTTCCTGATGCGCGCCTCCTTGGCCAGGCGCGGCAGGACCTTCTCGATCGTCTGGAGGTCGGCGAGGATCAGCTCGGTGTTGATCGTCTCGATGTCGTCCTTCGGCGAGACCTTGCCGTCGACGTGCACGACGTTCTCGTCCTTGAAGGCGCGGATGACCTGGCAGATCGCGTCCGACTCACGGATGTTCGCCAGGAACTTGTTGCCCAGGCCCTCGCCCTCGCTCGCGCCGCGCACGATGCCGGCGATGTCGACGAAGTCGACCGTCGCGGGGAGGACGCGCTGCGAGTTGAAGATCTCGGCCAGCTTGGTGAGGCGGGCGTCCGGGACGCCGACGACACCGACGTTCGGCTCGATCGTGGCGAACGGGTAGTTGGCCGCCAGCACGTCGTTCTTGGTCAGGGCGTTGAACAGGGTCGACTTGCCGACATTCGGCAGACCGACGATTCCGATCGTGAGCGACACGTTGACGACTTCCCTAGCGGTGTGGAGGCGGTGTGGGCGGTACGGATGATGGGCCGATCCCCCAGTTTACGGGCGTGGCGAACCAGCCAGCGACGTACGTTCCCCGTCGACTCTCGGTCGAACTCCACCGCAAGGTCACCCAAAGGGCGTGTCCCGTGGCGGTGACCCGCCCCTACCCGACCTACGTTGGTGGAGTGGAGCAGCACAGGACAAGTCAGCCTCAAGGGCGCCCGCGGCCGCAGACCCCCCTCACGCCGCCCGGCGCCCTCGTCGAAGGCGCCGCCGTCTACCGCGTCGCCGCCCGTACGGGGCGACCCGGCCGCGGCCGGGTCGAGCGGGCCGGCGGGCCGGTCCGCGGCAGGCCCGTGCCACCCGTCGTGCTCGCCCTGCGGCGGATGCCGAACCCCCGGCTGACCGGCCTCGGCGCCGGACTCTTCGCCTGCGCCGCCATGCTGGTCCTCGGTTTCCTCGACCGGCTGCTCCTCGACGGGTCGCCCCTGGTCTACGGCCTGCTGTTCCTGCCGGTCAGCGCCCTGACCGCGCTCTGGGTCCGTACCGCCGACCTCGTCACCGCCCCCATCAGCGTGCCCATCGCCTTCGCCGTCGGCGTGGTCCCCATCTCCGGCGGCTCGGGCGGCTTCGGCGGCCAGGCCATGGCCGTCGTCACCGCCCTCGCCGTCCACGCCGGGTGGCTGTACGGCGGCACGCTGGTCGCCGGACTGATCAGCAGCGTCCGGAAGGTACGGG
Source organism: Streptomyces sp. NPDC003027 (assembly GCF_053591435.1). Taxonomy (NCBI): domain Bacteria; kingdom Bacillati; phylum Actinomycetota; class Actinomycetes; order Kitasatosporales; family Streptomycetaceae; genus Streptomyces; species Streptomyces sp. NPDC003027. The sequence continues at coordinate 71,509 of NZ_JBSFTU010000002.1, forward strand.
ACATGGGCCGCCGACAGCGCGTCGCCGCCGCCCGTGCCGCGGCAGCGGCCCCGCAAGGCGGGCGCCGCCCGGCGTCGTAACCGGACGCGCCCGCCCGCTCGATGGTGGCCGCGGATGCCGTAGCCCGCACCCGGGGCCGTAAACCCGGAAAGCCGGCGGTCCCCGACAGCCCGGACAGCCTGACCAGTGGCGAGGGCCTAGCGGGTCGCCGCCGCCATCGCCGCGCCGACGATTCCCGCGTTGTTCTGCAGACCCGCGGGGACGATCTCCGCCCTGATGCCCTCGATCAGCGGCAGGAACTTGTCCGCCTTGCGGCTCACTCCCCCGCCGATGATGAACAGCTCCGGCGAGAACAGCATCTCCACATGCTCCAGGTACTTCTGGAGGCGCCGCGTCGCCCAGTGCTCCCAGCTGAGGTCCTCGTCCTCCTTCGCCTTCGTCGAGGCGCGCTTCTCCGCGTCGTGGCCCTTCAGCTCCAGGTGGCCGAGCTCCGTGTTCGGCACCAGCCGCCCGTCGACGAAGAGCGCCGAGCCGATGCCCGTACCCAGCGTCAGCAGGATCACCGTGCCCTTGCGGCCCTGGCCCGCGCCGAAGGTCATCTCCGCGACCCCGGCCGCGTCGGCGTCGTTCAGGACCGTCACCGGGAGGCCGCCCAGGCGTTCGCCGATCAGTCTGCCCGCGTCGACGCCGACCCATGCCTTGTCGACATTGGCGGCCGTACGGATCGTGGAGCCGGTCACGACTCCGGGAAAGGTGACGCCCACCGGGCCCGACCAGCCGAAGTTCTCCACCACCTCCGCGACGCAGCCCGCCACATCGTCGGGCGTGGCGGGCTGGGGTGTCAGTACTTTGTGGCGCGGCTCGGTCAGATCGCCTCGCTCCAGATCCACGGGAGCGCCCTTGATCCCCGAACCGCCGATGTCCACTCCGAAGACGTTCATGGACTCCACGGTAGGGGGAAACGCCGCCCCGGCGCGGTCACTCCTCCAGGAGAGCCGCCGCCTCCGCCCGCAGGTCCTTGTTGCGCAGTTCCTTGGGGAGGGAGAAGGTCAGGGACTCGTCGGCCGTCTTGACGACCTCCACGTCGGCGTAGCCGCGTTCGGAGAGCCAGGCCAGAACCTCCTCGACCAGCACGTCCGGGACCGAGGCGCCCGACGAGAGGCCGACCGTCGCGACGCCCTCCAGCCATGCCTCGTCGATCTCGCTCGCGAAGTCGACGAGGTACGCCGCCGGCACACCGGCCTGCTTGGCGACCTCGACCATGCGGATGGAGTTCGAGGAGTTCTTCGAGCCGACCACGATCACCAGCTCGGCCTGTCCGGCGAGCTCCTTGATGGCGGTCTGCCGGTTCTGGGTGGCGTAGCAGATGTCGCTGGAGGGCGGCGAGATCAGCTGCGGGAACTTGTCCTGCAGCGCGTCCACCGTCTCCATCGTCTCGTCGACCGAGAGGGTGGTCTGGGAGAGCCAGACGACCTTGGAGGGGTCGCGCACCTCGACCTTGGCCACGTCCTCGGGGCCGTCGACCAGCTGGATGTGGTCCGGGGCCTCGCCGGAGGTGCCGATGACCTCCTCGTGGCCCTCGTGGCCGATCAGCAGGATGTCGAAGTCGGCCTCGGCGTACCGGACGGCCTCCTTGTGCACCTTGGTGACCAGCGGGCAGGTCGCGTCGATGGTCGCGAGCCGGCCCTGCCGGGCCTCCTCGTGGACGGTGGGGGCCACGCCGTGCGCGGAGAACATCACGATGTTGCCCGGGGGGACCTCGGTCGCCTGGTCGACGAAGATCGCGCCCTTCCGCTCCAGGGTCTGTACGACGTACTTGTTGTGGACGATTTCGTGGCGTACGTAGATCGGCGACCCGTACTGCTCCAGGGCCTTCTCCACGGCGATCACGGCACGGTCGACGCCCGCGCAGTAGCCACGGGGAGCGGCGAGCAGGACACGCTTCGGGCGGTTGGTCGCGGGCGTAGCAGTCATGCGTCCCATCGTAAGGCCGCGCCATGAGGCGCCTGCTCGTGCCACTCGCCGAGCCACCCGTCGGGTCCCACCGATACCCGTCCCCGCACGCGCGCGTGGAGGCGCCTCCATGCGGCACGCGCGCGTGGATGTCCGTAAGGCCGCGTCGGTCAGGGGGATGATCGACTGCGTGGCCGAGACTGGCCCCATGGCGCAGGAATCACAGCAGGAGCCGCAGGTCTCCGACCACACCGGGCTGCGGCGGACCCTCGGCTTCCGCGACCTCGTCGTCTACGGGTTGCTCTTCATCGCGCCCATGGCGCCCGTCGGCGTCTTCGGCACCCTCGACGCGAAGTCGCACGGCGCCGTCGCCCTCGTGTACGTCGTCGCCACGATCGCCATGGCGTTCACCGCGTACAGCTACGCCCAGATGGTCCGGGTCGCCCCCCAGGCGGGTTCCGTCTTCACCTACGCCCGCAAGGGCCTGGGCGAGGGGCCTGGCTTCATCGCCGGGTGGATGGCGATGCTCGACTACCTCCTCATCCCCGCCGTGGCCTACCTCTTCGCGGGGATCGCCATGGAGGCGCTGGTTCCGGAGATCGACCGGTGGGTGTGGACCGGGATCGCCGTGGTGATCACGACCCTGCTGAACCTCTGGGGCGTCCGCGCGGCGGCGCGGGTCGGCTTCGCCGTGCTGGCGATGGAGATCGTGGTGCTGCTGGTCTTCGTCGTGTCGGCCGTGACCGTTCTCGTACGGGACGGGGCGCGGCGCGACTGGTGGTCGCCGTTCGCCGGTGACGTGTCGTTCTCGCTCGCCGCCGTGTTGGGCGCGGTGTCGGTGGCCGTGCTCTCGTACCTCGGTTTCGACGCGATCGCCTCCTTCGCGGAGGAGGTCACCGGCGGCTCGGCGAAGGTGGCGCGGGCGGTGCTGTTCTGTCTGGCGCTGGCCGGAGTGCTGTTCGTCGCGCAGACGTATCTGGTGGCGCTGCTGGAGCCCATGTCGTCGGCGGAGCTGGCGGCCGATCCCGCGAAGCAGGGTTCGGCCTTCTACGACGCCGTGGAATCGTCGGTCGGCGGCTGGCTGCACGACCTGGTGGCGGCCTCCAAGGCGATCGGGGCGGCGTTCGCGGCGCTGGCCGGCCAGGCCGCGGGCGGGCGGCTGCTGTTCGCGATGGGCCGGGAGCGGCGGCTGCCGCACGCGCTCGCGCGGACGGACTCGGGCGTGCCGAGGGTGGCGCTGCTGGTCGCCGCGACCGTGACGATGGTGGCCGCGGTGTGGGCGGCGCGGCGGGACGACGGGCTCGACCATCTGGTGTCGGTGGTCGACATCGGGGCGCTGACGGCGTTCGTGCTGCTGCACGCGAGCGTGGTGGGGTGGTTCGCGGTACGGAGGATGGAGGGGCCGCCGCAGTGGTGGCGGCACGTGGTGGCCCCGGTGGCGGGGGCGGTGATTCTCCTCGCGGTGATCGTGGAGGCGGCGACGTCGGCGCAGCTGGTGGGCTCGGTGTGGCTGGGGGTCGGCCTGGTGGTCCTCGCCGTACAGGGCACGTCACCGCGGACCTGACCCGGCGCCGGGGGCGGTGAGCGAGACCGGGCGGGTGCCGGGCGGCTGCCGGCCACCGCGCGAACGGCGGGCTGGCGGGCGCGCTGGCGCGAGAGGCGGGCGCGCGGGGCTTCGGGCGGCGACCGACCATGGCGTGAAAGGGCTGTTCCGCGAGCGCCGGACCGGGCGTCGGGGCGGGTCGGGTGTCCGAGGCTGGGACTAGTCTCGGCGCATGGGTCTCAATACGTCCGCCGAAGCGCCGATTCCCGTAGGGGAGGTCTCCCGGCTCATCGGGGGGTGGATCGACCGGCTAGGAGCCGTGTGGGTCGAGGGGCAGATCACGCAGCTGTCGCGGCGGCCCGGGGCCGGGGTCGTGTTCCTGACCCTCCGGGATCCCTCGTACGACATCTCCATCGGCGTCACCTGCTACCGCCAGGTCTTCGACGCCGTCGCCGACGTCGTCTCCGAGGGCGCCCGGGTCGTCGTGCACGCCAAGCCCGAGTGGTACGCGCCGCGTGGACAGCTCTCGCTGCGCGCCGTGGAGATCAAGCCGGTCGGCATCGGTGAGCTGCTGGCCCGTCTCGAACAGCTGAAGCGGAGCCTCGGCGCCGAGGGGCTGTTCGCGCCCGACCGCAAGAAGCCGCTGCCGTTCCTGCCGCAGCTCATCGGCCTCGTCTGCGGCCGCGCCTCCGCCGCCGAGCGGGACGTCCTGGAGAACGCGCGGCGGCGCTGGCCGGCCGTCCGGTTCGAGGTGCGCAACGTCGCCGTGCAGGGCGTGAAGGCCGTGCCGCAGGTCGTCCAGGCCGTCAAGGAACTCGACGCCCACGACGGCGTGGACGTGATCATCGTGGCCCGGGGAGGCGGCAGCGTGGAGGATCTGCTGCCGTTCTCGGACGAGCAGCTGATCCGCGCCGTCGCCGACTGCCGTACGCCGGTGGTCTCCGCGATCGGCCACGAACCGGACTCGCCGCTGCTCGACCTGGTCGCCGACCTGCGGGCCTCCACACCGACGGACGCGGCCAAGAAGGTCGTACCGGACGTCGGGGAGGAGCTGGACCGGGTGCAGGGGCTTCGGGACCGGGCGCTGCGGACGGTGCGGGGGCTGCTGGAGCGCGAGGAGCGCGGGCTCGCGCACGCGCTGGCGCGGCCGGTCATGGAGCATCCGCAGCGGATGGTGGAGTTGCGGGAGGACGAGCTGGCCGCGCTGCTGGCGCGCAGCCGGCGGACCCTCAGGCACCTCCTCGACCGGGCGGACTCCGAGCTGTCCCACACCCGCGCGCGCGTCCGGGCGCTTTCGCCGGCCGCCACGATGGAGCGCGGGTACGCGGTGCTCCAGCGGGCGGACGGAACGGTCGTGCGGAGCCCGGAGGAGGTCGCCGTGGACGAGGAGCTGCGGGCGCGCGTGGCCGCGGGCGAGTTCGCGGTGCGACGGGTCGACGGGCCCGGGGCCGACGCATCCGGGGCCGACGGGTCCCCGGCCGACAGGGCCCCCGTCGACGGATCTTGATCCTTTGTCCGAACCCACACATAGGCTGGTGCGCATGGCAGGAACGGTGGAAGAGGCGGCGCTCGGCTACGAGCAGGCACGCGATGAGCTGATCGAGGTCGTCCGGCGGCTGGAGGCGGGCGGAACGACCCTGGAGGAGTCCCTGGCCCTCTGGGAGCGCGGCGAGGAGCTGGCGAAGGTGTGCCGGCGCTGGCTCGAAGGGGCGCGGGCGCGGCTCGACGCCTCGCTGGCGGCGGAGCAGGACGGGGCCGGCGAGGACGAGTGACCTGATTCCGGTAAGGTGGGCGATGTGAACCGGATCACTATCCGCATGAGTTAGTTGAAAATTAACCAATCACCGTCGTACCGTCGGGGCAACGGTTTGTTCCCTTGCTTGTCCGGAAGGTACGCAGCATGTCTCTCGCCCTTGACCCCGCCGCCCAGGACCTCCTCTTCCGTGAGGCCCGCACCGCCAACACCTTCACCGACGAGCCGGTGACGGACGAGCAGATCCAGGCGATATACGACCTGATGAAGTTCGGCCCGACCGCCTTCAACCAGTCGCCGCTGCGCGTCGTGCTGGTCCGCTCCCCCGAGGCCCGCGAGCGCCTGGTCAAGCACATGGCCGAGGGCAACCAGCCCAAGACCGCCACCGCACCGCTGGTCGCGATCCTGGCCGCCGACAACGAGTTCCACGAGGAGCTCCCGGCCCTCTTCCCGCACTTCCCGCAGGCCAAGGACGTCTTCTTCGCCGAGCGCCCGGCCCGCGAAGGCTCCGCCGCCCTGAACGCCGCTCTCCAGGCCGCCTACTTCATCATCGGCGTCCGCGCCGCCGGCCTCGCCGCCGGCCCGATGACCGGCCTCGACTTCGCCGGCGTCCAGAAGGAGTTCCTCGACGACGACCACACGCCCCTCATGGTCGTCAACATCGGCAAGCCCGGCGACGACGCGTGGTTCCCGCGCTCCCCGCGCCTGTCCTACGACGAGGTCGTCACCACCGTCTGATCCCACCACGGCACAGGACGAGACAAAGGCCCCCGGCGCTTCCCGCGCCGGGGGCCTTTCCCGTTCCTCACGTACGTCGCCCCGCGTCTAGACCTTCTTCGCCGACTGGAGCGCGCCTGCCATCTCCGCCAGCCGCTCGAACGAGGCCGTACCCGTCACCACCGTGGTCGCCTTGCCGTCCGTCCGCACCAGGGCGTCGTACTTCGAGCCCTCCCAGCGCTGCCAGACCTGACCGGCCACCGTCTGCGTCTTCCCGGTGTCCGCGGCCTGCTGCGTGACCTCGGGAACGAACTTCTTCGGCTCCGCCGTCGACTGATGCAGCGAGACGTACTGCGTGTCCGGGTCCAGGAAGCCGAGGTGCCAGGCGTCGCCCTTCTCGCGCTTGTACGAGACGACCGTCGCCTTCCACTCCTTGTCCAGGCCCTCCGGGGCCAGCACCGGATAGGGCGCCGCCCGCTGGGCCGTCAGAAGCTCGATCCGATAGTCCTTCGCCCGGACCGGGTTCGCGTCCTCGTCGTGCGGGATGAAGAGATACATCACGCCCGCGGCGACCATGATCACCGCCAGGGACTGGAACATCCCGCGTACCGTCTGCCTGCCTCGCATACCTGCCACGCCCCCATGGTCGCATCATGGTGCTGTGCTCATACGTGGGCCCCTCTGCTCAATTTGTCGACGTACCGATAGAGTCGCAGCACCCTCTTTATTTCCGGCCGTCGCCGTACAGAAAGGTGCGCTCCGATGACCGAGCATCATCTGCCGTCCGAGCTCGAGGTCTCTCCCGAGGCCCCCGACCGCAACCTCGCCCTGGAGCTGGTGCGTGTCACCGAGGCCGCCGCCATGGCCGCCGGCCGCTGGGTCGGTCGCGGCGACAAGATCGGTGCCGACGGCGCGGCGGTCAACGCCATGCGGACCCTCGTCTCCACCGTCTCGATGAACGGCGTCGTCGTCATCGGCGAGGGCGAGAAGGACGAAGCACCCATGCTCTACAACGGCGAGCGGATCGGTGACGGCACCGGCGCCGAGGTGGACATCGCCGTCGACCCGATCGACGGCACCACCCTGAACGCCAAGGGCATGCCGAACGCGATCGCCGTCCTGGCCGCCGCCGACCGCGGCACCATGTTCGACCCGTCCGCGGTGTTCTACATGGACAAGCTGGTCACCGGCCCCGAGGCCGCCGACTTCGTCGACATCAACGCCCCCGTCTCGGTCAACATCCGCCGGGTCGCCAAGGCCAAGAACATGGCGCCCGAGGACGTCACGGTCGTCATCCTGGACCGTCCCCGCCATGAGGGGATCGTCAAGGAGATCCGCGAGACCGGCGCCCGGATCAAGTTCATCTCGGACGGCGATGTCGCCGGCTCGATCATGGCCGTCCGCGAGGGCACGGGCGTCGACCTGCTGCTCGGCATCGGCGGAACGCCCGAGGGCATCATCTCGGCGTGCGCGATCAAGTGCCTGGGCGGTGTGATCCAGGGCAAGCTGTGGCCGAAGGACGACGCCGAGCGCCAGAAGGCGATCGACGCGGGTCATGACCTCGACCGGGTGCTGTCCACGAACGACCTGGTCAGCGGCGAGAACGTGTTCTTCGTGGCCACCGGCATCACGGACGGCGAGCTGCTGCGCGGCGTCCGCTACCGCTCGGAGACGGCCACCACGTCGTCGCTGGTGATGCGCTCGAAGTCCGGCACGATCCGGCAGATCGACTCGACCCACCGGCTCGCGAAGCTGCGCGCCTACAGCAAGATCGACTTCGACCGCGCGAAGTAGCGTCGGAGGCGGAGATACGAAGAGGGGCGCCCCCATGTGCGGTGGGGGCGCCCCTTCTCGTACGGCCGGACCGTTCCGCCCCGTCCGGCCGACTGTTCCGTTCCGCGTGGCCGACCGTCGGAGCCCCGACTGTCAGCCGGCCGCGGCGATCCGGTCCGTCGCCGCCTTCCTGAGCTCGACGTCGCGCCTGCGGCGGCGGGCGAGCACGACGCGGCGCTCGGCCGCGGTCAGCCCGCCCCACACTCCGTACGGCTCCGGCTGGAGCAGCGCGTGCTCCCGGCACTCGACCATCACAGGGCATCGGGCGCAGACCCGCTTGGCGGCCTCCTCACGGGAGAGCCGGGCGGCGGTCGGCTCCTTGGATGGGGCGAAGAACAGCCCGGCCTCGTCCCGGCGGCACACCGCCTCCGTGTGCCAGGGGCCGGCCTCGTCCTCCCGTGCGGGGGCACGCTGGGGAGGGACGGCGGCGACCTGGACGGGCTGATGCGGCAGATGCAGCACGGTCTACTCCTGACGACGGCTTCGCGAGCGAGAGACGATGCAGCAGCCTTACCCGCTGTGCGTGCGCCTATGCACTGGGTACTGTGGAGTTCCGGACTCCGGAACCTCAGGGGCGGATTCCGGTCACCGAGAGCCCGTTCCGTTCACGGCCCCTGTCCGCCGGGGGCAGTCGCCCTCCGCTCAGTGGCCGAGGTGCTTGCGCATCCGGTTCTGGAGGTCGGTGATCCACTTGCCCCGCTTGGGCTTCGCCTCGATGTTGCCCAGGATCGAGTAGCCGTTGACCACGACGACCGGCGCCTGCGGGTCGGCGGCCTCCATGTTCACCACCTCGAAGTTTCCGAGGATCCCGGTGCCGTTGCCGCGCAGGCTGATGTTCTCCGGGACGCGCACCTCGACGTTGCCGAAGATCGAGGTGGCGTTGATGGTGGTGAGCCGCTGCGCGAAGAGCGCCTCGGTCAGGTCGATCTCGATGTGCCCGAAGAGGGAGAAGGCGTTGGTCCTGCGCCCCACGCGCCAGCGGCCCTTGCGGGTGGTGCTGGAGAAGACGGCGACCACGTTGTCGGCGGGGGCCGAGGTGTCGTCGGGGCCGTACGCGTAGGCCGATTCGGGATCCTGGCGTGGCCGGGCCCCGGCGGGGAGGTCGCGGACGATGGGCTCCAGTTCGCCCACGGTCTTGGCGCGATAGACGGCGTCGATCCGCTCCGAGTGCTCCTCGGCGTCGATCCGCCCCTCGGCCAGGGCGTCCCGGAGGATGTCCGCGATCCGGTCCCTGTCGGCGTCCGAGGCCCGCAGGGAACCACCGGCAGCGGCGGGGGCCGGCGCCACAGGGGCGGGCTCGGCGGGGGCGACCGGCTTCTGGGGCTGCTTTTCGAGGTCCACGACCTCAGAGTAGCGAAACGCGATAGATCGCGACCAGGGGCGCGGCGCGGCTTCCGGCCATGGGCGGTTGTCGGCCCCGGAGCGGCAAGTGAGCCTTACCTCAGGATCCAAGTGAGCCTTACCTCACAGGATCGGTGTCGGTGGCGCGTCTTACGCTTGAGGACGCGCTGCCAATGGAGGCGGCGCAGCTGTCTGCCGAGTGAGGAATGGCCGCCGTCATGCCAGAGTTTGCGTACTCCGATCTGCTCCCCCTGGGAGAGGACACCACGCCCTACCGCCTGGTGACCTCCGAAGGCGTCTCCACCTTCGAGGCCGACGGCCGTACGTTCCTCAAGGTCGAGCCCGAGGCGCTGCGCCGGCTCGCCGCCGAGGCCATCCACGACATCCAGCACTACCTGCGCCCGGCCCACCTGGCCCAGCTGCGCCGGATCATCGACGACCCGGAGGCGTCGAGCAACGACAAGTTCGTCGCGCTCGACCTCCTCAAGAACGCCAACATCGCCGCCGCGGGCGTCCTGCCCATGTGCCAGGACACCGGCACCGCGATCGTGATGGGCAAGCGCGGCCAGAACGTGCTGACCGAGGGCGGCGACGAGGAGGCCCTGAGCCGCGGTGTCTACGACGCGTACACCAAGCTCAACCTGCGGTACTCCCAGATGGCCCCGCTGACCATGTGGGAGGAGAAGAACACCGGCTCGAACCTGCCCGCGCAGATCGAGCTGTACGCGACCGACGGCGGGGCGTACAAGTTCCTCTTCATGGCCAAGGGCGGTGGCAGCGCCAACAAGTCCTTCCTCTACCAGGAGACGAAGGCCGTGCTCAACGAGGCGAGCATGATGAAGTTCCTGGAGGAGAAGATCCGCTCCCTCGGTACGGCCGCCTGCCCGCCGTACCACCTGGCGATCGTCGTCGGCGGCACCTCCGCCGAGTTCGCCCTGAAGACCGCGAAGTACGCCTCCGCGCACTACCTGGACGAGCTGCCCGCCGAGGGCTCGGAGCTCGGCCACGGCTTCCGCGACAAGGAGCTGGAGGAGAAGGTCTTCGAGCTGACCCAGAAGATCGGCATCGGGGCGCAGTTCGGTGGCAAGTACTTCTGCCACGACGTGCGCGTGGTCCGCCTGCCCCGCCACGGCGCCTCGCTGCCCGTCGCGATCGCCGTGTCCTGCTCCGCGGACCGTCAGGCCGTCGCGAAGATCACCGCCGAGGGCGTCTTCCTGGAGCAGTTGGAGACCGACCCCGCGCGCTTCCTGCCGGAGACCACGGACGAGCACCTGGACGAGGCGGGTGACGTCGTCAAGATCGACCTGAACCAGCCCATGGACGAGATCCTCGCCGAGTTGACGAAGTACCCCGTCAAGACCCGGCTCTCGCTGACCGGTCCGCTGGTGGTGGCCCGCGACATCGCGCACGCCAAGATCAAGGAGCGCCTGGACGCCGGCGAGGAGATGCCGCAGTACCTCAAGGACCACCCGGTGTACTACGCCGGTCCGGCCAAGACCCCCGAGGGCTACGCCTCCGGCTCGTTCGGCCCGACGACGGCCGGCCGCATGGACTCGTACGTCGAGCAGTTCCAGGCGGCGGGCGGCTCCAAGGTCATGCTGGCCAAGGGCAACCGCTCGAAGCAGGTCACGGACGCGTGCGGCAGCCACGGCGGCTTCTACCTGGGCTCGATCGGCGGCCCGGCGGCGCGCCTGGCGCAGGATTGCATCAAGAAGGTCGAGGTCGTCGAGTACGAGGAACTCGGCATGGAGGCCGTCTGGAAGATCGAGGTCGAGGACTTCCCGGCGTTCATCGTCGTCGACGACAAGGGCAACGACTTCTTCCAGAACCCGGCTCCGGAGCCGACGTTCACCCACATCCCGGTGCGCGGCCCCGGTCTGGGCTGACAGCCGCGGGCGGTACGGCGCGGCGGTACGGCGCGGCGGTACGGCGCGGCGGTACGTACGTCGATGATTGGCGGGGCCCTCGGCGGGAGCCGGGGGCCCCGTCGTGGTGCGGGGGCTCGGGGCGTGGAGGGGCCCCTGTGCGGGGCCGGTCTCCGCGAGTACCTGGCACGGACCGCCCTTCCTTCCGAGAGTCGCGCCCTCCGGCGACGCCTCAAGGGCGCTCCTCGTTCCTCGTCGCGTCGCTGCGCGATGGCCTTCGGCCACCCTTGACCCGCCACCTCCGGGCGCGTGAAAACTCTCGGAGGGCGGCCCGGGGGGGCGGCGGCGGGAGCCCGGCTGTGCTCCCGGTCCGTGCGGCGGCCGTCGGGCCCGTGGGCGGCTTTGCGCGGCAGTGGCATGGGGCGGCCCGGCTGTGCTCAGCGCGCTGCGCCCGGTGGGCGGCGGGGCTTCATGCCCCGCTGGTCACCACCGGCGGGGGGTGAGGCCCCCTGCCGACGCACCCGGCCCCGAGAAGAACGGGACGGGCAGCCGAGAAGCACCACCCCGCGCCGCCCGACCAACCACAACCACGCCCTACTCTCCGTAACTCACCCCACGAAGGGGGCGAAGCGGGGCAAAACACCCACCCGGGGGCCGCGACGGCGCACTTACGGTTCGCCCCACCCCACCCAGGGCCGCGATGGCGCGCTTGTGGTCGCGCCCGCCCCACCCAGGGCCGGTGACGGCGCGTTTGTGGTCGCGCCCGCACCACCCAGGGCCGTGACGGCGCGCTTGTGGTTCCCCCGCACCACCCGGGGCCGATGACGCCGCGCTAAGGGTTCGCCCGCACCACGCAACCCCCCACCGGCAGTGACCAGCGGGGCATGAAGCCCAACCACCCACCGGCCCTGGGCCGCTGAGGCGAGCGCAACCACCCCACACCACTCCCGCGCACCCCACCCACGAACCCGACAGCCGCCCACGGAGCCGAACAGCAATCACCGCCCCCCGCGCCTGGCCCCCACCACCCGCCCGACACGAACAGGCAACCCCCACCCCAAGAGCCTCAAGGCGCCAGCCCTTCCGCGAGAACCTCCGCCACGTGCCTCCCCCGTACCCCCGCTGGCCCGCGAGACGTGGCCCCGGAGCCCCTCGGGCGAGACCCCGCCCCGACCTCACTAGGCTGACGCGCATGAGACATCACATACGGGTACGGACCCTGGCGCCTCTCCTCGCCGCGGTCGCGGCCGTCGGCGTGCTGGGCGGCTGCGGTACGGAGAAGGCCTCGACGCCGGAGGTCAAGGAGGCACCGGCCGGCGCCGAGGCCACGACGGCTGCCAAGGGCAAGGCCGCCAAGGCCGCGGCCTCCCTCGGGGGGCCGGGCACCGCCTGCGTCCTTCCCGTCTCCTTCGGGCTCGCCGCGGACTGGAAGCCGAAGGCCGTCAAGGTCGACGAGAATGACGAACTCGCCGCCGCGCTCGGCAAGCAGGGCCCCGCGACCATGGTCTGCGAGATCGACGCCAAGCCCGCCGGGAACATCGGCTACCTGCGCGTCTGGACCGCCCCCGGCGGCTCGGCCCGTACCGCGCTCGAAGGGTTCGTGAAGGCCGAGGAGAACACCTCCAAGGTCTCCTACAAGGAGACGAAGGCGGGCGCGCTGCCCGTCGTCGAGGTGACGTACACCGTCTACAACAAGCTCATGGAGGAGTCCAAGGAGGAGAGCGCCTTCGCGGTCTCCACCCCGAAGGGCACCGTCATCGTGCACCTCGGCGGGCTCGACTCCGAAGAGCACCGGCAGATGCTTCCGGCCTACGAGCTGGCGCGCTCCAGCCTCAAGGCGCTCTAGAGACCGCAAGGCCGGGGCCCCCGTCCCGCACCGGACGAGGGCCCCGGGTCCGTCGCGTCATCGCGTCGCCGCGTCATCGCCCCCGATCGCGCCGATCGCGTCGCCGCCGTTAGGCGAACCGCTGGTTCGCCGAGCCGTCGCAGCTCTGGAGTCGCAGCGGCTCCTTCGCCGCCGCCTGCGTCAGGCACAGCCCGGTCGCGGCCGCCGGCCGGATCGTGGCCCCGTCGCGTACGAACGTCTGGTTCGCCGCGCCCGAGCAGTTCCACACGATCATCGCCGTGCCCGTCTGGTACTTCGCGCCCGGGACGTCCAGGCAGCGGTCCTGGGTCAGCTCCGTGTGGACGGTCCTGCGTGCGGAGTCGTACCACCAGCCCTGGTTGCGGCCGCCGTGGCAGTCCCAGCCGAGGACTCCGGTGCCGTTGGCGCTGTTCGAGGCGTCGACGTCCACGCAGTTGCCCGTGGCTCCGTTCTTCAGCGGCTTGTAGACGTCGTCCCAGGCGTACGGGAAGAGGGCCGGCCTCCCGGACGAGTTGACGTCCGCGCAGCTCGCCTCGCGCACGTTGGCGTTGTAGAGCTGCGTGAGACAGGAGGCGAAGGCGGCGTGGCCGCGGGCGTTGGGGTGGAAGGACTGCCGGACGGAGTTCTCGTCCGGGGTGCCGGGCTTGGAGAGGTCGATGTAGAGGCCCCGGGCCCAGGGATCGTCCATGCAGACCTCGTGGCCGTGGAAGAGCCGCGAGTTGTCGAGGTAGGTGGCGCCGGTGCTCGCGGCGGCCCTGCGCATGCCGCGTTCGAAGGCGGGGACGGCGGTGTTGCGGCCCCAGACGGTGTCGGAGTCGTAGCCGAGTCCGCCGCAGGCGAGCTTGCCGGGGAAGTTCGGGTTGTCATGGAAGTCGGGTCCGATGGGGCTCGGGTAGCCCATGACGACGAGCTTGTAGTCGCGGTCGGCGTAGCCCGCGTCCCGCATGACGGACCTCAGGTCGCGTACGGTCTGCTCCACCTTGGGGACGAGCGCGTCGACGCGGGCCTGCCAGCCGGGCGCGTACTTCGGCTCGCAGGGGCCCTGAAGGGTGAGATAGCGGGTGACGCAGTCGGTCATCACGGGCCCGAACTGCAGGTCGTCGTTGGCCCCGGCGACGAGGAGCACCATCTTGATCCGGGTGTTGCGGGCCTTGATGGCGAGGTTGTCGCTCTGGACGAGTTCGTCGGCGTACTGCTTCGAGCCGCCGATCTTGATGTTTCCGGTGTAGGCGCCGGAGCAGGACACGTTGAACGTGAGGTCCGCGGGGATGCCGGTGCGGTGGACGGCGGCCTCGGGCGAGCGGTGGCACCAGTTGCTGGGGCCGTTGGTCGGCGGCTCGTAGGTGCCGACGCCCTCGCCGGAGATCTCGCTGTCGCCGAGCGAGATCAGACCGCTCTTGCGGTCGGCGAGCGGACGCTCGGCCGGGTCGCCGTAGATCTTGACCGCCTCGGCGGCGCGAATGGCCTCCAGTTCGGGCGAGAGCGGTACGGATGCGATACGAGCGGTGCCGTCGGTCGTGTCGGCCGCGCCGGCGGGTGCCGCGGCTGCCATGGTTCCGAAGGCCGTCGCGGCCGCGGCGGCGGCCGCGACCGTCCAGCGGACTCTGTGCCTGGTGCGCCTCATTGCGCCTCCTGGAGGGTGGGGTTACCCACGGTTTCTACTGGTCGGTACGCGCATTGGGAATAGGCAGAACAAGACAACTGCTCAACTTTTACGGGAGGTTGCGATACATGAGTGACACGAGTGACAACCGGGAAGACTTCCGGATCGAGCACGACTCCATGGGCGAGGTGCGGGTCCCCGCACACGCCAAATGGCGCGCTCAGACCCAGCGGGCGGTGGAGAACTTCCCCGTCTCGGGTCAGCGCCTGGAGCGCGCCCACATCGAGGCCCTCGCCCGGATCAAGGCCGCCGCGGCCAAGGTCAACGCCGAACTGGGCGTGATCGACGAGGACATCGCCGGGGCCGTCCAGGAGGCCGCGGCGGAGGTCGCCGAGGGGCGCTGGGACGAGCACTTCCCGGTCGACGTCTTCCAGACCGGCTCGGGCACCTCGTCCAACATGAACGCCAACGAGGTCCTCGCCACCCTCGCCGGTGAGCGCCTGCCCGAAGGCCGGGACGTCCACCCCAACGACCATGTGAACGCGTCCCAGTCGTCCAACGACGTCTTCCCGTCCTCCATCCACATCGCCGCGACCGCCGCCGTGACCCGCGACCTGATCCCCGCCCTCGACCGTCTGGCGGTGTCCCTGGAGCGGAAATCGGCCGAATTCGCGGAGGTGGTGAAGTCCGGCCGTACGCACCTCATGGACGCCACTCCGGTGACTCTGGGCCAGGAGTTCGGCGGCTACGCGGCCCAGGTCAGGTACGGGATCGAGCGGTTGGAGTCCGCCCTCCCCCGGCTCGCCGAACTCCCCCTCGGCGGTACGGCGGTAGGCACCGGCATCAACACGCCACCCGGCTTCTCCGCCGCCGTCATCGCCGAGGTCGCCCGCGCCACCGGCCTGCCGCTCACCGAGGCCCGTGACCATTTCGAGGCCCAGGGCGCCCGGGACGGCCTGGTGGAGACGTCCGGCCAGCTCAGGACCATCGCCGTCTCCCTGACGAAGATCTCCAACGATCTGCGCTGGATGGCGTCGGGGCCGCGCACCGGCCTCGCGGAGATCAACCTCCCCGACCTCCAGCCGGGCTCCTCGATCATGCCGGGCAAGGTGAATCCGGTCATTCCGGAGGCGGTTCTGATGGTCGCCGCGCAGGTGACCGGAAACGACACCACGGTGGCGGTGGCGGGAGCGGCCGGGAACTTCGAGCTCAACGTGATGCTCCCGGTGATCGCCAAGAACCTCCTGGAGTCGGTCCGGCTTCTCGCCAACGCCGCCCGGCTGCTCGCGGACCGTACGGTCGACGGCATCACCGCCAACGTCGAGCGGGCCAGGGAGTACGCGGAGTCCTCGCCGTCCGTCGTCACGCCGCTGAACAAGTACATCGGCTACGAGGAGGCGGCCAAGGTGGCCAAGAAGTCTCTGGCCGAACGGAAGACGATCCGCGAGGTGGTGCTCGAGTCGGGGTACGTCGAGCGCGGCGACCTGACCGTGGAGCAGCTCGACGAGGCCCTCGACGTGCTGCGCATGACCCATCCGTAGACGGGCGGACGACAGCGGCGGACGACAGCGGTCGGCGAGACCGGAGGGCGAGACCGGCGGGTGAGACCGGCGGGCGGATCGGCGCGTGAAACCGGCGCGTCCGTATCTGACTCATCTCCGACCCCTCCGTGACCTGTGCCGCAGCGGTGGCGGGGGCACGCCCCTAAGATCTGCGCATGACAGGATCGGGCGGCCCCCAGCACTGGGCGCCTGGGGAGCACATCCTCTGGCGCTACCGCGGCAACGGCTCCGGCGCTGTGCATATCTGCCGGCCGGTGACCGTCGTCCAGGACACCGCCGAGCTGCTCGCCGTCTGGATGGCGCCCGGCACCGAGTGCGTCAAACCGGTGCTCACCGACGGCACTCCCGTCCACGAGGAGCCGCTCGCCACCCGCTACACCGCGCCGCGCACCACCGTGCGCTCGCGCTGGTTCGGCACGGGGGTGCTGAAGCTGGCCAGGCCCGGGGACCCCTGGTCGGTCTGGCTGTTCTGGGACCGCGGCTGGCGCTTCCGCAGCTGGTACGTGAACCTGGAGGAGCCCCGGACCCGTTGGGCCGGCGGCATCGACTCCGAGGACCACTTCCTCGACATCTCCGTCTACCCGGACCACAGCTGGCTGTGGCGGGACGAGGACGAGTTCGCGCAGGCCCAGCGGGCCGGCCTGATGGACGCGGCGCAGGCCGCGCGGGTACGGGCCGCGGGCCGGGCCGCCGTCGAGGTGATCCGGGCGTGGGGGGCGCCGTTCTCGGACGGTTGGGAGGACTGGCGGCCGGATCCGCGCTGGAGCGTTCCCGAGCTTCCGTCGGACTGGGATCGCACTCCGGCGCACACGGCACCGTGAGACCCTTGATGCGCCCCCGGGGTGCAAACGTAGGATCGTCCTCCGCAAGACCGTGATCAACCGAGCGTCGCGCCAACCACTGAGCACAGCGCAGGACCTGACCGTAAGTCATCCAAGAGGGGGAGAGCCGTGCGGGACGTGTGCCCGGGTGTTCCGACCCCTGCCGCAGACACCGCTCGCGGGGTATTCACATCCGCCGCCCGCCAGGGGTTTATCGCCGGTGAAGGCGCGGCATCGGCGAGAAGAGCGAGTGCATCGCCCCACCGGCCCGGACGGACGGAATCCCACGCGTGACGGAGCATCCCACCTCCCACGAAGGCCGCCAGCCGCTGGCTGCCCGGCCGCAGGAACGCACCCGCCCCCGCCAGGAGGCGGCGGCCGCGGCGGTCGCGGTGCCCTCGCCCACCGGCGGCGGGGTGGCGCAGGACGTCGCCGCCACGCGGCGGGAGGGCGACCGGCTGCGGTTCGTGGGCGCGGCGACCCGGCGGATCGCGCGCGGGATAGACCTGGACGAGATCGTGCTCGGCCTGTGCCGGGCGACCGTACCGACGTTCTCCGACGCGATCCTGGTCTATCTGCGCGACCCGCTCCCGGTGGGTGACGAGCGGCCGGTCGCGCCGTTCGTGCTGCGGCTGCGCCGCACCGACCGGCTGCGCTTAACGGACCTGGAGGGCGAGGAGCTGGTCCTCGTGCCCGATCCCGACCCCACCCCCGCGGCGGAGCTGTGCGAGGTCCGCTCCGGCGGCGCCCTCGCCGAAGTGCTGCGCGGGGTGCGGCCGGTCTTCGGCGACTCCGCGGCCGCCCTCGCCGCGCTGCCCGAGCTGCTGGGAGCCGATCACGCGCTGCCCGGCGGTCACCGGGCGATCCTCGCCCCGCTGCGCGGCCGGCGGCGGGTCATCGGCGCCGCCGTCTTCCTGCGCCGCCCGGAGCGGCCGGGCTTCGAGCCGAACGACCTGCTGGTCGCGGCGCAGCTGGCGACGCACACGGCGCTCGGCATCGACAAGGCGGTGCTCTACGGCCGCGAGGCGTACATCGCCGACGAGTTGCAGCGCACGATGCTGCCGGACTCGCTGCCGCAGCCGACCGGGGTGAGGCTCGCCTCGCGCTATCTTCCGGCCGCCGAGACGGCCCGCGTGGGCGGCGACTGGTACGACGCGATCCCGCTGCCCGGCAGCCGGGTGGCGTTGGTCGTCGGTGACGTCATGGGCCATTCCATGACGTCCGCCGCGATCATGGGCCAGCTGCGGACCACGGCGCAGACCCTCGCGGGGCTGGACCTGCCGCCGCAGGAGGTGCTGCACCATCTGGACGAGCAGGCGCAGCGGCTCGGGCAGGACCGGATGGCGACGTGCATGTACGCGGTGTACGACCCGGTCTCGCACCGGATCACCATCGCCAACGCCGGTCATCCGCCGCCGATACTGCTCCACCTCGGCGGCCGGGCGGAGGTGCTCCGGGTTCCGCCGGGCGCTCCGATCGGCGTGGGCGGGGTGGACTTCGAGGCCGTGGAGCTGGACGCCCCGGCCGGCGCGACGCTGCTGCTGTACACGGACGGTCTGGTCGAGTCCCGGCTGCGGGACGTGTGGACCGGGATAGAGCAGTTGCGGGAGCGCCTGGCGGCGACGGCCCAGCTGACCGGCCCCGACCACTCGCCGCCGCTGGAGGCGCTCTGCGACGACGTCCTCGACATGCTCGGGCCCGGTGACCGGGACGACGACATCGCGCTGCTCGCGGCCCGTTTCGACGGGATCGCGCCCAGTGACGTGGCGTACTGGTTCCTGGAGCCGGAGGACGCGGCCCCGGGCCGGGCCCGGCGGCTCGCGCGGCGGGCGCTCGCCCGCTGGGACCTGGAGGAGCTGTCGGACTCGGTGGAGCTGCTGATCAGCGAGGTCGTCACGAACGCCGTGCGGTACGCCGAGCGGCCGGTGACGCTGCGGCTGCTGCGGACCGACGTGCTGCGCTGCGAGGTCGGCGACGACTCTCCGCAGCTGCCCCGGCAGCGGCGGGCGCGGGACACCGATGAGGGCGGTCGCGGGCTCTTCCTGGTGAACCGGCTGGCCCGCCGGTGGGGGGCGACCCGGCTCTCGGGCGGCAAGGTGGTCTGGTTCGAGCTGGCCACACGCGGCTGAGCGGCGGGAGCCGCAGGAGTACGCGTACGGCGACGGCCGGGCCCTTGGCGGGGCCCGGCCGTCGCCGTATCAGCACTCAGCGCGGGAGCGGGGTCACCGCGGGAGCCGTGTGCACGGCACGAGCCATGTGCACCGCGGGAGCCGTGTGCACGGCACGAGCCATGTGCACCGCGGGACCCGTGTCACTGCCGTGGGCGCTGCTCGTCCTCGTCGACGATCGGCGGTTCGAACGTCGGCTCCGTCCGCGTGGGCGTCGGCAGCGGCGGTGTCGTGGTCGTCCGGGTCGGCTGCGGCGGCGTGGTCGCGGTCGACGTCGGCGGCGGCGTCGGGTCCGGGGACCCGGTGCTGGTGGCCGGCGGGGTCGGCTCGGGGGACTCGGTGGTCCGCGACGGCGTCGGTTCGGGCTCGACGACCGCCGAGTCGTCGGTCTCCAGGTCGAAGCGGGCGTCGGAGCCGCCACCCAGCGCGCTGGTGGTGTAGGCGCCCCAGATCTGGGCCGGGGTGCGGCCGCCGTTGGCGCGGCCGGGGTTGATCGTGTCGGTCAGGGTGGTCTGGCCGCCCTTGGCCTCCTCGCCGAACAGGCCGACGGCGGTGACCAGTTCGGGGGTGTAGCCGACGAACCAGGCGGAGCGGTTGTTCTCGGAGGTACCGGTCTTGCCGGCGGCCTGGTAGTTGCCGGCGGCCCGGAAGCCGGAGCCGCTGCGGACGACGCCCTGCATCGCCTTGGTGGTGGTGTCGGCGGCCTCGCGGCTGATGACCTGCTCGCCGATCGACTTCACCGGCTCCGCCCTGCGGTCCTTGTGCTCGGCGGACTTCACGATGGTCGGGGTGACCTTCACACCGTGGTTGTCGAGCGTGGCGTAGACGGCGGCCATGTCCCAGGTGGAGGCGCCCATGACCCCGAGCGACATGGAGGGGGTCTCGCCGAAGTCCTCGCCGTCCTTCATGCCGAGGTCGAGGGCGGTCTTCTTGACGTGGGCCGGGCCGACGTCGACGATCATCTGGGCGTACACCGAGTTGATCGAGCTGTTGGTGGCCTTCTGGACGGTGACGGGGCCGTAGCTCCGGTCGTCCTCGTTCTCCGGGTTGAACGGCACGTCGCTGCCGACGACCGGCCGCTTGCTGGTGCCGTCGTAGATGGTGCCGAGGCCGATCTTCCGGCCGTCCTGGGTCTCGGCGCCGTTGTCGAGAGCGGAGGCGAGCACGATCGGCTTGAAGGTCGAGGCGGGCTGGTAGTCGCGGCGGGTGGCGTTGGACATCCAGTGCTCGGTGGCGCCGAGGCCGCCGTAGAGGGCGAGGACCTTGCCGGTCTTCGGGTCGACGGAGGTGGCGCCGGCCTGGACGGTGGCGTCCTTCTCGTCGCCCTCGCGGTCGAGCTTGGCCTCCAGCTGCTCGTCGACCGCCTCGATCAGCGCCTTCTGCTTCTTCTCGTCGATGTTGAGGGTGATCGTCCAGCCGCCGGCCTTGATGTCCTCCTCGCTGATGCCCTGGCGCATCAGCTCCTGGTTGGCGGCCTCGACGAGGTATCCCCGCTGGCCCTCCATACCGGGGGCGGGCTTGGGCTTCTGCGGGACGGGGAACGTCAGGCCGTGCCGCTCGGTCTGCTCCAGCCAGCCCTCCTCGACCATGTTGTCGAGGGTGTAGTTCCAGCGCTCCTCGACCAGCTTGCGGCCGGTGGGGGTGGCGGAGGTCCAGTCGTACTGGTTGGGGGCCTGGAGCAGCGAGGCGAGGTAGGCGCCCTGGGCGACGTTCAGCTTGGAGGCGTCGACACCGTAGTAGGACTGGGCGGCGGCCTGGATGCCGTAGGCGCTGCGTCCGTAGTAGCTGGTGTTCATGTACCCGGCGAGGATCTCGCTCTTCGCCATGCGCTGGTCGACCTTGAGCGCGATCACCATCTCCTTGAGCTTGCGGGTGACCGTCTGGTCCTGGTCCAGGTAGTAGTTCTTGACGTACTGCTGGGTGATGGTGGAGCCACCCTGCTTGCCCTTGCCCGTGACGGTGTTGAGCGCCGCGCGGGCGGTGCCGCGGATGTCGACGCCGTTGTCCTTGTAGAAGGTCTTGTTCTCCGCGGCGACGAAGGCGTACTGCACCTTCGTCGGTATCTTCTCCAGGCCGACGATCTCCCGGTTTATCTCGCCGGTCCGGGCGATGAGCTTTCCGTTGGAGTACTTGTAGACGTTGCTCTGCATGGTGGCCTGGGCGTTGGCGGACGGCACCGGGACCAGCAGGTAGATCGCGTAGAAGGCGCCCATGAGGAGCAGGCAGCCGACGAAGAACGTGCCCAGGAGTTTCTTCCAGGTGAAGAGACGGCGTATCCGTCCGCCCTTCTTCACTCGGCCTTTGTCCGCTCGGCCCATGTCCCTCGTCGCTCCGCTCATCGTCGTCCCGGGCAGGTGTCCGCACCGAGTCAGCTCAGCAAGCTAACACCGCTGATGCAGACAAAGGGCAATCGATCCGGTCTTTTCCGGACGTGAGAATCAGCACCCGTCTCCTCAGGGATCGACGCGTCTGAGGCCCGGATGGTTGTGCGACTCCGGTCACAGCCTGGCTATACAACGTGCGTATACACCGGGTGTACAGTGGCCGCCATGTCAATCGGTCACACCCTTCTCGGGCTCCTGGAGTCCGGACCGCGCCACGGCTACGACCTCAAGCGCGCCTTCGACGAGAGATTCGGCCACGACCGGCCCCTCCACTACGGGCAGGTCTACTCGACCATGTCGCGGCTGCTGAAGAACGGCCTCGTCGTGGTGGACGGCGTGGAAGCCGGCGGCGGGCCCGAGCGGAAGCGGTACGCGATCACCGAAGCGGGCATCACCGATGTCGAGCGCTGGCTGTCGCAGCCCGAGAAGCCGGAGCCGTACCTCCAGTCCACGCTCTACACGAAGGTCGTCCTCGCCCTGCTCACCGGACGCGGCGCGGCCGAGCTGCTCGACGTGCAGCGCTCGGAGCATCTGCGGCTCATGCGCGAGCTCACCCGGCGCAAGAAGGACGGCGACCTCGCCGACCAGTTGATCTGCGATCACGCCCTGTTCCACCTCGAAGCCGATCTTCGCTGGCTGGAACTGACCGCCGCCCGCCTCGACCGGCTCGCCGAGGAGATCCGCCGATGACACCCGCTCCCCTCCTCCGCGCCACCGGCGTCGACAAGGCGTACGGGCCGACGCCCGCGCTCGCCGGGGCGGACTTCGCGGTCCGGGCCGGCGAGGTCGTCGCCGTGATGGGCCCGTCCGGCTCCGGCAAGTCCACGCTGCTGCACTGCCTCGCCGGGATCGTCCAGCCGGATGCCGGCACCATCACCTACGACGGGCGCGAGCTCAGCAGCCTGTCGGACACGGCGCGCAGCGCTCTGCGCCGCACCGACTTCGGCTTCGTCTTCCAGTTCGGCCAGCTGGTCCCCGAACTCAGCTGTGTGGAGAACGTCGCCCTCCCGCTGCGCCTGAACGGCGAGCGGCGCAGGCACGCCGAGGCCAAGGCGGTGGAGTGGCTGACCCGGCTGGAGGTCGACGACATCGCCGCCAAGCGCCCCGGCGAGATATCCGGCGGCCAGGGCCAGCGGGTCGCGGTCGCCCGCGCGCTGGTCGGCTCCCCCCGCGTGCTCTTCGCCGACGAGCCGACCGGCGCCCTGGACTCGCTCAACGGCGAACGGGTGATGGAGCTGCTCACCGACGCGGCCAGGGACACCGGCGCCGCCGTCGTCCTGGTCACCCACGAACCCCGGGTCGCCGCCTACTCCGACCGCGAGGTCGTCGTCCGCGACGGCTCCGTGCGGGACGCGGAGTGGGCGGCATGAGGCTCCGTACCTGGGCGCGCGACCTGCTGCTCGGCGCGCGGTTCGCCGTCACCGGCGGCCGCTCCGGCTGGACCCGGACGGCTCTGACCAGCGTCGGCATCGGCCTGGGCGTCGCCCTGCTGCTCGTCGCCTCCTCGATACCGAACCTGCTGTTCTCGCGCGAGGTGCGCGAGTCCCAGCGGGACGTCAACGCGAGCCAGGAGGTGCCCCGCCCCACGGCGGACTCCTTTCTCTACGCCAAGCCCACCACCCTCTACCGCGGTGAGACCGTCACCGGGCTCGTTCTGCGGCCCGAGGGCCCGCACGCCCCCACCCCGCCGGGTATGGCGGAGCTGCCCGGAGCGGGCGAGATGCTGGTCTCCCCCGCTCTCGCCGAGCTGCTCGCCTCCCCGGACGGCGCCCTGCTCCGCGAACGCCTGCCGTACCGGACCGTCGGCACGATCGGGGACGCGGGCCTCATCGGACCGGCCGAGCTGCGTTACGTCGCGGGAAGCGACACCCTCACCACCGCCGACTACGACGGACGAGGAAAGGATTACGGCTGGTCGGTGCCGGGCGAGCCGCTGAACGCGTTCCTGCTCCTGCTGGTCGTCATCGCCTGCGTCGTCCTGCTCCTGCCGGTGCTCGTCTTCATCGCCACCGCCGTCCGCTTCGGCGGCGAGCAGCGCGACCGGCGACTGGCGGCGCTGCGCCTGGTCGGCGCGGACAGCGCGATGACCCGGCGCATCGCGGCGGGTGAGTCGCTCGCCGGGGCGCTGCTCGGGCTCGGTCTCGGCGCCGTGCTCTTCGCGCTGGCCCGGCAGCTCGTCGGGACGGTCCAGGTGTGGGACGTCAACGCCTTCCCCGCCGACGTGGTGCCGCTGCCCGCGCTCGCCGCGGTCGTCCTCGTGGTGGTCCCGGTCTCGGCGATCGTGGTGACGGTCTTCGCCCTGCGCGGGGTCGCCATCGAACCGCTCGGTATCGTACGGACCTCCACCCCGCGCCCCCGTCGGCTGTGGTGGCGCCTGCTCCTGATCGCCGCGGGTGCCGGCCCGCTCGTCCCGATGGCCGGCGCGGTCGGTTTCCGGGAGACCTCGATGGACACCGTCATGGTCACGGCCGGCGCGGCCCTCGCCCTCACCGGGCTCACCACGCTGCTGCCGTGGCTGGTGGAGACCGTCGTCAAGCGGCTGCGGGGCGGCCCGGTCGCCTGGCAACTGGCCACCCGACGGCTCCAGCTGAGCAGTGGCACGACGGCACGGGCCGTCAGCGGGATCGTGGTCGCCGCCGCCGGGGCCATCGCGCTCCAGATGCTCTTCCAGGCGATGCAGAACGACTTCATGCGGCCCACGAACATGGACACGGCGCGGGCCCAGATGGAGGCGCACACGGACGCGAAGGACGGCGACGAGGCCCGCGAGATGATCGCCGAATTCTCGCGGACCCAGGGCGTGACCGGAGTGATCGGCACGATCACCTCGCACGTCTGGCGGCCGGGCCCGCTCAAGAAGGGTGAGGGGTTCACCCCGATCACCTCACTCACCGTCGCGGACTGCGCCTCGCTCAAGGAGCTGGCGACGCTGCCCTCGTGCACGGACGGCGACGTGTTCATCGCGCAGACGCACGGCCGGGAGGGCCCGGACGACGCGTACCTCGCCGAGACGGCGCGCCCGGGAGCGGTGGTCGCTCTGCGGGACGTCCCGTCGGACGGCGGCACGGTGCCGACCTGGCGGATCCCGGAGACGGCCCGCACGGTCGACTCGCGCCGCGACCCGATGGGCCAGTACCGTTTCGGCGTCTTCGCCACGCCGGCCGCCATCGACGTGTCGGGGCTGGACATGCCGAACGCGTCCGCGATGGTGCGCATCGACCCGGCGGTGCCGGACGCGCCCGAGTACGTACGGAACACGGCCGCCTCGATCGACCCGCTGGTGTGGGTGGGCACCCTGCAGAACTTCGAGCGCGACGCGCAGTTCAGCAGCGTACGGACCGGGATTCTGGTCGGCGCGACCGCGACGATGATCCTGGTGGCCGCGTCGCTCCTGGTCACGACCCTGGAGCAGTTGCGGGACCGGAAGCGGCTGCTGTCCTCGCTGGTCGCCTTCGGGACGCCGAAAACGACGCTGTCCTGGTCGGTGCTGTGGCAGACGGCGGTCCCGATCGCGCTCGGCCTGGCCCTCGCGGTCGCCGGCGGGCTCGGACTCGGCCTGGTCCTGCTGAAGATGATCGACAAACAGGTCGAGGACTGGACGGTCTTCCTGCCGGTGACGGGGGTGGGCGCCGCGCTGATCCTGGCGGTGACCCTGCTGAGCATGCCCGCGCTGTGGCGCGTGATGCGGGCGGACGGGCTCAGGACCGAATGACCGGGACGGATTGACGCCCGGGTGGGTGCCGGTGCCGCTTCAGGCGTCGGCACCCACCACCCGTACCGGAAGCCGCTTCATCGCGCCGCGCAGGGACCGCGCCAGCTCCTCGAACTCCTCGTGCCGGGCCGCTCCGGTACGCATGGCCAGAGCGACCCGCCGCGAGGGCGCCGGATCGGTGAAGCGGCCGGTGAACAGGGCCGTGTTGCGGGCGGTCTCGACCTTGACGGCGGTGCGCGGCAGCAGGGTCACCCCGAGACCGCCCGCCACCAGCTGGACCAGGGTGGAAAGCCCCGCCGCGGTGGTGGTGACGGGCGCCCCTTCCGTACGGCCGGCCTCCCGGCAGATGTCGAGGGCCTGGTCGCGCAGGCAGTGCCCCTCGTCGAGCAGCAGCAGATTGAGTTCCTTCAACGCCTCGCGCGGAATGTCGTCGCGGTCGGCCAGCGGATGCCCCTGCGGGGTGACGAGCACGAAGTCCTCGTCGAAGAGCGGCAGCTCGGTGACGCCCGGAACGCCGAGGGGCACGGCGAGCAGCAGCAGATCCAGCCGCCCGGCGGCGAGCCCCTCCAGGAGCGAGGAGGTCTGCTCCTCGTGGACCTGGAGGTCGAGCTCCGGATAGCGTTCGTGAACCAGGCGCAGGACCGTGGGCAGCAGATACGGCGCGACGGTCGGGATCACGCCGAGCCGCAGCACCCCGGTGAAGGGTGCCTGCGCCGCCTCCGCCTCCTCCATCAGCTCCGACACCGCGTCCAGGACGGCCTTGGCGCGCACCGCGAGCCGCTCCCCCGCGGGCGAGAGCAGCACCTTGCGCGTCGTACGCTCGAGGAGCTGGACACCGAGTGCCTCTTCGAGAGCCGAAACCGCGCCCGAAAGCGCGGGCTGGCTCATCCCGATCGCCGCCGCCGCGTCCCGGAAGTGCAGATGCTCCGCGACCGCCGCGAACGCTCTGAGCTGGGAAAGACTGGGCTGCTTGCCTCGGTACGGGTTGTACGGGGATCCCACTGATAACCACCTTCAATCAACACGACCCAGTCTAGCTATTTCACTGATCAATGCACCGCGTGCCATGCTGGGCGCCGTCCAACCCCCATGGAGGACCCCAAAAGGGACCTTCGACCCCTCTGCAAGGAGAGCGCGTGCTCACTGTCGGTGACCAGTTCCCCACCTACGACCTGACCGCCTGCGTGTCGCTGGAGAGCGGCAAGGAGTTCGCTCAGATCGACCACAAGACCTACGAGGGCAAGTGGCGTGTGGTGTTCTTCTGGCCGAAGGACTTCACCTTCGTCTGCCCCACCGAGATCGCCGCGTTCGGCAAGCTGAACGACGAGTTCGCCGACCGTGACGCCCAGATCCTCGGCGTCTCCGGTGACTCGGAGTTCGTGCACCACGCCTGGCGCAAGGACCACGACGACCTGCGTGACCTGCCCTTCCCGATGCTCGCCGACTCGAAGCACGAGCTCATGCGCGAGTGCGGCGTGGAGGGCGAGGACGGCTTCGCGCAGCGTGCCGTCTTCATCGTGGACCAGAACAACGAGATCCAGTTCACCATGGTGACCGCCGGCTCCGTCGGCCGTAACCCCAAGGAGGTCCTGCGGGTGCTGGACGCCCTGCAGACCGACGAGCTCTGCCCGTGCAACTGGACCAAGGGCGAGAACACCCTCGACCCGGTCGCGCTCCTCTCGGGCGAGTAAGGAACGGGTGAACTGAGATGGCTCTCGACGAACTCAAGTCCGCCATACCGGACTTCGCCAAGGACCTGAAGCTGAACCTCGGTTCGGTGATCGGCAACAGCGAGCTGCCGCAGCAGCAGCTCTGGGGCACCGTCCTGGCCTGCGCGATCGCCTCGCGCTCGCCGAAGGTCCTCAAGGAGCTGGAGCCGGAGGCCAAGGCCAATCTGAAGCCCGAGGCGTACCAGGCCGCCAAGTCCGCCGCCGCGATCATGGCGATGAACAACGTCTTCTACCGGACCCGGCACCTGCTGTCGGACCCCGAGTACGGGACGCTGCGCGCCGGTCTGCGGATGAACGTCATCGGCAACCCGGGCGTCGAGAAGGTCGACTTCGAGCTGTGGTCGCTGGCCGTCTCGGCGATCAACGGCTGCGGTCAGTGCCTGGACTCGCACGAGCAGGTGCTCCGCAAGGCCGGTGTCGACCGCGAGACGATCCAGGAGGCCGTCAAGATCGCCTCGGTGATCCAGGCGGTCGGCGTGACGCTGGACGCGGAAGCGGTACTGGCCGAGTAGGGCCGCCGCTACGCGAGGAAGGGCCCCGGGGGTTGTTCGCCCCGGGGCCCTTCCGTCATGCCGTGAGCCGTCATGCAGCCGGCGTCACGCACTCCGCCGTCACGCCTTGAGCGCGGCCATCAGTGCCTTCATGTCCTGGATCAGCACGGCCTCGATCCCCGACAGATCCCTCTTCCGCTCGGCCGGGACCGCCTGGCCCGTGTCCACGTCCCAGTCCCATTCCGGTGTGATCCAGATGTCCAGCTGGGCCTGGCCGTCCAGCACGCTGATCCAGGCACCGGAGTCGTCTTCGTCGCGGTGGACGTACGCCCGCTCCCCGAGCCCCTCGACCGGCTCGGTGTCCGCCATCATCTCGGCGAGCCTCGGCTCGAACTCCGGCCCGGGATCGGTCACCTTGTGCAGGTCGTACGTGACTTCGGCGGTGAAACCGGTGTCGGCCGAGCCCAGCACGACCGAGCATCGCGCCCTGTCCAGCGCCGGGTGCGTCCGGGTCGGCGTCGGCTGGTCGGTGTCCGGCGTCCTCTTCCCCAGCTCCACCTGGAGCGCCTTCAGCTCGGCCTTCTCGCAGAGGTTCTCGACCGTGCGGTATCCGCCCAGGTCGGGGCCGCCGTCCTGGGTCCTCTCGTACACGTGGAGTCCCCCGGCCCACACCGCCGACGCCACCACCGCGCCGCCCAGCGCCCACAGCCAGGGCAGCCGGGGCCGGGGCGGGCGGGGCGGCTCGGGCGCCGGTCCGATACGAGGGGGCGCGGCGGCCGGGAAGGCCGTACCGCCCACGAGTTCGGGTTCGGTGATCACGTGTCGTTCCTGTCCGTCGATCCCGGCGCCGGGGTCGGTGCCACCGCGTGGGCCGTCGCGCCGCGCGGTTCAGGGGTGCTGCGCAGGGCCCGTTCGGTGCTGTACGCGCGGAGGTAGCCGACCGCCGTGTTGGTGACCGCGACCAGCGGCACCGCCACCACCGCGCCGCCGATGCCCGCCGTCAGACCGCCGGCCGCCACCGCGAGGACGACGGCCAGCGGGTGGACCCGCACCGCCCGGCCCAGGATGAAGGGCTGGAGCACATGGCCCTCGATCTGCTGCACGGCCAGGACCACGACCAGCACCATCAGGGCCGTGAACACCCCGTTGGTGACCAGGGCGACCACGACCGCGAGGGCACCGGAGATGACGGCGCCGACCAGCGGGATGAAGGCGAAGAGGAAGATGAAGACGGCGAGCGGCACGGCCATCGGGACGTCGAGGAAGTAGAGCCCGAGGCCGATGAAGACGGCGTCGATGAGGGCGACGATGACCGTTCCGCGTACGTAGGCGGTCAGCGTCCGCCAGGCGCGCGGTCCCGCGCCCGCGACACCGGGCCGCGCCTGGGCGGGCACCAGCTTCAGCGTCCAGTTCCAGACCTTCTTGCCGTCGTACAGCAGGAAGAGCGTCGAGAACATCGCGAGCAGTATGCCGGTCAACGCCTCGACGACCACCGTCACGCCCTGGAGTCCGGCGGTGGTGATCTGCTCGGTGTTGGCGCCGATGGTGTCGCTGAGGTTCTGCGCGATGTCGTTGATCTGCGACTCGGTCACATGGAACGGGGAGTCGAGCAGCCAGCGCTTGAGCTCCTCGATGCCGTCCCTGACGCGGTCGGAGAGATTGCCGAGGTTGTCCATGACCTGCCAGACCACGAACCAGCCCACCAGCCCCATGACCACGAAGCCGGAGACGGCGGTGACGGCGGTGGCGACCCCGCGGGGCAGCCCCATCCTGCGCAGCCGGGCCACGGTGGGCTGGAGCAGCGCGGTGATGAGGAGCGCGGCGACGAAGGCGAGTACGACCAGCTGGACGGAGCTGATCACCTTCATCAGCACCCAGAGCGTGCCGGCGAGGACGAGCAGCCGCCAGCCGGCCTCGGCCGCGACGCGCATGCCCCACGGGATGGCGTCGACGGGATCGGGCCGCGCGGCGACGGCGGGCGCGTAGGCCGGGGGCGCGGGTACGGACGCGGTGGGGGCGACGGGCGCGCGCCGCCCGGGCCACCGGCCGGACCCGGCACCGGCCTTGGCCGTGCCGCCCGATGTGTCCGGGCCGTCGCCCGCGTCGGGAACGTCGGCGCCCGGCCGGTCGGACGGGCCGTCCGTGCCGGGGGCAGGCGCGTCCGACGGGCCGTACGGGCGGTCGCCGATGTCGTCGTAGGGCGGGCCGAGTTCCTCGTCCGCCTCCGCGCGGGCGCGGCGCTCGTCCAGGCGCTCGCTCATCTGGGCCAGGCGGTCGCCCAGCCGGCTCAGCCATCCTGGCAGTTTCGACATGCTCTTCCTTCTTCCCCCGCTCACTCCCTCCAAGGGAGCCCGGCCTGTCCCGAACCTACATGCGCGGAGCCCCTCACCGTAGGACGGTGAGGGGCTCCGCGAGGTTGAGCTCGCCGGACTAGTACCAGCGGTTGGCCTGCCAGAACGACCACGCGCCGCAGGGGCTGTCGTAGCGGTTGTTCATGTAGTTCAGGCCCCACTTGATCTGGGTGGCCGGGTTGGTCTGCCAGTCGGCGCCGGCCGACGACATCTTCGAACCCGGGAGGGCCTGGACGAGACCGTACGCGCCCGAGGACGGGTTGGTCGCGCGGTAGTTCCAGCCGGACTCGTGGTCCACGATGTTGCTGAAGCACTGGAACTGCGAGGCCGGGATCATCTGACGGGCGATCGCTTTGACCTCGGCGATGGAGTAGGAGCCCTGGGCCGAGAAGCTCGACGCGTCGCGCACCGCGGAACGGTTGGCGCGCTCCTCGGCTTCCTTGCGCTCGCGCTCCGCCTTGTCGGCGGCCTTCTTCTTGGCCTCGGCGTCCTGGGCGGCCTGGAGACGGGCCGCTTCCTCAGCGGACTTCTTCGCGGCCGAGTCGGCCGCGGCGGCCTGGGCGTCGGCCTGGGCCGAGAGCGAGGAGACCTGTACCTGGGCCTGCTCGCCCACGGGGATGTCCGCGAGCAGCGTGGTGTCGGCGGCGGTCGCCTCGAAGTTGTCGTCCGCGGGCTGGGTGCCGCCCGAAGCGACGCCGACGACGGCGCCGACAGTGGTGACCGCAGTGGCCGAAGCCACCGCGAATCCCCGGACCGAGATCCGGCTCACACGGTTTCCTTCCAGCATCGCCCACGCAGGTGACCAAATGGGCGAAATCGTGCCCCTGGCGCTGGTCTTCGACGAGATGGGTCACAGAAGACACGGGCCCGTGGTGCTGTGGGCGGCATACGGCGAACGGTTGTTGAGTTGTGTGGTGCCGCACCCCTGAAGGTGCACGTGTGCCGTATGCGGGGCCTGACGGAAGCAAGACTCTGCCGGACGGCGACGCCGCAAGGCAATTCTGAGTTGCGTGTGAAAGCTCACACCCCGTCCCGCGCACCGGTTTTGGCCGATAGGGAGGACAGCGCGGCGCCGCCCGGCTAAGCTCCTGCGCTTTGCCGGGCGGCGCCAACTGCCGTACCCCTACGGGACGGCGTGAAACGCGTCAGATCTGGCCGTCCTCCAGCATTTCGGTCACGAGCGCGGCGATCTGCGAGCGCTCGGAGCGGGTGAGCGTGACGTGGGCGAAGAGCGGATGGCCCTTCAGCTTCTCGACCACGGCGACCACGCCGTCGTACCGGCCGACCCTGAGGTTGTCGCGCTGGGCGACGTCATGGGTCAGCACGACACGGGAGTTCGCCCCGATCCGGGACAGAACGGTCAGGAGGACGTTCCGCTCCAGGGACTGGGCCTCGTCGACGATCACGAAGGCGTCGTGCAGGGAGCGGCCCCGGATGTGCGTGAGCGGCAGGACCTCCAGCATGCCGCGGCCGAGCACCTCCTCGATGACCTCCCGGCCCGCCACCGCGGAGAGCGTGTCGAAGACCGCCTGGGCCCAGGGGCTCATCTTCTCGGACTCGCTGCCCGGCAGATAGCCGAGCTCCTGGCCGCCGACGGCGTACAGCGGACGGAACACCATCACCTTCTGGTGCTGCCGGCGCTCCAGGACCGCCTCCAGGCCGGCGCAGAGCGCCAGCGCGGACTTGCCGGTGCCGGCCCGGCCGCCCATGGAGATGATGCCGACGTCGGGGTCGAGGAGCAGATCGAGCGCGATCCGCTGCTCGGCGCTGCGGCCGCGGATGCCGAAGACCTCCCGGTCGCCGCGCACCAGGCGTACGTTGCCCTCCGCCGTGATCCGGCCGAGCGCCTTGCCCCGCTCGGACTGCAGCACCAGGCCCGTGTGCACCGGGAGCTCGGCGGCCTCCGGGACGTACAGGGTCTCCTGGTCGTAGAGGATGTCCACCTGGTCGGCACCGAGCGCGATCTCGGACATTCCGGTCCAGCCGGAGTCCGTGATGGCGAGTTCGGCGCGGTACTCCTCCGCGAGGAGACCGACCGAGGACGCCTTGATGCGCAGCGGCAGGTCCTTGGAGACGACCGTGACGTCGTACCCCTCGGCCTGGAGGTTGCGCGCGACCGCGAGGATCCGTGAGTCGTTGTCCCCCAACCGGTAGCCGGCCGGGAGCACGCCGGGGTCGGAATGGTTGAGTTCGACCCGCAGCGTGCCGCCGAGGTCCCCGATGGGGAGCGGGGCGTCGAGGCGTCCGTACCGGACCCGGAAGTCGTCCAGGAGGCGCAGGGCCGCCCGGGCGAAGTAGCCGAGCTCGGGGTGGTGCCGCTTGGCCTCCAACTCGGTGACCACGACGATCGGGAGCACGACCTCGTGCTCGTCGAATCGGGACACGGCGTTGGGGTCGGCCAGCAGGACGCTGGTGTCGAGTACGTAGGTGCGCCTGTCGGACAAGCGGCGCTTAGTGCTGGTCACCACGGAAGGACAGACCCCCTCTGAAGACCCCTGCGAGCGCGGGGTGCGACGGAATCGGTGTCGCTGCGGGATGGGACCGGGCTCTGGCCACGAAAGGCGGGCCGAGCACCGGCCCTCCGCTTCGTCCGTGCATGTCCTGCACGGTCGTCCTGGTGCAACGGGCCTCCCGGGTGGCGGTCTCCGTGCCGCTCACTCTGGAAGGGATATGCCCTGCGGGAGGCGCCGCCATGCCATGGCATATGACGACGTGTTCATACTGTGCCTATCGGGGGAGACCCCCGTGCCCCCCGCCTCGGTGACCCGCGCTCCGGCGCGGGTGCGGCGGGGGACCAGCGCGGGTGTCAGGTGCCGTAGCGGCGGTGCCGGGCCGCGTAGTCGCGCAGCGCGCGCAGGAAGTCCACCTTGCGGAAGGCGGGCCAGTGGACTTCACAGAAGTAGTACTCGGAATGGGCGCTCTGCCACAGCATGAAACCGGACAGGCGCTGCTCGCCGCTGGTACGGATGACCAGGTCCGGGTCGGGCTGTCCGCGCGTGTAGAGGTGCTCGGAGATGTGTTCGACATCGACGGTCTCGGCGAGCTCCTCGAAGCTCGTCCCCTTCTCCGCGTGTTCCAGGAGCAGCGAGCGGACCGCGTCCGCGATCTCCTGGCGACCGCCGTAGCCCA
This sequence comes from Streptomyces sp. NPDC003027, assembly GCF_053591435.1. Lineage (NCBI taxonomy): Bacteria > Bacillati > Actinomycetota > Actinomycetes > Kitasatosporales > Streptomycetaceae > Streptomyces > Streptomyces sp. NPDC003027. The sequence goes on from NZ_JBSFTU010000002.1 coordinate 104,329, forward strand.
CGGCCACGTTCACGAGTATCCCCGTGTTGTCGTGGGTGGCCTGCTCGGCTTCCTTCAGTACGGACTGGGTGCGGGCGGGCAGCAGGTCCAGCGTGCCCACGTGGTGGACGCGCCAGCGGCCGTCGGCCGCGAGGGCGCGCACCGCGTTCTCGATGATGCCGAGCAGCGGCACGAGCTGCTCCTCGGGCCGGTTCAGATTGTCCGTGGAGAGCATCCAGAGCGTGACGACCTCGACGTCGGTCTCGGCGCACCAGCCGAGCAGCTCCTGGATCTTGTCCGCACCGGCCTTGTGGCCCTGCTCGGGAGTCCCGCCGGACGCCTTGGCCCAGCGCCGGTTGCCGTCGAGGATGACACCGATGTGCTTCGGCACCTGGGCGTGGTCGAGGCGGCCTTCCACCCGGCGTGCGTAGAGCCCGTACACCAGGTCGCGCAGGTTCACTGTTCTTAACCCCTCCATGCCGCGGCGGTTCCCCGAAGCCGCCACATTACTGCGCACGGGTCAATGGCTCCCAGCCCGGGACTGTCACAAGACCGTGATAAGCAGAGATACGTGACTGATTCTCCCCTGTACCGCGCCTCAGCGGACCGTTACGACCACATGGAGTACCGCCGCACCGGGCGCAGCGGGCTCCGGCTTCCCGCCATCTCGCTGGGCCTCTGGCACAACTTCGGCGACGACCGGACGCTCGGCTCGCAGCGGGCGATCCTGCGCCGCGCCTTCGACCTGGGCGTGACCCACTTCGACCTGGCGAACAACTACGGACCGCCGCCCGGCTCCGCCGAGCTGAACTTCGGCAAGATCTTCGCCCAGGACTTCGCGCCCTACCGGGACGAGCTGATCGTCTCGACGAAGGCCGGCTATCTGATGCACCCGGGGCCGTACGGGGAGTGGGGCTCCCGCAAGTACCTGATGTCGTCGCTCGACGCCTCGCTGAAGCGGATGGGCCTCGACCACGTCGACATCTTCTACTCGCACCGCTTCGATCCGCACACCCCGCTGGAGGAGACGATGGGGGCCCTGGCCTCCGCCGTCCAGCAGGGCAAGGCGCTGTACGTCGGTGTCTCCTCGTACACCAGCGAGCAGACCGCCGAGGCCGCCGGAATCCTCAGGGAGATGGGCGTCCCCGCCCTCATCCACCAGCCGTCGTACTCCATGATCAACCGCTGGACGGAGGAGGACGGCCTGCTCGACACGCTTGAGGCGGCCGGCATGGGCTGCATCTCCTTCGTGCCGCTGGCCCAGGGGCTGCTCACCAACAAGTATCTGACGGGTGTCCCGGAGGGTTCGCGGGCGACGCAGGGCAAGTCCCTCGACCCGAACCTGCTCTCCGACGAGGTGCTGCGGCGGCTGCGCGGGCTGGCGGAGATCGCCGAGCGCCGGGGGCAGTCCCTGGCGCAGCTGGCGCTGTCGTGGGTGCTGCGCGACGAGCGGATGACCTCGGCGCTGATCGGCGCGTCCAGCGTCGGGCAGCTGGAGGAGAACGTGGCCGCTCTGTCCGGTCCGCCGCTGACCGAGGAGGAGCTGAAGGAGATCGACTCGTTCGCGGTGGACACCGAGGGCACGAACATCTGGGCCGGGCGGAGCTGACGCCGGGGCGGGGGGCAGAACCGACGCCGGGCCGGTGGAAGCACGGGCGCGCCGGGGCGGTGAAGAAAAAACGGGCCGGTCCGTGGGGGGGATACGGACCGGCCCGAGGGGGGGTTTCCACCATAACCCTTCGTAAGTCGTGGTGCGTGCCACCCGGAGCCGACGGATGGCCGGCGAGTCGCCCCAGCCCAGTCGCGGCACGGGTCGTGAGGGCGGTGGCGGGTTTACGCCCGGGCGTGGCGGCGGTTTCCGTACTCCCAAGGGGGACCCCCGGCGGCGGGAGCCCGGTTGACGCGCGGGGGGGCCGGCCGGGGGGACAGTGCGGGGGGGGCGGTGGTCAGGCGGCCTGCTCCGCCTTGCGGGCGAGGATCTCCGCCATGAAGCGCTCGCCCCACTCCCCCAGCGGCATGAGCGCCGTGTTGAGCGCCTCGCCCAGCTCGGTCAGGGAGTACTCCACCCGGGGCGGGACCTCCCGGTAGATCTCGCGGTGGACGATGCCGTCGACCTCCAGCTCGCGCAGTTGCTGGATCAGCATCTTCTCGCTGACGCCGGAGACCTGCCGCCTGAGCTCCCCGAAGCGGCAGGTGCCGTGTGCGTGCAGCGCCCACAGGATCAGCGGCTTCCACTTGCCGCCGACGACGTCGACGGCCGCGTCGAGCCCGCAGTCGTATCCCGTCTTCCCCTTGGCCATCGCCAACTCCTCGAATCGTCTCGGCTGTTCGGTCAAGGCGGACAGCTCCTGACCTATTCCGCTCCTACGGTCGGAGGCATGACCACCACCCCACCACACGTCAGCTGGGACCAGGCAGCCGCCCGGAGGATCCACCGTCAGTTTCTGGACGAGCCGGCCGACGCCCCGCCGGTGGCGGTGACGGCCGCGATGCTCGGCGCGCACGCCCAGGTCCTGTCGGCGGCCGAGCTGTCCGTGGCCCTGCGCACGACCGAGGCGACCCGGACCGACGTGCGGGCCGCGCTGTGGCGGGACCGCTCGCTCATCAAGACGTACGGCCCGCGCGGCACCGTACATCTGCTGCCCGCCGCCGATCTGCCGCTGTGGACGGGGGCGCTCTCCGCGATCCCGTCCGGGCCGCACCAGATGCCGGCGGACGTACGGATGACGGCCGCGCAGACGGACGAGGTCCTGGCGGCGATCGGGGACGCGCTCGCGGGCGCGGAGCTGACCGTGGACGAACTGACGGACGCGATCGTGTCCCGAACCGGCCCCTGGGCGGGCGAGCGGGTGATGGACGCCTTCCAGGACAAGTGGCCGCGCTGGCGGCAGATGACCCACACGGCGGCACATCGCGGGGTCCTGTGCTTCGGGCCGAACCGCGGCCGGAAGACCACCTACACCAGCCCGGGCGTGCGGCCCGCGGAGGGGACCGAGGCGCTCGGCGCCCTCGTCGAGCGCTACCTGTACGCGTACGGCCCGGCGACCCCGCGGCACTTCGCGAAGTGGCTGGCCGCCCCGGCGGGGTGGGCGGGCACGCTGTTCGCCGCGCTGGCCGGGGACGGGCGGATCGAGGAGGTCTCCTTCGAGGGCGCGGCGGCCTGGGTCGTCGCCGGGGACACGGAGTTCCCGGCGGAACCGGCGCGGGGCGTGCGGCTGCTGCCGTACTTCGACGCCTTCACCATCGCCTCGCAGCCGCGCGCACGCCTCTTCCCGGGCGCCGCGTACGAACGGGCGCTCGCGGGCGGGCAGGCCGGCAACTTCCCCGTGCTGCTCGTCGACGGAACGGTGGCCGGCGTATGGCACCAGCGGCGCTCGGGCAAGCGGATCGCGGTCACGGTCGAACCGCTGCGGTCACTGAACGCGGCCCGTACGCGGGAGCTGGAGGCCCAGGCCGAGCGGGTGGCCTCGGTCCTGGAGGGGACGGCGGACCTGACGGTGGGGACGGTGACGGTGGGCCCGCACGCGTGAGCGTTCCGGGTCGGGGCGGGGGCGGGGGCATCGAGTGCCAGGCGATCCGGGGGCCGGGGGCGGGCGGCTCCGGTGGCGTCGAGCGCGCGGCGCTCCGGGGGGGGGCGCGGCGCTCGGGGGCGCGGGAGGGTCAGCGGGCGGTGCGGTGCAGGAGGGTCAGGCCGTCGCGTGCGGCGACGAGTTCGTAGCCGTGCTTGTCCCGCGCCGCGGCCAGCTCCGCCAGCTGCTGTTCGAGCGGGTAGGGCCAGTGGCCGGTCCTGTACGGCCATGCCTCCGGTGCCTGGGCGTCGTGGAGGATCCACTCGGCCGTGGGCGCGGGGAGGTGCTTGCGGTCGTACCGGTAGAGCTTGCTGTCCACCGGGAACGTCGGAAAGACGACGACCGTGCAGCGCGCGGTGAGCTGCGGGACCAGCCGGTTGGACGCGGCGACGGTCGCGCCGTCCGGGATCCTCGCGAGCAGCGTGCGCGCCGCCTCGATGTGAGGGGTGGTGCGCCAGGTGGCCCGCTGGGCGAGCTGGGCCAGCGGGAAGGACGGGATCATCACCGCCGTCACCGCGAGCACCGTGGCGAGCGAGGCGCGGATGTGGCGGGCGGCGAGCGGATGGTCACCACGGCGCCAGACGGTGAGGGCGTCGATCAGCCCGGCGAAGACGACCGGCATGAGCACCGCGCTGTAGTGGAAGGCCGTGCCCCAGTGGAAGCCGTTCTCGGAGAACATCCGCCAGGCGAGGGTCGGTACGGCGATCAGCGAGAGCGGGGAGCGGAGCGCGAGGAGGGCGGACGGGGCGAAGACCAGGACGAGGGTCATCGCCTTGATGTCGGGGCGCAGGGCGTCGAGCGGCGCGTGGGCGAGGGTGGAGAGCAGGGAGCCGTGACCGTCGGAGAGGTTGCCGCCGTGGGCGTAGCCCCCTCCGGGGTTGAACGCGGGCAGCAGGAGGGTGATCTCGACGACGGAGCCGAGCAGACCGGCCACGGCGGTGGCGACGCCGAGCCGGCGCGGGCCTTTGAGCGCGATGTACACGCCGACGGCCGCCAAGGTGAGCCCCAGGTCCTCCTTGACGAGCAGCAGGGGCGCCGCCCAGGCGACGGCCGGGCCCCAGCGCCGCCGACCGAGCGCTTCGAGGCTGAACGCGAGGAGCGGTACGGCGAGGGCCACCTCGTGGAAGTCGAAGGCGGCGGCTGAGGCGATCCCCCAGCTCAGCCCGTACCCGGCGGCGACGACATGGGCGGCCCGGCGGCCGACCGCGCGGGCCGCCCAGCGGGCGAGGGGGACGACGGCGAGGGCGAGAAGCGCGGCCTGGGCGACCAGCAGGCAGAGGGGTGAGGGCCAGAGCCGGTAGAGGGGGGCGAGGACGGCGAGGAGGGGGTGGAAGTGGTCGCCGAGGAGGTTGAAACCCTCCCCACGCAACGGGACGACGGGCGCGCGCAGTTCGGCGTAGGCGCTGACGACCTGCTCGAAGATGCCGAGGTCGTAGCCGGTGGTACGGAGGAGGAGGTGGCGGCGCACGGCGACGGTCGCGTAGAGGACGCACAGACCGGCGGCCCACGCCCAGGGCAGGAGGGCGGACGCTTCCCGGCGCGGCCGGAGGACCGCGGGAACCACCTGAACCGTTCTGTCGGCAATTGTCCGCATACGGCAGGATGCTAGGACCTGAACCTCAGGGGGTGGCGGAGAGCGCGCCGAGGAGGATGCCGAGCAGGGCGCCGCCGAGCATGAAGGGGCCGAACGGGATCGCCGCCTTGCGGCCGCCGCGCCGGGCGAGGACCAGGCCGAGCCCGTACAGCGAACCGAGGAGGAAGCCCGCGAAGGCCCCGGCGAAGAGGATGCCCCAGCCGTACCAGCCGAGGGCGGCGCCGAGGGAGAGCGCGAGTTTGACGTCGCCGAAGCCCATGCCGGCGGGGTTGATCAGGAACAGCAGCAGATAGGCGCCGCCCAGGGCGAGCGCGCCGAGGAGCGCGTGGCTCCAGGAACCGGCGTCGTACGGGAGGAGGGCGGCGCCGCCGAGGAGCGACGGGGTGGCGGCGGCGAGCGGGAGCGTGAGCCCGTCGGGCAGCCGGTGCACGCGGACGTCGACGCTCGCCAGGAGCACCCCGAAGGGCGCGTACAGCAGCCAGACGACCAGCTCGGGGCGGGGCCCGGTGGCGGCGGCGAGGAGGGCGCAGACGAGGGCGGTGAGGAGGGAGGGGGTGAAGGGGGTGGGGGTGTTGGGGATGGGGGTGGGGGTGGGGGTGGGGGCGGAAGTGGTTTCGGGCCCCGGCTGGGGCAGGGACTGGGACTGGGGCTGGGGCTGGGGCTGGGGCTCGGGCTCGGGCTCGGGCTGGGGCTGGGGCTCGGGCTCGGGCTCGGGCTGGGGCTGGGGCTCGGTTACGGGGGGCGCGGCTGCGGTCCGGATCAGGGCGTCGGGGCCGCACGTACGGCAGAGCGGGCCCCCGAGCCAGCCGCCCGCCGGACCCGTGAGGGCGTGGCCCGCCGGGCAGCGGTCACGCCAGGGCTCCCCGGGCTCGACCGACAACCGGTAGGCCGCGCGCGGCACGAGCAGGCCGGCGGCGGCGCCCCACAGGGCGGCGACGGCGATCAGCGTGGCGAACACGGCCCGACCCTAGGCCCGGCGTACCGCTACCGTCTCCCTTATGGGGAGTTGGCGCGACGGCACGGGGACGCTGACCGTCCCGGACGGGACGGTACCGCTGGAGATCGCGGCCTCCTACCGGGCCCGGCGAAGGGGGCTGCTCCGCCGTGACGGCATCAGAGGCGCGCTCCTCATCACCCCGACCAACAGCGTGCACACCTTCGGCATGCGGTTCACCATCGACGTGGCCTATCTGGACCGTTCGTTCCGCGTGATCGACGTGGTGACGATGAGGCCGGGCCGGCTCGGCATGGTCCGGCCGCGCGGCCGGCATGTGCTGGAGGCGGAGGGCGGCGCGATGGCGGCCTGGGGCCTGCGGCGGGGCGTACGGGTCACGGCGGTCCCGACCCCAGAAGCGTGAAGGCGCCGTAGACGGCGGAGGCGAGCGCAAGACCGGCCAGGACGAGGACCCGGTTGCGCACCCGGAGCCGTACCAGCGCCACCGCGGCCGGGAGGAGCAGACCGAACGCCGGCATCATCAGGCGCGGCCGGGAGCCGAAGTACGCGGCGCCGACGAGGGAGACCACGACGACGCCGATCGTGTACACGAGCAGGGGCAGGGGCTGCCTCTGCCGTACGCACAGGACCACGAGCCAGGCGAGCAGGCCGAGGGCCGCGCACAGGCCGAGGGCGGCCAGGGGCGGCAGGCCCCAGATGAAGCGGGCGAGGGCGACCCCGCCGTCGATGGAGTTGCCCCAGGCCGCCTGGACGTCGAAGTAGGCGGTCGCGCTGCCCTCGCGCACGCCGACGTAGGCGATGTACGCGAGCCAGCCCAGCGGCGCGAGCAGAGCGCCGGCCACCACGCGCGCGTGGAGCCCGCGTTCGCGGACGAGGGTGGCGAGGGCCGTGATGCCGATGGCGGCGACGAGCGCGGCCGCGGTCGGCCGGGTGAGCCCGGCCAGCGCGCACAGGGCGCCGGCCAGGACCCAGCGCTCGCGCAGCACGGCGAGGACCGACCAGGCGGCGAGCGCGGTGAAGAGCGTTTCGGTGTACGCCATCGACTGCACGAACGCGGTCGGGTACACGCCCCACAGGACGGCGAGGCTGATCCCGGCGGGGCGGCCCGCGATGTGTGTGCCGACGGCGCAGAGGCCCCATGCGGCGGCGAGTGACGCGGTCCAGGAGACGAGGAGGCCGGCGGTGGCGGCGTCGACGGGGAGGGCGGCGGACAGGGCCCGTTCGAGGAGGGGGAAGAGGGGGAAGAAGGCGAGGTCGGAGTGGACGCTGCCGTTGGGCAGGGTGACCTGGTGGCCGTAGCCGTGCTCGGCGATCCTGACGTACCAGACGGAGTCCCAGCGTCCGCTCAGCCGGTGCAGTCCGTCCTTGCCGGTGACGGCGGCGGCGATGCCGAGGACCGCGAGGCCCAGAAGGCGGGTGGCGGCGTAGCCGCCGAGCGCGGGCCAGGGGACGGCCACGAGGGCGGGCCACCGCCGTGCGGTTGGCTGAGCTGGGGACATGCGCTCGATTATGTCCGGGCCTGTCCACAGCTCCGAGGGCGGGCGACAGCTCCGAGGGCGGGCGACGAGAGCGGGTTGTCCACAGGGGATGCGGACAGCCCCTCGTTGGTGGACCGTTGGGGCATGAAGGGGGGCGGGGGACGTGGAGGGGGGCGGGGGACGTGGAGGACTTGGTGCGGACGGCCCGGGGCGGGGTGCTCCTGACCGAATGGGCGTATGCGGCCGGCTGGCCACCGGGGAGGCTGCGGGGACGGCTGCGGGGCGAGGGATGGCAGCGGATCTGCCGGGGGGCGTGGGCCGTTCCGGGAAAGGAGGTGGACTGGAAGGTCCGGGCGAGGGCGGTCCAGCTGCGACGGCCGGGGTGGGTGTGCAGCCACAGGACGGCGGCGGCGCTGCACCGCGTCGAGGTCCTGAACGGCGGCGCCTTGAACGGCGGCGTCCTGAACCGTGGCGGCGCGGAAGGGGAGGAAGGGGAGGAAGGGCGAGTTCTGGAGTTCACGATGCTGCGGCGGGGAGGCTGCGGGGCCTCCGCCAGGGCCGGCCTGCGCGTCCACACGACGGTGCTCCTCACCGAACGGGACGTGTCCGTACGGGCAGGGCTGCGGGTGACGACCCCGGCGCGGACGGTCGGCGACCTGATGCGGTGCGGCAGCCGTGAGGAGGGCGTGGTCGTGGCGGACTCCGCGCTGTCCCGCCGCACCGTCCGGGGCGTCCGCCGCGAACCGCTGGTCCGCCCCGACGATCTGGCGACCCAGCTGTCCCGCCGCCTCCCGGGCGCGCCCCGGGCACGGGCCATGCTGCCCCTGACCGACCCGGCGGCCGGCTCTCCCGCCGAGACGATCGCCCGCCTCCGCATGCGGGACGCGGGTCTCCACCCGGAGTCCCAGCCACTCCTCCACACCGCCTCCGGCCGCCCCCTGCGCCCCGACTTCCTCTTCCGCGAGGCGGGCCTGGTCGTCGAGATCGAGGGCTACGCCTTCCACGGCACCCGCCACGCCCACGCCCGCGACATCGACCGATTCAACGCCCTCGCGGAATGCCCGTCGGTCCGCCGGATCCTGCGCTTCACGGCCACGGAGGTCTTCCACCACCCGGACCGCATGATCGCCAGGATCCGGGCGGTACTGGCGACGTAGGCAGTGCCGGTTCGCCACGCATGGAGCACCACGCCAAAATCTCCGGCACGGCCGTCGTCCTGGCACTGGCCCTCCCGGTGGGCCTCTACCTCCTCATGGTCTCTCTGCTGCACAGCCTCCCGCTGTCCGCGGCCGACCCCTTCCAGCTGCTTCTGATCTCCCTCACCCTCGCCGTGCTGCTCGCCGCGGTCCTGCTGGCAGCCGCCGGCGTGGCCGTCGCGGTGTGTCTGCTCGTGATCACGCTCGTGCCGTTCGTCACCGTGATCGGCTACGAGACGATCGGCCACCGTCACCAACAGCGAATGCTGAGGAGATTCGGTACGCGGTAAGCAGGGCACCGCCCGCACCAGGCATCACAGCAGACCGTCAACTCGCATCAGTCGTCTGTCGTGCGGGGGAAGGAGATCTCCACGCGGCGGTTCTTCGTACGGCCCTCCTCCGTGCGGTTGTCGGCGATGGGGTAGTCCTCGCTGTACCCGCGGATGTCGAACGTCTTCCCAGGGTCGAGAGTCTTGGCCAACTCCTGCTGCACGGCGTTGGCCCGCTGCTTGGAGAGCTTGAGGCCGTGCTCGTACGTCCCGAGGTTGTCGGTGAACCCGAAGACCCGGACCTTGCTGGAGTGCTGCTGGTTGATCTCGGCGGCGATGGCGGCGATACGCGCGGCGGCGGCGCTGCTGAGCTTGGCGCTGTCCTTGCCGAACAGCACCTCGGCCTGGAGGGCGAACGTGACGTCCACGTTGGTGTCCTCCCGCCGCTGTTCACCACCCTCCTCCTCGACGATCTGCTTGATGTCGAGCACCTTGGCGGGCGCGAGGGTGGCCCCGTCGGGAAGCATGAGCTCGGGCGAGTTCGGGTCGATCGGAGGTGGCGGGGAGGAGCTGGAGGTGGAGTTGGGCGGGTCGTCGGCGAGGGCGGGGCCGGCGGTGAGCGTCGCCGCGAGGAGGGTGACGGCGGCGAGGGTGGCGAGGCGGTGGGGAGTCGTCATGGCGGCGCGCCCGTCAGGAGAGCTTGATGGTGCCGGGGCGGAAGGTGGGCAGCTGGAACGTGACTTCGGTGGTGGTGGGGGGTGGGGCGGGGAACTGCATGAAGACCTGCGTGGAACGGCCTGGGGCAAGACTGGACAGGCCGGAGGTGGTGAGCGGTCGGCCGTCCGTGTCCCGCAGTACGTAATAGCGCTTCTTCCCCGCAGCATCCACGAGGGTCGCGCCCCCCAACGAGTTGCCGTGCTTGACGATCTCGGTCTCGTCCCCTGCGAGTTGGGCCGGAATGACGCGGGGGGCATCAGAGGTGTTCGCCAGCTCCCCGCTGACGGTCAGGAAGCCTCCGGCGTCCCGCGCTGCCGACTGAACGGTGAGCTCGAGCCCCTCCTGTCCCTTGAGGACAGCCAGAACCTCACCGGGTTCCTCGGTCTGTGCCCCCTTGTCGCCATCGTCGGTCTTGGGAGCCGAAGAACTCACCGATGACTTCTGCGCCTGAGGTTCGTCACCGCTGCTGCACCCGGCAGCACCGAGGACCAGGCCAGTCGCGATGACGACCGCGGCCACCCCTCTACGGGCCTTCGTCGCGTACCGCACACTCATGAGACGGGGTTCCTTCGTTTGTCAGTCGGCCAGTCGAACACTGAAGAGATCGGCAACGCTCGGGAGCCTCGGGTCCTTGGGATCGATGTGCCAGTCGACACCGTCGCAGGAGAGGCCCAGGATCGGTGAATCGTCCGGTTCTGGCGGAGGCTCCGTCGGTGTCGGCTCGGGATCCGGCTCGGGCTCGGGCTCGGGCGCCTTGAACGTGCAGCGCGGCTCGATCACTGCCGTGGCGGTCGCCGTGGCGTGTTGCCGTTCCGTACCCGGAATGATCGACTCCCCCACCGTTCCGAGGGTGCGCACCGTGACGCGGAAACCTTCCTCGGCACCGCCAAGTCGCACACACTGATCGCCGAAGAGCTCAGCCTCGTTCTTCGCAGCGAACGCATCGGCTCGCTCGCAAGCCGCGTCCTCATCGAAGCGTCCGCCTTCCAAGTAGTCGAGCCACTCGGTGGGGTCGAGGATCACACCCAGCCATCCGTCACGAAGCTGATCCCTCGCGTCCTGCGCCGCTGCCAACGCGGCGGCGTCGGCAGCTGTCTGCGCTCCATTGCGTGTGGCGGCCGCCTGCCCGACCGCGAAGTACGCGAACGCAAGAAAGAGCAGGCCCGCCACCACCGTGATGTAGATGGGAAAGGCCTGCCCGGAGTCGTCCTTGCGACGACCAGTCACTCGCCCCCGCCGCCGCCGGTCAAGCTGGCGATCTTGGTACTGATCGCGTTCTTGATGTCCTGGCCGATGCTCGTGCCCGAGATCGCGATCACGATCGCCACCACCACCACGATGATCCCCAGGTACTCGACCGCCGTCTGCCCCCGGTCCTTCGACGCCGCGCGCGCCCAGGAGCCGGCGTAGACCCTGGTCCTGGCCACGGTCTTCAGCATGAGGTCGTTCATGGTGGTCCCCTCCGGTTCCGTACGGCGCCGCGTCGGTCTCGCCCCGCGCACCGTACGTGAGAGGGGTGTGCGTGCCACAGGGTCCGTGGGCCCAAAGGCGGGCCCACTTCATGAGGTGGTCCTTGTGCCGAGCCAGGCTGCTATCGCCTCGCTTCTTGTCGTGCTGTGGAGTTTCGCGAAGATGCGGTTGATGTGGTTCTTCACCGTCTTCTCGCTGATGAAGCAGGTGTCGGCGATCTGTCGATTGCTCAGGCCCGACGCGATCAGGTCCATCACCTCCGCCTCCCTCCGACTCAGACCGAAGCATGACACATCAGGTTGCACCTGCGAAGGAGAATGGACAGATTCCGTCCAGGCGCGGCTGGTTGAGCCGCCTCCTCTGTGTGCAGTCGCACCCACCACCCTCCCCCGCACCATCCCCAACAGCGCGTTCGCCGCCGTCGGCGTGAAGTGCGCCCGGCCCTCCCTCACATCGCGTACCGCCGTCACCAGCTCCTCCACCGTGAACTCCCCGTGCACCAGGTAACCCCCCGCCCCCAGCCGCAGCGCCTCCCGTACCACCGCGCTCTCCCCGCTGTACGTCAGCATCAGGACCGGGGCCAGGCGGACCAGGTGAGGGAGGGCCGTCAGGCCGTCCATGCCCGGCATGCGGACGTCGAGGAGGATCACGTCCGGGCGGTGGCGTGCCGTCGCTTCCAGGGCCGTGCGGCCGTCCGGGGCCTCCGCCACCACCCGGAGGCCCGGGTGGGCGGCCAGCAGGGAGGTGAGGCCCGCCCGGACCACCGGGTTGTCGTCGGCGACCAGCACGGTCAGCGTCATCGCGCGGCACCCCCGACCGGAAGCTCCAGGCGTACCTCCGTGCCCTTCACCGCCCCGCCCCTCCCGATCCTGATCCGCGCCCCCACTCCGGCCGCCCGTTCGACCATCCCCACCACACCGAAGTGCCCGGTCCGGCGCAGGCCTTCCAGGGTCGTGCCCGGGGGCAGGCCGGGGCCGTCGTCCCGCACGCTGATCCGGAGCAGGCCCGCGAAGACCCCGGCCGAGACGTCGATCCGGGTCGGCCGGGCATGGCGGCCGGCGTTCTCCATCGCCTCCGAGGCGATCGTGAGGAGCTGTCGGGCGACGGTGTACGGCACCGGCGGTACGGTCCCCTCGCCGACGCCCCGGTAGGCCGTCTCGATGCCCGAGCGCCGGCCGAAGTCACGCACCCGGTCGTGGAGTTCCGCGACCACGTCGACACCGCCCTCCCCGCTTCCGTACGACTGTCTGCGCAGGTCGGCGAGGAGCTCCCGCGACTCGGCGACCGCCCTGCGCGCCGAGCGGGCGACCAGCTCCGCCTGGCCCCGGACCGTCCGGGGGTCCGCCGTCACGGCCAGGGCGTCGGCAGCGAGCGCCAGGCCGTGCAGGGTCTTGGCCACCGAGTCGTGCATCTCGCGGGCGAGGCGGGCGCGTTCCTCCTCGACCGCCTGCGCGGCGGCGAGACGGGCCCGGGTCTCCGTGAGGGCCTGGGTGGCCGCCCCGAAGCGGAGGAGGAGGTTTCTGAGGGTCACGCCCAGGGCTCCCGTGATGACGCAGAGGCCGGGCAGCAGCAGCGCCTCGCCCAGGGACGTGTCGGCACGCCGGGGATCGGCGGCGTGGATCGCCAGGAGGATCAAGGACTGAAGGCAGGCGAAGAAGGCGGCGCCGCGCCAGCTGTAGACGATCCCCGCCAGCAGGGGCGTGCAGACGCTGACGTAGCCGAGGGTGCTGCGCGGGCCGGCCGTGACGAGCAGCAGCGCGCCGAAGAGGGTGTCCACCGCCAGCAGGGAGGGGTGCCGCAGGAGCAGCGGGCCGAACCGTTCCCAGTCCCTGAACAGCGTGTACGAGACCATGAACGTCACGAGCACGGCGGCGCCGACCAGCTTCTGGGCGAGGCCGGGGGCGGCGTTCAGGAGCGCCGCCGGGGCCGCCAGGGCGATCATCGCGAGCCGGAAGCCGAAGACCTGGCGGCACATGGCTTGGAGGGCGTTGACCTGGAGGTTCGGGGAAGGGGCGGGTCCGGGGCCGGCGTGCGTCCCGCTCACCGGGCCACTCACGCGCCCGTTCACGCGCAGCCGCACAAGCCCGCCCACCCGGTCGTTCACCCGCAGCCCCAGGCGCCCGCCCGCACGCCCGCCCAACCGGTCTCTCACCCTCAGACCCACGCGCCCGCCCACCCGTTCACTCGCCCGTGATCGAGCCGAAGTCGGTGCCCGTCCCCAGGAACAGGCCCGCGCCCAGCAGGATCATCGTCGCCGGAACCATCAGGGTCGTGATCACCATGGTCGCCTTGGGGACCGCCTTCGCCGCCTTCCTCCGGGCGTTCTGGGCGTCGGTCCTGCGCATGTCGTTGGCGATCTGGATCAGCGTGTCGACGATCGGCGCGCCCAGCTCCTCGCCCTGCTGCAGCGCGGTGACGAACTGGGCGACCTGTTCGGAGTCGTTGCGCCGGCGCAGCTCGTCGAAGGCCTGGCGGCGGCTGACACCCATGTCCATCTGGCGCAGGGTGATCCGGAGTTCGTCCGACCAGGGCCCCTCGTACTTGTCCGCGACCCGGTCCAGAGCCTGGCGGAAGCCGAGCCCGGCGCTGACGACGACGGCGAGGACGTCGAGGAAGTCGGGCAGCGTCCGCTCGATCTGGTCCTTGCGGATGCGGATGGCCGACCAGATGCCGACCTCGGTCCAGAAGACGCCGAACGCGAAGAGGAGCAGGGCGACGACGAGGTCGCCGTTGGAGAGCATGACCAGGCCGCCGAGGCCGCCGAGGAAGCCGTAGACGGCGCGCCGGGCTCCGTACCGGTCGATGGTCAGTCCGCCGGGGTTGCCCGCCAGGTCGATCCTGCGCCGGACCCGGTTGACCCGTTTGGGGCCCATCAGGCGCAGGACGGCGGGTGAGTAGCGCATGCCGAGCCGGTCCACGACGGAGTCGACGGCGCCGGTGCGCGTGGAGCCGACCTCCAGGGCGAGCCGGAGGTCGTCGGGGAGGCGGGCGTCCGCGCGGTAGAGGCGGATGCCGTGGAGGATTCCGGCGACGGAGAGGCCGGCGGCCAGGGCGAGCAGCAGGTCCATGACGACTCCCGGGCCTCAGACGTCGATCTTCGAGAAGCGGCGGATGACGACGAAGCCGACGACGTACAGGCCGAAGGCGAGGACGACGGCGAACTGCCCCAGGCCGGAGCCGGTCATCCGGTCGAGCGCCCCCGGCTGCATGTTGTCGATCATCAGCAGGGAACCGATGCCGATGACCGGTACGGCGTAGGCGGTCATGCTCACCTGGGACAGCTGGGTACGGACCTCCCGCCGGGTCTCCTTGCGCTCCTCCAGGGTCTCGGTGAGGTTGCGCAGGGAGGCGACGACGGTGCCGCCCGCCTTGTTGGCGAGGACGAGGGTGGTGACGAGGACGACGAGTTCGCGCGAGGGCAGGCGCTCGGCGAGTTCGCCGAGGGCGTCGTCGAGGGAGGTGCCGACGGCGAGCTGCTGGGCCACCCGCTCCAGTTCGTCGCCGGCCGGGGCCTCCATCTCGTCGGCGGCCATGCTGAGCGCCATCCGCAGGGCGAGCCCGGCGTGGGTGGCGTTGGCGAGGATGCGGGAGAGTTCGGGAAGCTGGTTGATGAACTTCTCGATCCGCTTCTGCCGCTGCCAGTCGAGGAACCCCAGGGCGACCCACACGCCGAGGAAGCCGCAGAGCGGTCCGAAGAACGGGGAGAGCAGGGACTGCCCGGTGATCCACAGCGCGGTGACGGTCGCCGCCATGGCCACGAGGAACTCGCCGGGGGTCAGGTCCAGGCCGGTGGCGGAGATCCGCAGTTCCAGCCGGCGGCCGAAGCGGGTACGCCGGACGCGGCGGTCGATGGCCCGGAAGCGGCGGCGACGTCCGCGGCCCGCCGCCTCCGGTTCGCCGGTCTGGGCGAGCCGGGCGACGAGGGCGGCGCGCTGGGCGGACCCGCTCGCGTACAGCTGCGTACCGATCACCCCGAGGACGCCGCAGAGCAGCGCGACGCCGATCGTCAGCAGGGTGGGATTCATCCTTCGTCGCCTCTCCTACTTCGCTTCTCGGGTGGCGAGCTGTTCGTCCGACCCGGCCACGCCGAACGCCTGGGGGATCGGCTGGCCGGCGAGGTAGAGCCGTTCGGCGACCCGCCGCGGCAGCGGGTGGTAGGTGAACTCGCCGTGCACCCGCCCGTCGGCGGTGAGCGGCTGGGCGCGGAACCGGCAGACGGTGGCGAGCGTGAACCGCTCCCGCCCGTTGGACGCCAGGACGGCGATCTCGGTGATCCGGCGGGTGCCGTCGGGGTGCCGGGTGAGCTGGACCAGGACGTCGACGGCGCTGTTGATCTGGTCGCGGAGCGCCTCGAAGGGGACCTTCACCTCCGACATGGAGGCCAGGGTCTGGAGCCGCATCAGCGCGTCCTCGGCGGAGTTGGCGTGGACGGTGGCGAGCGAGCCGTCGTGGCCGGTGGACATCGCCTGGAGCATGTCGAGCGTCTCACCGCCCCGGACCTCGCCGACGATGATGCGGTCGGGGCGCATGCGCAGGGAGTTGCGGACGAGGTCGCGGATGGTGACCTGTCCCCGGCCCTCGATGTTCGGGGGCCGGCTTTCGAGGCGGATGACGTGGGACTGCTGGAGCTGGAGTTCGGCCGAGTCCTCGATGGTGATGACCCGTTCGCCGTCGGGGATCAGCCCGGAGAGCGCGTTGAGGAGGGTGGTCTTACCGGTGCCGGTCGCGCCGGAGACGATGACGTTGAACTTCGCCTGCACGAGCCCGGCGAGCAGCAGCAGCATGTGCTCGTCGAGCGAGCCGAGGCCGATCATCTCCGTGAGGGTGTACGCGCGGGGGAAGCGGCGGATCGTCAGGGTCGCCCCGGTCAGGGAGAGCGGCGGGATGATCACGTTGACGCGTTCGCCGGACGGCAGCCGGGCGTCGACCATGGGGTTCGACTCGTCGACCCGCCGGTTGACGGTGGAGACGATCCGCTCGATGGTCTGCATCAGCTGCTCGTGGGAGGCGAAGCGCAGCGGGAGGAGTTCGACCCGGCCGGCTCGCTCGATGAAGATCTGGTCGGGGCCGTTGACCATGATCTCGGTGATGGACGCGTCCTCGAGGAGTGGTTCGAGGACGCCGAGGCCGAGCGCCTCGTCGACGACGCGGCGGATGAGCTGGGCGCGTTCGACGGTGGAGAGGACCGGTCCCTCACGGCTGATGATGTGCCCGAGGACGCGCTCCAGACGGGCCCGGCGCTCGGCGGCGGCGAGCGCGGACATCTCGGTGAGGTCGATCTCCTCCAGGAGCTTGGCGCGGAAGGAGGCGACGAGGTGACCGTCCTCCCGGCCGCCCGAGCCGCTCTCCTCGGGGGCGTTGATACGGGCCCGCAGACTCATGAGCCGTCCTCCTCGGGCGTGGAAGCGGGTTCGTAGGCGTACGTGAACTCAGACGCGGGCGCGGACCCGGACGCGGGCGCGGACCCGGACCCGGACCCGGCCGCGGACCCGGGCGCGGACTCGGACCCGGACCCGGACCCGGACCCGGTCGCGGACCCGGACCCGGTCGCCGACGCGGACTCGGGCATCGGCAGGGTCGCCGTCTTCCGTACCGTCCCGAAGTCCCAGAAGGGCACCACCGACGGGATGTCGACGGTCACCGTCGCCGTGACCTGTCCGTCCCCACCAGGCGCGGAGACGGCGCTGCGTTCGGCGATCCAGTCGCTCATCGCCGCGTGGCCGGCCGCTTCCGGATCGAGCTCCGTGTCGTCGTGCGTGGCCGCGCGGGCCGCGGCCCGCGCGCCCGTCCCCGCCTGCTGGGCGGCGTACGCGGCGAGGCCGAGCTGGATGCCCGCGAGAGCGACGAGCAGCAGGATGGGCAGGAAGCCGAGGTACTCGACGGCGACCTGCCCCCGGTCCCGGCCACGGCACCGGTCCCGGGAGCCCCCGCCCCCGGCTCGCTCCCTGCCCCCGGCTCGCTCCCCCCGCCTCACGGCCGGCCCCGTTCTTCTCGTACGGCTCCAGCCTCGCCCGGCACCGTGAACGGGAAGGCGATCGCCCCCGGGAACAGCACCGGTACCCGCAGGCCGACCCTCGCACGGACCATGTCGCCCTCCTCGTCGCAGGTCACAGCGGCGCCGTCCGCCCACGCCCCGTCCAAATGCCGCTTCCCCGCCTCCCCGCAGTCATCGCCCACGGCCGCCGCCCGGGCCGCCTCGTCGGCCGCGTTCCCCGCGAGCGTGAAGGTGTAGCCGACCAGCACGCACTGCCAGAGCAGCACCAGCGTGAGCAGGATGAGCGGGACCATGCCGAGGAACTCGACCGCCACCTGCCCTCTGTCGTCGTCCCGGTACGGCACGGGCCCGGCGGCCGGCACGGCTCAGCGCCCCTTTCCGCCGCGCCGCAGCAGCCCGATCGAGCCGCGGTCGCTGCCGCGCGTCACTCGGGCGAGCTGCTTCCCCGGCCGGCTCCCGCCGGCCGCCCCGCCCGTCCCGCCCGCGCCGCCCTGATCCGCCGCCTTCACCAGGCCCAGCTCCCCGGCCAGCGACCACAGCGCCTGCTTCACCGTCGAGCGCGAGTCGAGGTCGTGCAGCCGGCCGGCGTCGACCACGCCCTGGAGCTCCTTGAAGTGGGCGGGTACCACGACCCCCGCCATCCGGGTGCCCGTGATCTTCTGGATGAGGCCGGGCTGGATCTCGGTGGAGCGGGTGTAGCGGTTGACCAGGCAGACGCTCTCCTCCGCCTTGCGGATCTGGAGGCGGTCCCACATCCGTACGACCCGCTTCGCCGCCCGTACCGCGACCACGTCGGGGGTGGTGACGAGGACGGCCGCGTCGGCCATCTCGACGGCGGCGGCGTTGGAACCGGTGAGATAGGTGCCGCAGTCGACGACCACGACGTCGTAGCGGGAGCGGAGGGCGCCGACGATCTGGCGTGCGGAGCGGTCGCTGACCTCCTCGCCGCGCTCGCCGTCGCCGGGGGCGAGGAGCAGCGCGAGGCCGGTCTCGTGGGTGTAGACGGCGTCCTGGAGGACGCGCGGCGAGAGGTCGTCGACGGCCGCGAGGTCGGCGAGGGAGCGGCGGAACTGGACGTCGAGGTAGGAGCCGATGTCGCCGCCCTGGAGGTCCATGTCGACGAGGGCCACGCTGTGGCCGGACGTCTGGGCGGCGAGGGCGAGCTGGACGGCCGTGACCGTGGTGCCGACCCCGCCCTTGGCCCCGCTGACGGTGACGACCCTGCCGCCCGGTCCGGTGAAGACGTCGGCGCCCGCGCCGAGGTGGCGTCGGACGCCCACGGACCACTGGGCGGCGGCCTGGACCCGGCTGGCCAGCTCCTCGTACCCGAGGGGGAGCGTGACCAGGCCCCGCGCGCCGGAGTCCATGGCCGCCGAGAACAGCACCGGGCTGGCGTCGGCGGTGATGAGGACGACACCGACGGCGGGGAAGCGGAGCGCGACCTCGCGGATGAGTTCCAGGGCGGGGACGGGGCCGATCCGTTCGTGGACCAGGACGACGTCCGGCAGCTCGTCGAGGGACGCGGCGGCGAGCCGGGCGAGGGTGTCGACCAGTCGGGTGGAGTCGCCGACGGGCGGGAAGGGCTCAGCGTCGGGGAGCCGGCTGAGCAGCGTGGTGACGGACCGGGCCGCGTCGGGGTCGCCGACGGCCGGCAGGATCCTGGTGGTCATACCGGCCTCACTTGTCCTTGTCGAGCGTGTAGGTGCGGTCGCCGGGCTTGAGGGCCGGCTCGCCGCCCGGCGCGACGAGCGCCAGCCGTACGTGCTCGGCGAAGGACTCGGCGTAGGCGACGCGCTGGGTGTCGAGGGTGTTCAGGGCGAAGGTGATGGGGACGGCTTCGGTGGCGCGGCTGCCCCGGTCGTCGCGGTCGGCGCTGATCGGCGTCAGCTTGCCGACGTCGATGACACGGGCGTTGCTGACGATGACCTTGGACTGGTCGGGCTGCCCGTCGCGTTCGCCGGCGAAGGTGGCGTAGATGTTGACCGTGGCACCGGCCGTGATCTTGCCGGCCACGCCGGTGGCGGCGTCGATCATGATGGCGATCTCCTGCTGGCCGGGCTGGAGCGCCGGGCGTTCGACGATCATGTCGCTCTGCAGCAGGGAACCGGCTTCGAGCCGGGTGACGGCGATCTTTCCCTCGATCTGGGTGAGGTCCCTGACGGCGTTGGCCGAGAGCCATCGCTCGGGCATCGAGATCTTCTGGAACTGCCTGGTGCCGAGCGGCGTGTAGGGCTCGATGTCCTTGGCGACGCGGTACGCCGTCACCTCGGGACCGACCTTGGAGTTCACGTCGCTGATCACCGAGAGGACTCCGGCGAACGCGCCGAGGGCACACAGGACGGACAGCAGAAGAAGTAGGACGCCACGGCGCTGGCGGGAGTTCATTGCCGTACAACCTCGATCGGAGACGTGTGACTCGGCGGACAGGGACCGTAGGACGGAGCAAGCGACGGGACGGGCGCGGGGACGGGCGACGATACGAGCGACGGGACGGGCGAGGGCGCGTACGACGGAACGGGCGAGGGGACGTACGAGGGGTCGTACGGCCGGGGGTAGGGCGGCGCCATCGCGCGACTACGGGACACGGGCGGCGGGTGCCTGGTGGTCGGCCGTGGGCAGCGGGGCGGAGCAGAAGCCGCAGCGGTCCCCGATGAGCTCCATCGCGCACCAGTGGCAGGTCTCGCGCCGTACGGAGGAGACCAGTTGGTGCAGCACCGGCAGGTCGGGGAGGTAGGCGGCGAACTCGACGAGCCGTCCGGTGCCCCACCAGCGTGGCGACTCGGCGGGCAGCGGCGCCTCCCGCACCGCCCGCACCTGCCACCCCGGTACGAGCGTGGCGGTGGGCCATTCGGTCTGGAGCTGGCCCCGGGCCAGCACCAGCTCGGTGGCGAACTCGGGTCCGGCCGGCGGCGGGACACCCGGTCCGATCCTGTCGAGCTGGGGGACGGGGCCGGCGAGCACGGCGAACTGGGCGCCCGGCATCCACCCCTTGACATGGGACTTCAGGCTGACCGGTACGCGGTCGAGCCTGGCGACGGAGCCGAGGACGGCACCCGCGTAGATGTAGTGGGCAAGCAGCCGCGCCGCCGAGGCGACGACGCCGGGGCTGAAGTCGCAGACGGAGAGCTGGCGCAGCTGGCGCGCCAGGACGGCGGTGCCCAGGGGCGGCAGATCGGACTTCACCAGGGCGATCCGGTCGCTCTCCAGGAGGGAGCGGATCGCGTACAGCCGCTGCTCCGTGGCGGTCGGCACGGAGGAGGGGAAGACCACGATCACATAGCCGTGGCGGTCCACGAGCAGCTGGAGTTCGGCGACGGCGGAGGCGAGCGGCTGGGTCTCGGGAGCGGGCAGCACGGCGGCGGCGGGGGTGCGCTGATCGGTCGGTGGCAGCACCAGGTCGGCGCTGGTGACCGCGATCGCTGTCGACACGTCAGACCCCCCTCCATGTCACTCACTGCGTTCACCGCATTACTGCACAGCGCGGCCGCCCCTGCACCTTATCCACGACCCCCGGGGTGGTGAACAGACAATCCGCCAAGCGGCAGGGAGATTTCTGGGCCCGGCGTAGGTCCGCGCTGGGCCCAGGACTGGGCCCGGCGGGCGGCCCGCGGCCGGGCCGTGGCGGGCCTCACCCTGGGTCCGCGCCATGGGTCTCCGGGCCCAGGCGTCAACTCGCCTTCTGTGCACAGGTATTGACAACTCAATTGGTCTGGACCAACTTGGTCCCTCAGCGGTGGCCACCGTTCCGAACTCCTCCAGACCCCCGACTCCCCCACCGGAGGCAGCAAGTGGACCGCACCACCACACGCTCCCGCAGATGGTTCGGCAGCGTCCTCGCGCTGGCCGTCGGCTCCGGGCTCGTCCTCGTCGGCGGCGCCGGCACCGCCCAGGCCGCGGACGTCAACGTCGCCAAGAACGCGGGCTTCGAGTCCGGTACCGCCAACTGGACCTGTTCCGCCGGCAGCGGCACCGCCGTCTCCTCGCCGGTACGGACCGGAGCCGGCGCCCTCAAGGCCACCCCCGGCGGCCAGGACCACGCCAAGTGCACCCAGGTCGTGACCGTCAAGCCCAACTCGACGTACCGGCTGAGCGCCTGGGTGCAGGGCGGGTACGCCTACCTCGGCGCCAGCGGCACCGGCACGACCGACGTCTCCACCTGGACCCCGGACAGCTCCTCCTGGAAGCAGCTGACCACCACCTTCACCACCGGGGCGAACACCACCACCGTCACCGTCCACACCCACGGCTGGTACGGGCAGGCGGCCTACCACGTCGACGACGTGAGCGTCTTCGGGCCCGACGGGGGCGGCGGCACCGACCCCGACCCGGTGGTCCCGGCGGCCCCGGCGGGTCTCGCCGCCGGCACCGTCACCTCCTCCTCCGTCGCCCTGACCTGGAACGCCGCCACGGGTGCGACCGGCTACAACGTCTACCGCGGCGGCACGAAGGTCCTTTCCGTCAGCGGCACGTCCGCCACCGTGACCGGGCTCGCCGCCGACACCGCGTACCAGTTCCAGGTGACCGCGACCAACTCCGCGGGCGAGTCCGCCAGGTCCGCCACCGTCTCCGCGCGGACCGCCAAGGTCACCGACCCGGGCCCCGGCCCGGCCGTCCCCAAGCACGCGCTGACCGGTTACTGGCAGAACTTCGACAACGGGGCGGCCGTCCAGAAGCTGCGGGACGTGCAGGCGCAGTACGACATCATCGCCGTCTCCTTCGCGGACTCGACCGCCACGCCGGGCCAGATCGTCTTCAACCTCGATCCGGCCGTCGGCTACGCCTCCGTCGCCGACTTCAAGGCCGACATCGCCGCGAAGAAGGCCGCCGGCAAGTCGATCGTCATCTCCGTCGGCGGCGAGAAGGGGAACGTCACCATCAACAGCGACGCCTCCGCGACCGCCTTCGCCGACAGCGCGTACGCCCTGATGCGGGAGTACGGCTTCAACGGCGTCGACATCGACCTGGAGCACGGCATCAACTCGACGTACCTGACGAAGGCGCTGCGCCAGCTGTCCGCCAAGGCCGGTCCGTCCATGGTCCTGACCATGGCCCCGCAGACGATCGACATGCAGAACACCGGGACCGAGTACTTCAAGACGGCGCTCGCCGTGAAGGACATCCTCACGGTGGTCAACATGCAGTACTACAACAGCGGCTCCATGCTGGGCTGCGACGGCAAGGTGTACAGCCAGGGCTCGGTGGACTTCCTCACCGCGCTCGCCTGCATCCAGTTGCAGGGCGGCCTCGACGCCTCCCAGGTCGGACTCGGAGTGCCCGCCTCGACCCGCGGCGCGGGCAGCGGCTATGTCGACCCGTCGATCGTGAAGAACGCGCTGGACTGCCTGACCCGTGGCACCGGCTGCGGTTCGTTCAAGCCGTCGCGGACCTGGCCGGACCTGCGAGGCGCGATGACCTGGTCGACCAACTGGGACGCGACGGCCGGCAACGCCTGGTCGAACGCGGTCGGCCCGCACGTGCACAACCTGCCGTAGACCCCGGTCCGGCTCACGCCGTGGCGCCGCCCCTCTCCCGGCGGCGCCGCGCGTGTCGCCGGGCGGGGGCGGGCTTGCGGAAAATGGCTTCGACCGCCGTGACGGCCGCGTCTACCGTGACCTGGTGACGACTCAGGTGATCGTGTTGAACGGCGGCTCCAGCTCGGGCAAGTCGGGGATCCTCCGCTGCCTGCAGGCGGTCCTGCCGGACCCGTGGCTCGCCGCCGCCGTCGACTCGCTGGTCGAGGCGATGCCCGCGTCCCTCCAGACCTCGGATGCGGGAATCGACTTCGCCGCGGACGGCGGCGTGCACGTCGGCTCGGCGTTCCGCGAGCTGGAGGCGGCGTGGATGGAGGGGGTCGCCGCGATGGCCCGTGCGGGCGCCCGGATCATCGTCGATGACGTCTTCCTCGGCGGAGCGGCGTCCCAGGAGCGGTGGCGGAAGGCGCTCGACGGGCTGGACGTGCTCTGGGTCGGCGTCAGGTGCGAAGGCGCGGTCGCCGCGGGCCGCGAGGTGGCACGGGGCGACCGACCCGTGGGAATGGCCGCCAAGCAGGCGGAGACGGTCCACGAGGGTGTGTTCTACGACCTGGAGGTCGACACCACCCGCACGGAGTCCCTGGAGTGTGCGAGGGCCATCGCCGCCCACGTCGCCTGACCGGGAACACCGGGGTCCCGCCTGCTGCTCGTTCACCCGCCCGAGCGGGGCATGTACCGGTCGAGTACGAGATCGAGCTGGTCGATCCGCCTCTCACCCTGGCCGCGCGGCTGTTGACCTCGCACCCGCTCGGGATCGGCGGCGAGTTCCGGCCGGGCGACCTTGACGGCGACCGCCCGTCCGCCGCGCGAGCGCGCCAAATACACGGTGCCCATGCCGCCTTCGCCTAGGGTCTTTCGTTTGGATCAGGCCGGATCAGGGAGCGGGGTCTGGTGCATGGGGTCTCCCCAGGCCCGCCAGGGCCGAGGGGACGGATCGCAAGGCGGAGGAGGGAGTCAACGCGGTGGGGGCACCGCCCGTGCCCGAAGGGCTACGGGGGGGTTGGCGACCGCGACAACGCGGCGAGGCGCGGTGCCAGGGCACGCGAGCCCGGCATGATCCGAACGAGAGGCCCTAGCTTGTGCTCGACCTCGTACGTACCGATGAGCGTCCCGACGCGGGACAGTATGGCCGAACCTGACGTCTTGACCGGTGCATGCCAGGGCCTCACGATGTGGCCTGGACACCCGCACCGGTTTTCTGTCGCACACCCCCACACTCCCCACCCAGGAGACAGCATGCGACTACGCATTCGCGGAAGAAGGTCCGCCACCCTCGCGGCCCTGCTGGCGCTCGCCGTGGCGGCGCCCCTCTCCGCAAGCGCGACCCCCGCCGGGCCAGACCCCGCGCCGGCCGCCGCCACCCCCGCCGAAGAGGTGATCCGGCAGTACGAGATCACCGGCCCCTCCACGCCCGCCGCCCGCACCGCCCTCGCCGCCACCGGGGTCTCGGTGGACGAGGTCGACGGCCGCTCGGTCGTGGTCAGCGCCAACGCCGAACAGCTGCGGCGGCTCAAGGCCCTCGGCCACAAGGTCACCGCCCTGCCCGCCCCGCCCACCCGGACGGTCGAAGGGCTCGGGATCAAGCCCCTCGACTTCCCCTCCGCCGACTCGAAGTACCACAACTTCGCCGAGATGAACGCGGAGATCGACCAGCGCCTCGCCCAGTACCCGGCCATCATGAACAAGCGCGTGATCGGCAAGACGTACCAGGGCCGGGACATCGTCGCCATCAAGATCAGCGACAACGTCGGCACGGACGAGGCCGAGCCCGAGGTCCTCTTCACCCACCACCAGCACGCGCGCGAGCACCTGACCGTGGAGATGGCGCTCTATCTGCTGCGCGAGCTCGGCGCCGGCTACGGCAAGGACTCCCGGGTCACCAACGTCGTCGACAGCCGCGAGATCTGGATCGTTCCGGACCTCAACCCGGACGGCGGCGAGTACGACATCGCCTCCGGCTCCTACCGCAGCTGGCGCAAGAACCGGCAGCCCAACGCCGGCTCCAGCTACGTCGGTACGGACATGAACCGCAACTGGGACTACAAGTGGGGCTGCTGCGGCGGCTCGTCCGGTTCCCCGAGCTCCGCGACCTACCGCGGCGCCGCCCCGGAGTCGGCCCCCGAGGTGAAGGTCGTCGCGAACTTCGTCCGCTCGCGCGTGGTCGGCGGCAAGCAGCAGATCAAGGCCGGCATCGACTTCCACACGTACAGCGAACTGGTGCTGTGGCCGTTCGGCTGGACCAACGCCGACACGGCGCCGGGCATGACCCAGGACGACCGGGACGCCTTCGCCGCCGTCGGGCGGAAGATGGCCGCCAGCAACGGCTACACCCCCGAGCAGTCCAGCGACCTCTACATCACGGACGGGTCGATCGACGACTACCTGTGGGGCTCGCAGAAGATCTTCGGATACACCTTCGAGATGTATCCGGCCTCGTCCGCGGGCGGCGGCTTCTACCCGCCCGACGAGGTGATCGAGCGCGAGACGAGCCGCAACAGGGACGCCGTCCTGCAACTCCTGGAGAACGCCGACTGCATGTACCGCTCGATCGGCAAGGCGTCGCAGTACTGCACGAGTTGAGGCCGTGACGCCGCCCCGCTGAGATCGAATCCGTGAACTCCCTGTCCCGGACCCGTCCGGGACAGGGAGGCCGCGCGGATACTGTTCGCGGCGACGGCTACGACCGGAACGTCCACGGGACGTACAAGGTCGACGGGGGAGGAACGCGCTGTGTACGACAACGGTCTGATGGCTCTCGCACCGCTCCTGGCGAGCGGTGCGTCGCTGCTCGGTGTGCGGCGGAAGAGGGCCGAGAGCGATGCGCCCGTGGAGCCCACGGGCGCGCCCGACCCGGCCGATCCGCTGCCGATGGCGCTGCTCGCCGGAGGCCCGAAGCGGGTGGCGGACACGGTGCTCTTCGGTATGCACCAGGCCGGTCGCCTCGTCCTCGACGGGAAGAAGGCCCGCGCGGGCAGGACCGGGGCGTACGGCTCCGGGCCGTGGGAGCGGTTCGTGGCGGAACGGGTGGCCCGGGGCGAGGTGAACGCGCACCGGCTGCACGAGAAGCTGGCCGAGTCGGATCCCCTGACGGCCCTGGACGAGGCGCTCGTGAGGGACGGACTGCTCCATCCGCTCGCCCCGCTGCGGGCCTGGCGACGCGCGTGGTACCTGCACGGCCTGGTCTGTGCCGTCTCGGCCTTCGTCGCGGTGGCCGCCTCCGACCGGGAGGGCGGCGCGGCCTGGCTGAACCCGGTCTCGCTGTGCGTCTTCGCCCTCCTGATCGTGGGCCTCCCGTGGGCGCCCTTCGGCAGGTTCACCCCGGAGGGGCGGCTGACCCCGGCGGGCGCGGCGGCGCTGCGGCGGCTCCGGGAGGCGCACCGCCACCTCGACGGCTCCTCCTGGGCGAACGCCCCGGCCTGCGGGCACGAACACCCCCACGCCGACCCGGAGGGGGTCGGCGTGGCGCTGTTCGGCACCAACGGGATACGGGACAAGGCCCTGCGCCGCGCGATCCTCAAGGCCAACGAACGGCCCTCGTCCGGCGGCTGCGGCAGTGGTGGCGGGTGCGGGGGCTGCGGCGGCTGAGCGCTGGGGCCCGTCTTCCGGATCTTGTCGAAAGAAGGCCCTAGACCACGAGGCTGAGCACCGCCGCCACCGCGAACCCGGCCAGGGAGAGCACCGACTCCAGGACCGTCCAGGACTTCAGCGTGTCGCGCTCGGAGATCCCGAAGTACTTCGCCACGATCCAGAACCCGCCGTCGTTGACGTGCGAGGCGAAGATCGAGCCGGCCGAGATCGCCATGATGACCAGGGCCAGGAAGGCCTGGGAGAAGTCGCCGCCTTCGACCAGCGGCAGCACGATGCCGGCCGTGGTGACGATCGCGACCGTCGCCGAACCCTGGGCGACCCGCAGCACGAGCGAGATCAGATAGGCGAGGACGATGACGGGCAGGCCGACGTCGTTGAAGGTGTCGGAGAGCGCCTGGGCGACCCCGCTGGCCTTCAGGACGGCGCCGAACACTCCGCCGGCGCCGACGACCAGGAGGATGTTGCCGACCGGCTTCAGCGACGAGGTGGACACCTGCTCCAGGGACGTGCGCGACCATCCGCGCCGGACGCCGAGCAGGTAGTACGCGAGCACCAGCGCGATCGTCAGCGCGACGAACGGGTTGCCGAAGAACTCGACCACGGACCGGAGGGTCGACGGGTCGAGCGCGATGGAGGAGAAGGTCGCGGCGAGGATCAGGATGAGCGGCGTGCCGATGATGAAGAGGACCGTGGAGAGCGAGACCGGCGCCTCGGAGGCGCCGCCCGCGCGTTCCGCCGCGACCTTCGCCCTGGCCTCCTCGGCGGCCTCCAGCATGTCGTGCGGGACCTCGACGAAGATCCGCCTGCCGATCCAGGAGGCGTAGGCCCAGGCGGCGAGGACGGCGGGGAGGCCGACGACGACGCCCATGAGGATGACCCAGCCGAGCGAGACGTGCAGCAGACCGGCGGCGGCGACGGGGCCCGGGTGGGGCGGCAGGAACGCGTGGGTCATGGAGAGTCCGGCGAGCAGCGGCATGCAGTAGAGCAGGACCGACTTGCCCGACCGCTTGGCGGCGGCGTACACGATCGGCGCGAGGACGAAGATGCCGACGTCGAAGAAGACGGGGATGCCGAAGATGAGGCCGGTCAGGCCCATCGCGAGCGGTGCGCGCTTCTCCCCGAAGAGGCCCAGGAGGCGGCTGCTGAGCACCTCGGCGCCGCCGGAGACCTCGAGTATCGCGCCGAGCATGGTGCCCAGGCCGATGATGATGGCGACGTGGCCGAGGATGCCGCCCATGCCGTTCTCGATGACGGACGTGGCCGCCGACTTCTGCACCGTGCCGAAGAGTTCGGTGACGGAGAGGCCCGCGGCGAGGCCGACGCCGAGGGAGACGGCGAGGAGCGCGACGAAGGGCTGCAACCGGACCTTGATGATCAGGACGAGCAGCAGGGCGATACCGAGCGCCGCGACGGTCAGCAGGCCGGCGGTGCCGGGTATCAGGAGCAGGAGACCACCGGTGTGGGGCCGCATGGGGAGCACCTCGTTTTCGGGTAGGGGGGAGCGCGGCACGGCGTTCCGGGGACGAACGCCGTGCCGTGAAGCGGTGGTTCCAGCGGAATCAGCTCGGGTTCAGAGGGAGCGGCTCGGGTTCAGGGACCAGGTCGGGTTCAGGGACCAGGTCGGGTTCAGGGACCAGGTCGGGTTCAGGGACCAGGTCGGGTTGAGGGACCAGGTCGGGTTGAGGGACCGGCTCGGGTCAGCCGAGGACGGCGAGGGCGTCGATCTCGATGAGGAGCCCCTCGGGGAGGCCGACGTAGACCGTCGTGCGCGCGGAGGCGGGCGCCTTGAGCCCCTGCTCCTCGAAGTACGCGTTGTAGATCTCGTTCATCTCGGCGAAGTGGTCGACGTCGGTGAGGTAGACGCGCGTCATCACCACGTCGTCCCAGCTCGCGCCGCCCTCCTCCAGGATCGCCTTGACGTTGGCGAAGGTCTGGAGGGTCTGTTCGCGCAGCGTCGGACCGGCGGGCGTGGGGGCCTGGCCGGCGACGGCGGGCAGGAAACCGACCTGGCCGGCGACCTGGAGGATGTTGCCCTTCCTGACTCCGTGCGAGAACTTCGCGGGCGGGGCGGTGTGGGTGGCGGGGGTGAGCGCGATCTTCTCGGTCATGTCCGGTCCTTGCCTGAATAGTCGCGGCTGATGGCGTCGGCGGTGCGGCGCACCAGCGGGAGGAGCGTGAGGAGTTCCTCGGCGGTCACGACCACGTTGGGCGCCGAGACCGACATGGCCGCGGCGACGCGGCCGTCGGCGCCGCGGATCGGGGCGCCGACGCAGTTGATGGACTCCTCGTGGCCACCGAGGTCGGTGGCCCAGCCCTGTTCGCGCACGGTCGCCAGCTCCTGGAGGAAGGCGGCGGCGTTCGGGGTCGAACGGGGCGTGTACTGGGGGTAGTCGAGCTTGGCGGCGACGGAGCGCCGCTCGGGCTCGGGCAGGTCGGCCAGCAGCAGCTTGGCGACGGCGGCGACGGTGATCGCGACGGGCTTGCCGATACGGGAGTACATCCGGACCGGGTAGCGGCTCTCGACCTTGTCGATGTAGAGGACCTCGCCCTCCTCGTACACCGCGAGGTGGACGGTGTGCCCGATCTGCTCGTTGAGCGCGACGAGATGAGGGTGGGCGATCTCGCGGATGTCGAGGTTCTCGACGGCCTCCTGCGCGAGGGCGAAGAGCCGGGCGCCGAGGCGGTAGCGCTGGTCCTGCTGGCGGTAGACGAGGCCGTGCTCGTGCAGGGTGCGCAGCAGGCGCAGGGCGGTGGACTTGTGCACCCCGAGCCGGTCGGCGACCTGCCCGAGGTCGGCGGGGCCCTGGGCGAGCAGCGGCAGGATGCTCAGCGCGCGGTCGACGGTCTGGCTCATGGCGTACGTACCTCTTCCTGGTCGTCCCCGTGATCCCTTGTCCAGCCGGGGCCGAGGTGAAGTCTCTCCCAGGCGGTGTCGTCGAGAGCGACCAGCCGGTCGGCGTACGCGGTCCAGGAGGGCCGCTGCGCGGGGGCTCCGTGAGAGGTGGGCGGATGCCCGACATCCCCGGGCACGGTGAGCACGGCGGCGGCCGTCAGGTGCCCGTGCCGGATCCGCTCCCGTACGCCGAGCCCGCGCAGCGTCCCCGACAGGAAGCCGGCGGCGAACGCGTCCCCGGCCCCGACGGGCGCGACGACGTCGACGGTCGGTGCGGGCACGAAGGTGACGGTGTCGGCGGCGGGGGCGGGGTCGGACCCGGCGGGAACCTCCGGCCGGTCCGGCACCCGAGAGCGAAACTCCGGGGTACGGGAGGGCTCCTCGCGGCGCTCGAAGGCGATCGCGCCCCGCCCGCCCCGCTTCACCACCAGCACGCGCGGCTCGGGCAGGGCCTCCCTGATCGCCTCGGGCCCTCGGAGCCCCCACGCCTGCTCCGCCTCGTCCTCGCCCACGAACACCACGTCCGCGCCCCGCGCCAGCTCCCGCAGGACGCCGCCGCCGTGAGGCCACAGCCCCGGCCGGAAGTTCACGTCGAACGACACCAGCGGCCGTCCGGCCCGTCGCGCGGTCAGGGTGCGCGTCAGCGCCAGGCAGTCGTCCGACAGCGCCGCCGTGATCCCGGACAGGTGCAGGATCCGGCCGTCGGTCACGTCCGCGTACGGCACCGTCGTCGGCGACATCGCCGACGCCGCCGATCCGGCCCGGTAGTACACGACCTCGTGCTCGTCCGCCGAGCGGTCCGTGGCGGTACGGAAGTAGATCCCGGTCGGCCGCAGCGCGTCGCGCCCGACGGCCGACACATCGACGCCGTACGACGCGATCGCCTCGACCAGGTGGTCGCCGAAGCCGTCGCGCCCCACTCTGCTGACCCACTTCGCCCGGTGTCCGGCCGCGGCCAGCGCGCAGGCCACGTTGGACTCGGCGCCGCCGATGGTGCGGGCGAAGGACGGCACATCGGCGAGACGGCCCGGCCGGGAGGGCAGGAAGGTGACCATGGACTCCCCGAGACAGACGGCGTCCACAGGCGCGTCCACGGGCGGGGTTCCGGTCACTCGGAGGCTCCTCGGCGATCGAGCGGGTCCATTGACCCGGCGTTGGCCCGGATGTTAGACAGCAGCGAGCGATATACGCAATGGCCGTTGCACATACTGCAACGTGTACAAAGGGGCGGAGACAGCGTGCTGCGGAAGAAGGAGAGGCCCATGCCCATCGAGCCCCTGGCGGACGAACGCGTCGACCACCGTTTCAAGGCCCTCCCCCCGGACGCCGAGGGCCTCACCGTCGGCGAGCTGGCCGCCCAGCGCCGCAACCTCTTCACCGGCGGATTCACCACTCCCGTCCTCGCCCTCTCCGCCGAGTCCGTCGAGCACAACCTGCGCCTTCTGGAGACCTACGCCGAGCGCCACGGACTCGCGTTCGCCCCGCACGGCAAGACCTCCATGGCTCCGCAGCTCTTCGCCCGCCAGCTGGAGCACGGCGCCTGGGGCATCACCGCCGCCGTCCCGCACCAGGCCCGCGTCTACCGTGCCCACGGCATCGCCCGGATCTTCCTGGCCAACGAGCTCGTCGACGCGGCCGCCCTGCGCTGGCTGGCGGCCGAACTCGACGCCGACCCCGGCTTCCGCTTCGTCTGCTACGTCGACTCCGTCCGCGGCGTCGAGCTCATGGACGCGGCCCTCACCGAGGCGGGCGCCCGCCGTCCGGTCGACGTGGTCGTCGAGCTCGGCGCCGGCGAGGGAGCCCGTACCGGCGCCCGGACCGCGGCCGACTGCACCGCCGTCGCCGACGCGGTCGCCGCCACCCGCACCCTGCGGCTCGTGGGCGTCGCCGGCTACGAGGGCGAGGTCCCGCAGGCCACCACCGAGCGGGTACGGGAGTGGCTGCACCGGCTCGTGTCGCTCGCCGCCGAGTTCGACAAGGCCGGCCGCTTCTCCCCGGACACCGAGGAGATCGTGATCAGCGCGGGCGGCAGCGCCTGGTTCGACGCCGTCGCCGACGTCTTCGCCGAGATCCCCGAACTCTCCCTTCCTGTCCTGAAGTTGCTGCGCTCCGGCGCGTACGTCTCGCACGACGACGGCCACTACCGCCGTCTCACCCCCTTCAACCGCGTCCCGGAGGAGGGCGCCCTCCAGCCCGCCTTCCGGCTGTGGGCGCAGGTCGTCTCCCGCCCTGATGCCGAGCAGGCGTTCACCAACGCGGGCAAGCGGGACGCCGCCTACGACCTGAACCTGCCCGAGGCACAGGTCGTCCGCTCCGCCCGCGACGGCTCCCAGCGTCCGGCGCACGGCATCACCGTCACCGGCCTCTCCGACCAGCACGGCTGGCTGCGGACGGAGCCGGAGGCCCGGATCGAGGTCGGCGACTGGCTCGGGATGGGCCTGTCCCACCCCTGCACCTCCTTCGACAAGTGGCAGTTGATCCCGCTGGTCGAGGCGGACGGCACGGTCGTCGACTACATCCGTACGTTCTTCTAGGGGAGCCCCCGTGGACCTCGTCATCCGTGACGCGGAGGTCGTCGACGGCAGCGGTCGCACCTCCTACCGCGCCGACGTCGCCCTCGACGGCGGCAGGATCGCCGCGATAGTGAAGGAGGGCGCGGCGGCCGGCTGCCAGCGCCCCACCGCCCGCCGCGTCCTGGACGCCGACGGCCTCGCCCTGTCGCCCGGCTTCATCGACATGCACGCCCACAGCGACCTCGCGCTGCTGCGCGACCCCGACCACAGCGCGAAGGCCGCCCAGGGCGTGACCCTCGAAGTCCTCGGCCAGGACGGCCTGTCGTACGCGCCCGTCGACGACCGCACGCTCGCGGAGGTCCGGCGGGCGATCACCGGCTGGAACGGCGACGGATCCGACATCGACTTCGACTGGCGCACGGTCGGCGAGTACCTGGACCGCCTCGACCGCTCCCACGGCGGCCAGGGCATCGCCGTCAACGCGGCCTACCTCGTCCCGCAGGGAACGGTCCGGATGCACGCGGTCGGCTGGGAGGACCGCGAGGCGACGCCCGAAGAGCTCGACCACATGCGGCGCCTGGTGGCGGAGGGCATGGAACAGGGCGCGGTCGGCATGTCCTCCGGCCTCACGTACACCCCCGGGATGTACGCGGCCGACGCCGAACTCACGGAGCTGTGCCAGGTCGTGGCGCGGTACGGCGGCTACTACTGCCCGCACCACCGCTCGTACGGCGCCGGCGCGCTCCAGGCGTACGAGGAGATGGTCGCCCTCACCCGGGAGGCCGGCTGCGCCCTCCATCTGGCCCACGCGACGATGAACTTCGGCGTGAACAAGGGCAAGGCGCCCGACCTCCTGGCCCTGCTCGACCGGGCGCTCGACGAGGGCGCCGACATCTCCCTGGACACCTACCCGTACACACCGGGCTGCACGACCCTGGTCGCGATGCTCCCCAGCTGGGTGGGCGAGGGCGGCCCGGACGCCGTCCTCGCCCGTCTCCGGGACGACGCGACGGCGGAACGCGTCCGCCACGACCTGGAGGTCGCCGGCTCGGACGGCTGCCACGGCGTGCCGATCGAGTGGGACACGATCGAGATCTCGGGCGTGAGCGACCCGGGTCTCGCCTCCTACGTCGGAAAGACGATCGCCCGGTCGGCGCGGGAGCGCGGCGAGGCCCCGTGGGTGACCGCCCGCCGGCTGCTGGTCGACGACCGGCTGGGCTCGACGATCCTCCAGCATGTGGGCCATGAGGAGAACGTCCGGACGATCATGCGCCACCGGGTCCACACCGGCGGCTCGGACGGCATCCTCCAGGGCTTCAAGCCACATCCGCGGGCGTACGGCACGTTCCCGCACTACCTCGGCCGGTACGTGCGCGAGCTCGGTGTCCTCTCCCTGGAGGAGTGCGTGGCCCATCTGACCTCCCGCCCGGCCGCCCGGCTGCGCCTGCCGGACCGGGGCCTGGTCCGCGAGGGATACCGCGCCGATCTGGTCCTCTTCGACCCCGCGACGGTCGCGGCGGGTTCGACGTTCGACGCCCCGCGGACCTTGCCGGCGGGCATCCCGCACGTGCTGATCGACGGCCGCTTCGTGATCGAGGACGCCCGGCGGACGGACGTCCTGGCGGGCCGCGCGATCCGCAGGACCCCGACGCACTGACGCGGGCCTCAGCCTCCGTTGCGGGCATTCGTTCCGCTGGGGCGGAACGGGTGGGCACAACGGACGGCGCCTTCGCGGGCGCCTCCGTCCCTGGTGCCTGTCCACCACGGGGGCCGGCGCCGCTACGGCACCGCCCCCGCGGCCCGGCTCTCCCGCCCGGCCTCCTCCACCTCGGCGGCCCGCGCCCACGACTCCCGCCGCATCCACAGGAGCCCCAACAGCAGCACCACCCCCGCCATCGCGAACCCGTACCACGGCGTGCGCCCCGACGGCGCCGTCTCGTACACCAGCGCCGCCGACAGGACGACCAGCAGCTGCCCCGCCCGGCTCCGCCACGCCACCGCCGCGACCACCACCGTCCCCCACAGCAGGTACCACGGCTGCACCATCGGCGACAGGACCACCAGGGCGATCAGCGACAGCCCGAGCCCCGGCACCGGGTCGAGGCGTCCCCGGTAGGCGCGCCACGCGAGTGCGGCGATGACGGCGAGCGCGGCGACCAGCCCGAGTGTCTGCACCACACCCTTGACCGGCTCGGGATCGTCGCCGAACAGCAGCCCGAGCCCGAGCCCGATGTCGCTCGTCACCGACAGCGCCGTGTGAATGGTCCCGGCGACGCTCTGCGTACGCAGCCAGCCGAACCCCGTCCCGGCGACGAGCGTCGCCCCGGCGGCGACGGCCCCCGCCACCACCCCGGGCAGCACGAGCCCCTTCACCAGGCCCCGCACTCCGTGCCCGCGCGCCACCATCACGCCGATGAAGAGCAGCGCCACCGCCGCCGGCGACTTGACCATCATCGCGAGGCCCACCAGAACGCTGCCGAGCACCCACCGCCCGCGGACCGCGAGCACCACCCCGCTCAGCATCAGACCGATCATGAGGCCGTCGTTGTGCATCCCTCCGACGACGTGGATGAGCAGCAGCGGGTTCAGCGCGCCCAGCCAGAGCGCGCCCGGGCCGCCGCCGAGACCCCGTACGGCCCAGACGATCAGCGCGAGCGCGGCCAGCGCGATCAGCCGCATCCCCAGCACGGCGGGCACGATCTCCCCGCCGGTCAGCTGCACCACACCCTGGGCGAGGGCGAGGAAGACCGGCCCGTAGGGGGCGGGGGTGTCGGTCCAGTGCCCGCCGACGCTGTCGGCGGCGTCGGCGCCGAGGTCGCCGGGGCCCAGGACGGCGGGGCCCGCGCCGTAGACGTCGTGGCCTTCGAGGACCATCGCGCCCTGCGCGATGTAGCTGTAGACGTCGGCGCTGTACAGCGGGGGCGCGAGCACGAGCGGCGCGGTCCACCAGGCGAGCGTCACGAGGACCCGGTCCCGTATCCCGTCCGCGAGCAGCCTCCCGTACCTCCACCAGGCGGCCACGAGCAGGGTCAGGCCGAGGTAGGCGAGGACGGTCGCGGCGACGGCGGTTCCGGAGCCCCGGGGCACCCAGATCCCCCACGGCTCACGCACCGGCAGGGTCCCGGCCGCGTACCCGCCCGCGGCGATGGCGAGCGATCCCACCGCACCCAGCCACCGGCATCCGGAGGCACTCGCACTCAACACCCACATGACGGGTCAACCTATCCTGACGTGCGGCGCTCCCTCCGGCCCGTCACCCCTTGGGGGGCTTGGCCGGGGGCGGTCCCAAAGGCCCGACGTGTCCCAAAACACGAGGCGCGGTGTCCGCCCCCGCCGTAAGCTCGCGTCATGCAGGTGATCCAGTCCACGAAGCTCGCCAACGTCTGTTACGAGATCCGGGGCCCGGTGCTCGAAGAGGCGATGCGGCTGGAGGCTGCCGGTCATCGCATCCTCAAGCTGAACACCGGGAACCCGGCCGCCTTCGGTTTCGAGTGCCCGCCGGCGATCCTCGAGGACGTGCTGCGCAACCTCGCCGACGCGCACGGCTACGGCGACGCGAAGGGGCTGCTGTCCGCCCGCCGCGCGGTGATGAGCCACTACGAGACGAAGGGCATCCCGCTCTCCGTCGAGGACATCTATCTGGGCAACGGCGTCTCCGAGCTGATCCAGATGTCGATGCAGGCGCTCCTCGACGACGGCGACGAGGTGCTGGTCCCCGCGCCGGACTATCCGCTGTGGACGGCGTCGGTCTCCCTGGCCGGCGGCACGGCCGTGCACTACCGCTGCGACGAGCAGGCGGACTGGATGCCGGACCTCGCCGACATCGAGCGGAAGATCACCGACCGCACCAAGGCGATCGTGATCATCAACCCGAACAACCCCACGGGTGCCGTCTACGACGACGAGATGCTGCGGTCGCTCACCGAGATCGCCCGCCGCCACAACCTGGTCGTCTGCTCGGACGAGATCTACGACAAGATCCTCTACGACGGCACCACGCACACCCCGACGGCCGCCATCGCTCCGGACCTGCTGGTCCTGACGTTCAACGGCATGAGCAAGAACTACCGGGTGGCGGGCTTCCGCTCCGGCTGGCTCGCGGTCTGCGGCCCCAAGGCGCACGCCACCTCGTACATCGAGGGTCTGACGATCCTGGCGAACATGCGGCTGTGCGCGAACATGCCGGCGCAGCACGCGGTGGCCGCCGCCCTCCAGGGCCGGCAGTCGATCGAGGAGCTGGTCCTGCCGGGCGGGCGGCTGCTCGAACAGCGCGACACGGCGTACGAGCTGCTGACGCAGATCCCGGGCGTGACCTGTGTGAAGCCGAAGGGGGCCCTGTACCTCTTCCCGCGTCTCGACCCGAGCGTCTACAAGATCAAGGACGACCGGCAGATGGTCCTGGACCTGCTGCGGGCCGAGAAGATCATGGTGGTGCACGGCACGGGCTTCAACTGGCACGAGCCGGACCACTTCCGGATCGTCACGCTGCCCAACGCCAAGGATCTGGCGGACGCGGTGACCCGCATCGGCACCTTCCTCGACGGCTACGGCCAGCACTGACCACCCGACCCGGACGGCGCTCAACTTTAGACGGAATCTAAGCTAGGATGGTCGCAGAGCTACTGCAGGAGGCCGTCCTCATGTACGAACCGATCCGCACCAAGTCGGTCCACCGGATGGCCGACGACGACCAGCACGCCTACCCCCACCGCTCCCGCGAGGAAGAGCTGGACATCCAGCTCGCCGGACACCTCTCCGCCCTGCTCGCCGTCACGGACGAACTGGGCGACGCGGCGGCCGGCGAACGCATCGCCCAGCAGGTGGCGCGGCTGCGTGGGGCGCCCCCGGCCCGCCACGCGGGACTGAGCGGCTCGTCCGCCCACTCCCTCCACCGCCGCGCCCACGCCCTCGCCGGCCGGGCCCTCGTCGTCGCCGCGTCCCGGGCGGACACGGCCGCCGCGATCCTCGCCGCCGAGCGGATGGACGCGCACACCGCCGCGCTGGCCTCCCCCGGACTGGTCAGCGCCCCCTAGACGGCCCCGGGCCGCGTGCCGGGGAGGCGCGCGGCCCGGGCGCCACTCACGCCAAAAGGCCGGCCCCGGAAGCTGTGAGGAGCTTCGGGGGCCGGCATGCGTCGTGACGGGCCGTCGTGACCCCACTGGTCAGGGCGGTTGTCGTGGGCAACCCGTCACGAGCCGGTGGTGCGGGTTCAGCCCAGGCGCTCGACCAGCGCGCGGTACTCGTCCCACAGTTCCTTCGGCGTGTGGTCGCCGAAGGTGTTCAGGTGCTCGGGGACCAGGGCGGCCTCCTCGCGCCAGACGTCGCGGTCGACCTTGAGCAGGAACTCCAGGTCCTCGGCCGGCAGGTCCAGGCCGTCGGTGTCGAGCGACTCGACGGTCGGCAGGATGCCGATCGGGGTCTCGACGCCCTCGGCCTTGCCCTCCAGGCGCTCCACGATCCACTTCAGGACACGGCTGTTCTCGCCGAAGCCCGGCCACACGAACTTGCCCGCGTCGTTCTTGCGGAACCAGTTGACGTAGTAGATCTTCGGCAGCTTGGCCTGGTCGGCGTTGGCACCGACCTTGATCCAGTGGGCCATGTAGTCGCCCATGTTGTAGCCGCAGAACGGCAGCATCGCGAAGGGGTCGCGGCGCAGCTCGCCGACCTTGCCCTCGGCGGCGGCGGTCTTCTCGCTGGCCACGTTGGCGCCGAGGAAGACGCCGTGCTGCCAGTCGAAGGACTCGGTGACCAGCGGAACGGCGCTCGCCCGGCGGCCGCCGAAGAGGATCGCCGAGATCGGCACGCCCTTCGGGTCCTCCCACTCGGGCGCGATGATCGGGCACTGCGAGGCGGGGACGGTGAAGCGGGCGTTCGGGTGGGCCGCCGGAGTCTCGGACGCGGGCGTCCAGTCGTTGCCCTTCCAGTCCGTGAGGTGCGCCGGAGCCGTCTCCGTCATGCCCTCCCACCACACGTCGTTGTCGTCGGTCAGCGCGACGTTGGTGAAGACGGCGTTGCCCCACAGGGTCTTCATGGCGTTGGCGTTGGTGTGCTCGCCGGTGCCGGGCGCGACGCCGAAGAAGCCGGCCTCGGGGTTGATCGCGTACAGCCGGCCGTCCTCGCCGAACCGCATCCAGGCGATGTCGTCGCCGACGGTCTCGACCGTCCAGCCGGAGATCGTGGGCTCCAGCATGGCGAGGTTGGTCTTGCCGCAGGCGGACGGGAACGCGGCGGCGATGTACTTGGCACCCTCCGCCTCACCCTGCGGCGGGGTGAGCTTGAGGATCAGCATGTGCTCGGCGAGCCAGCCCTCGTCGCGCGCCATGACGGACGCGATGCGCAGGGCGTAGCACTTCTTGCCGAGCAGGGCGTTGCCGCCGTAGCCGGAGCCGTACGACCAGATCTCACGGGTCTCGGGGAAGTGCGAGATGTACTTGGTGGTGTTGCAGGGCCACGGGACGTCCTGCTGACCCTCCTCCAGCGGGGCGCCGAGGGTGTGGACGGCCTTCACGAAGAAACCGTCGGTGCCGAGCTCGTCGAGGACGGCCTGGCCCATGCGGGTCATGGTGCGCATGGAGACGGCGACGTAAGCGGAGTCGGTGATCTCGACGCCGATGGCGGAGAGCGGCGAGCCGACGGGGCCCATGCAGAAGGGCACGACGTACATCGTGCGGCCCTTCATGGAGCCGCGGAAGATGCCCTTCTCGCCCGCGAAGATGTCCTTCATCTCCGCCGGGGCCTTCCAGTGGTTCGTCGGGCCCGCGTCCTCCTCCTTCTCGGAGCAGATGAAGGTCCGGTCCTCGACGCGCGCGACGTCGGAGGGGTCGGAGGCGGCGTAGTACGAGTTCGGGCGCTTGATCGCGTCCAGCTTCTTGAACGTGCCCTTGGCGACGAGCTCCTCGCACAGGCGCTCGTACTCGGCTTC
The DNA here is from genome assembly GCF_053591435.1 of Streptomyces sp. NPDC003027. Taxonomy (NCBI): domain Bacteria; kingdom Bacillati; phylum Actinomycetota; class Actinomycetes; order Kitasatosporales; family Streptomycetaceae; genus Streptomyces; species Streptomyces sp. NPDC003027. The sequence goes on from NZ_JBSFTU010000002.1 coordinate 142,998, forward strand.
GGATCCGTCGCACCAGACGATGTCGTCCGGCTGCGTGATCGCCGCGATCTCGTTCACCCAGGAGACGAGTTCCTGGTGCTGGGTGGGGACGGTGGTGGGAGCCGCGTTGTCGCGCGCCACGATTGCTCCTTGATGAGGGGTTTTTAGATGTCGGCCCCTTGGGGGCTGCGACCCGGATGCTTCTCGTATGGAGACGCTCGCGCTCATCCGGTGCCGACCGCACTCATTTGATCATCCGACGCAAGTGCCCATATGTCCAGAGGGCCGCCCACGTGAGCATCGCCACTCCTCTTCGCCGCTTACGGGGGCGTCGGTAGCATTCTTGTCATGACTTCAGCCATGCCGTCGGTCAACGAGATCGAGCAGTTCGTGAAGCCCCGGCTGAGAGGCTGGCTCCACGCGGGGATGTTCCCCGCCGTGGTCGTCGCGGGTGTCGTCCTGGTCGCCCTGGCGGAGTCGCCCCGCGCCCGGATCGCCTGTGGCGTCTACGTCCTCACCGCCTGTCTGCTGTTCGGCATCAGCGCCCTGTACCACCGGGGGAACTGGGGCCCGCGCGGCGAGGCCATCCTGCGCCGCCTCGACCACGCCAACATCTTCCTGATCATCGCGGGCACCTATACCCCGCTGACGCTGCTGCTTCTCCCCGATTCCACCGGGCGGCCGCTCATGTGGGCGGTCTGGGTGGCGGCGGCGGCCGGCATCGCCTTCCGGGTCTTCTGGGTCGGCGCCCCTCGCTGGCTGTACACGCCCTGCTACATCGCGATGGGCTGGGCCGCCGTCTTCTTCCTGCCGGACTTCATGCGGGCGGGCGGCATCGCCGTCCTCGTGCTCGTCGTCGTCGGCGGACTGCTCTACAGCGCGGGCGGTGTCATCTACGGCATCAAGCGCCCCAACCCGTCCCCGCGCTGGTTCGGCTTCCACGAGGTCTTCCACTCGCTGACGCTCGCCGCCTTCATCGTCCACTACGTCGGCATCTCGCTGGTGGCCTACCAGCACGCCTGAGCGGGACAATGACGGCCATGGCCGCCGACACTCCCCCACGCCCCAGCCTGCGCGAACGCAAGAAGCTCAGGACCCGGGCGGCGATCCGGAAGGCCACCTACCGGCTGGCCGCCGAGGGCGGCTGGGAGGCGACCACCGTCGAGCGGATCGCGGCCGCCTCCGACGTCTCCCCCTCCACCGTCGTGCGCTACTTCCCGGTCAAGGAGGACATCCTCCTGACCAGCGAGCAGGATCCGCTGGTGGAGGCCCGGCTGCGGGCCCGCCCCGCGGACGAGGAGCCGCTGGAGTCGCTGCGCGCCGTGATCCTCGACGCGGTGGCGGCGGCGCTGGCCGACGAGCCCGAGGAGACCCTGCTGCGGGCCCGCCTCATGGTGGAGGTCCCCGCCGTACGGGCCCGGCTCACCGAGACCACGGCCGAGACCGGCCGGCGCCTCGCCGGGGCCATCGCCGAACGCACCGGCCGCGCCGCGGACGACCTGGAGGTACGGGTCTTCACGGCGGCGGTCCTCGGCGCGCTGCGCGAGGCGACCGTCTACTGGGCCGAACGCGGCCGGCGCGACGACCTGATCCCGCTCCTGAACCGGACCGTCGACGCTCTCAAGGGCGGCCCGGCGCTCCGAACGCACCCCTGACGACCTTCCCCGACTCCGGGTTGTCCGGGCAGCCCCACACTCCGTGCGGGCAGTAGTCCGTGAAGGTCTGGTAGACCGGCCGGTGCCGCGCGAACCAGTCGAGCATCCCGCGCACGTACGCGGGATTGTCGCCGTTGCGGAACAGTCCCCACTCCGGGTACGAGACGGGCTTGCCGTGCGCCGCCGCGAACCGCACATGGTCCGCGAGCCCGTACTCCTCCCCCACCTGTCCGGCGAAGTCCAGCCCCTCCGGCTGGTCGTAGGCGTCCATCCCGATGATGTCGACATACGCGTCACCCGGATAGCAGCGCGGCCACTCCACGGCGTCCCGCCCCCGGCTCGCGGTGAAGTCGAAACGGAAACGCTGCCCGGACACGTCCCTCAGCACGCCCACGACCCGCCGCCAGTACGTCTTCCAGGTCTCCGGGTCCGGTCCGCAGCGATGGCTGTAGGTGGTGCCGTTCATCTCCCAGCCCAGGACCAGGACCGCGTCGGCCAGCCGGTGCTCCACGAGCCGCTCCCCCAGGGTGCGGAAGTGGCCGTCGTACGCCCCCGCCGCCCCGCGCCGCAGCCCCGCCCGGACCTAGTCGTCCGGCAGGCCGTCCTCGCTGCGGTCGAGCAGCGGCACGTTCAGGACGAAGAGCCGCCCCGGCCCCGCCTCCTTCCACCGCGCCCACGGCTCGAACAGCGCCGGGTGCCCCTCGATGTTGGACCAGCGGTCGCCGGGCAGATACGTGTGCCCGACGGTCAGGGAGCCGCCGCCGAGCCAGCGCTGCACCTCGCCGATCCGCCGTACCCCTGTCGCGTCGGAGCCGGTGAAGAAGCCCGAGGGCACCGTCAGCGGCGCCGGCTCCGCCTCCGGCACGGCGGGTTCCGCGCTCCGCCGGGTGCCCGGCGCCAGCCGGTCGGAAGGCAGGACGAGCACGAGAACGGCCGCGAGCAGCACGATCAGTGCGGCCCGCGGCCGGCGGGAGAGGGTCACGTCAGCTGGTCCAGAAGTCCCACCACCGGGTCAGGACCAGCATCCCGATGACCCCGAGGTGCAGGACGGGCAGGGCGAAGGTGAACTCCCCGAAGAAGCCCTTCAGCGCGGCCGGCGCGGGCAGCAGCCCGGTCCGCACGTTGTGCGAGGTGACGTACCAGAACATGACGATGGTGGCGGCCCAGGCCAGGCAGCACCACAGACACAGCGAGTTGATCTCGTACAGCGACTGGTACATCAGCCAGGTGCAGAAGCCGACACCGAACAGCATCCCGGCGTTGAGCCCCAGCCAGAACCAGCCGCGGTAGCGGGCCCCGGCCAGCAGCCCGGCGCCGACGGCGACGACCATCGCGTACGTCACGAGACCCAGCATCGGGTTCGGGAAGCCGAACACCGCCGCCTGCTCGCTCTTCATGATGTTGCCGCAGGAGACGACCGGGTTGAGGCTGCACCCCGGCTGGAAGTCCGGATCCTCCAGGAGCAGGAACTTGTCGAGCGTGATGACCCAGGCGGCCAGCACGCCGGCCGCACCGGTGACCACGAGCAGCCAGGCCAGGGCCCGGCTCGCCGCGGCCGGTCCGTGCGTCGCCTCGTCCTGCGCGAGCTGCCGCTGCCCCGGCACCCCGCCGCGTACGTTCGCCGTCGCCATGACGCCGCTCCCTTCCCCGCTCAGCCCTGCAGCCGCCGCACCGGCAGCACGGCATGCCCTCCGGTCGCCAGGGGGTTCTCGCCGGAGAAGAAGGACCGCAGCTGGTCCTCCGCGACCGGCTCGCCGGGCGCGGCGTCGGGCCAGGGGCGGACGGAGCAGACCAGATAGGCGTGTCCGAGCTCCTTGGCGGCCGCCTCCCACTCCGCCGGCACCGAGCACTGGACCTTCAGGAACGGCAGGGTGAGGACCGCCTGCCCCGCCTCGACGAGGAGGTGGGCGTCGACCCGGGAATCCTTGGACGCGTCGACCACCGGCCCGCCGACGGTCAGGCCCATGTCCTCCACGGCGGCACGCATCGCTTCCGCTCCGGCCTCGGGACCCTCACTGCCGTTGCCGAGCGAATACACCATCAGATACGCGGTCGCGGGCTTGTCTTCGGTGGCGCCCATGGTCCAGAGGACGGTCGAGAGGGTTCCCAGGGGGGAGTCGCTGCGCGCCTCGGAAACGACATTGGAAGAAGTCATGGGTCCGGATGCTAGTGGCCGCATGCCCGCCATTCCGCACCGAATTCACCCGAACGGCCGACATTCATCCCTGAGCCATTTCCCCCGCAACGAAGTCGGGATTTCATCGTTGTGCCCTGAGGGCATTTGCCGAGCATCAGGAGATCACTCATGATCGTCCCGCGCCGCGTCGCACTGCGCTTCCTCTTCCCCGCGACCCTGGCCGCCTTCACGGGCGGCGCGCTCGCACGAGTCGCCGCCACGCCCCGCGAAGGGCACCCCGCCGCCCCGACCGCCTCGGGCGGCACCGCCGACGCCTTCGACGCCTTCGACGCCTTCGACGAGATGTACCGGGGGCGCCGCATCCAGGGCCGGGCCACTGCGAGCGGTGCGCCGGAGGTCCTCGTCGACGGCCGGCCGCTGCATCTGATGCGCTGCGCGGACGGCGGCTATCTCACCCCCATCGATCACTACCAGTCCTGTCCGACACCACTGGAGGCCACCCGCGCGGCCGTCGACGAGCTGGGGTCCGCGCCGCTGACCCGCTACGCCGCGGCCCACGGCGTCCACCCGGGAGGGAGCCAGCGTGGTCCACACACGTAAGAACCAGCGCGATCTGACGGGCGCCGAGCGGAGGAAGTTCGTCTCCGCCGTCCTGGAACTCAAGCGCCGGGGGACGTACGACGAGTTCGTCCGTACGCACATCGAGTACTACGTATCCGACGGCGAGGGCCGCCTCCGCGTGGCCCATATGACGCCCAGCTTCCTGCCCTGGCACCGCAAGTTCCTGCTGGAGTTCGAACGGGCGCTGCGACGGATCGACCCGACGGTGACCGTGCCGTACTGGGACTGGACCCGCGACAACACCCCGGCCGCGTCCCTCTGGAACGAGGACTTCATGGGCGGCAACGGCCGCCGGGGCGACCTCCAGGTGATGACCGGACCCTTCGCCCACGCGGGCGGGCGCTGGACCGTGAAGCACGGCATGACCGAGAACCGCTTCCTCACCAGGGACTTCGGCCGCCCGTCGGACCCGATCACCCTGCCCACCAAGGCGCAGCTGGACGAGGTGATGCGGGAGACGGTGTACGACGTGGCGCCGTGGAACTCGACGAGCGGCTCGGGCTTCCGCAACCGGCTCGAAGGCTGGGCACCGGGCCGGGGCAACGACCGTCATCGCATCCACAACCGGGTGCACCGCTGGGTCGGTGGCCTGATGCTGGGCGGTGCCTCGGTCAACGACCCGGTGTTCTGGCTGCACCACTCCTTCGTCGACCTGCTGTGGTCACGCTGGCAGCAGCGCAACCCGCGCGCCGGCTATCTCCCGGCGAAGCCGCCCCCGCTGGGCGACTCACAGCACCGCCGGATCGCGGCCCTCCACGAGCGGATGGGGCCGTGGGGCGTCACGCCGGCCCAGATGCTCGACCACAGCGCGCTCTACCGGTACGCCTAGCCGGCGGGCATACGTCAGCGGCCCCCCGGCAGCTGTGCCGGGGGGCCGCTCGGTGATCCGGGGGATCAGCCGCCGTAGCCACCGTCGCCGTGGCCGTCGACGTTCGCGCACTGGTTGCCGAACGCCGGGTTGATCAGGCCGATGACGGTGACGGTGTTGCCGCACAGGTTGATCGGGACGTGGATCGGAACCTGCACCACGTTGCCGGAGGCGATACCGCTTGAGTTGACGGCTACGCCCTCCGCGCCGGAATGGGCGACGGCCATGCCGGCTCCGCTGAGGGCAACAGCACCCGAGCCGGCGAGGACAGCGGCAGCCTTCGCGATGCGAGACATCAAGAACTCCTTGGACGTGGAAAGGCGACCGCGAGAATCACGGCCGTCATTCGTGTTAACGCCGAAAAGGCGTGTGAGTAACGCCCTTTAGGCCGGATGGAACAGAACGAGGAGAGGGAAGGCCCGCGGATCTGGGTCCGCCCACCGTCGGATACGGCGGAGCGACACCCGGACCCGCGGGCCACGGCCATGCGACAAGCCTTCTGTTGTAACGATCAACGACCCCTCGGGTGGCGGGGAAGAATCGTGTCTTCACCCGCCGGGTCACCGGTCGCACAGAAGAACGCCGTCAGGCCGTCGGCTGCGCCAGACCCAGCTGGGAGTCCAGCGCCCCCGTCACGGCGGGGGCGATGACGCCGGCCTTCGGCGACGTGAGCCCGGGCATCCCGCCACGGTCGGCGTGCGGCTGGGTGAACGGGTTCCCGACCAGGGCACCGGGCGTGGTCGCCGCCATCTTGGAGCGGGGGGTGGTCAGCAGCGCCTGGCCGAGCTCGCTGCCCTCGATGACCTCCGGCAGCGGGGCGGCGACGACGCTCTCCGGCATGGTGGTGTCGAGCGGCACCGTGGGCAGCCCGATGTCGGGCAGCGAACCCGCCCGCCCGGGGTGGTAACCGGTGGGAGCGCCGGGCATGGGCAGCGGGGCGGCGGTGGAGATCGTGGGAGCGTCCATGGGAATCACCGGCTCCAGCCCCTGGAACGGCACATTCACCGGTGCCTCGACGGCGGCCGCGGGGGCGGCCATGGCCGCGGAGGCGAGAGCGGTCACGAGGATTCCCATGCCGGCTTGAGATCGCAGATTCATGACTGCGTACGCCCTTCAGAGCAGATGACAAGAGTGCGGTGTTGCTGTGTCCTGTGAACGAGCGGTCCGGGCCGAACGTCGCGAAATTCCCCTGTCTGCCGTAACGCCGCAGCCCCCCACCGGTGACGGGTGGGGGGCTCGGTTGACGGCACGTCAGCACGGCGCGTCAGTGACGGCGCTCCCGACGTCCGGCGGCCGCGAAGCGGCCCGCGCGGAGACGGACGACCGTTCCGCCGAGGAGCAGCGCCGCGCTCGTGGCGGCGGCGGCCCACAGCGCGGGGTCGCTGCCGGTGTCGGGGAGTTCGGGCTTGCCCGGCTCCCCGGGCGGGGTGGAGGGGGGTGTGGAGACGGGAGGCTCGGTCGGCTCCTCGCACCCCGGCTCGGGCTCCTCGCACTCGCCCGGCGGCGTCGCCGGCGGAGTCGTGGGCGGCTTGGTGGGGGGCGTGGTGGGCGGCTTGGCCGGAGGGGTCGTCGGAGGCTTGGTGGGCGGCTTCGTCGGAGGCGTCGTCGGAGGCTTGGTCGGCTCCTCGCACCCCGGCTCCGGCTCCTCGCACTCGCCAGGAGGGGTCGTCGGAGGCTTCGTGGGAGGCGTCGTCGGCGGCTTCGTCGGAGGCTTCGGTTGGTCACCGGGGCCGCCCGGGTGGTCCGGGTTGCCGGGGTGGTCCGGGTTTCCCGGGTGGTCCGGGTTGCCGGGCGGCTTCGGGTGGTCCTCGTCCGGGACGTCGTCGTCGCCGTAGCCGTCGGGGTCGACAACGGCGCGCGTGCACAGATCGCCGACCGCCGCGGCCGCCGCCTCGCCGAGCTCCATGGGGTGGCCGCACAGATCGGAACCGGGCGTGAGCTGGAGGTGGTGGCCCGTGCCGCGGCCGGGGCCCTCACCCGTACCGGGCGTGGTGTTCGCCGCCACGGCGAAGCCGCCGGTCAGCGACAGAATGCCCGTCGCGGCGGCGGCAGTGATGAGTTTCCTGCTGATGATGGATCGCATCCCGCTCTTCCTCTGGAGAAAAGGAGAGACCGGCGGGGGACCCCCCTCGCTCCGACCGGCCTGTCCACGCACTCGGTACGTCAGCCGCTGAGGGACTGACAACGGAACGTGAGGCTCAAGGACACCGGGCGGACGCTCCGCGGCGACTGCGACACGAGGTCGAGCGCTGCCGTCCTCGGACTCTCCATGGGCCAACCTTCCGTGGGTTGGCGAGAGCGTAGGAGCGGCAGGCGGTGAAGAACCGGGGCCACACGGCGGGCGATCAGAAAATCATTCGATCGGCCGACCGCGTGGCGTAACGGTGAACGCCGATGGCAGCGTCCGCCGGGACCGGGCGGAGGAGAAGGTGATGCGGGGGGTCGACGCCCGCGGGCACGGTCCACGCGCTGCCCGCGGGGGTGAGGACTTGAAGACCCGTCAGTTTCCGATCGGGAGACCACCGAGCAGCGACGCTGCCTGGTCGGTCTTGTTCAGGGAGCCCGTGGTGTTCCCGACCTTCTTGACCACGGAACCCTCCGTGGCGCTGCTCAGCTCGTCCGTCGTCAGGCCCTTGCCGGCGAGCCCCTGGCCGGCGATCGAACCGAGCCCGCCGTCGAGGCTGGTGGGGACGGCGGCCGACTCGACGGCCATCGCGGGGGCGGCGGCGGCCAGGGCCATCACAGAACCGGCGACGACCGCGGCAACCTTGGTGGGCTTCATGGGGTGAGTCCTTCCTCTATGGCGTCTCTCGCAAGCAAGTCGCTTGCCGCACAGTCCTCTTGGCCGATTCCTGTACGTCGTTCCGCCTTCTGTAACGAGGGGTTCGCTCCCCGGAAACTCCGGCGGGAGGGATTTCCCGGCACAGCACCCGAACGAAGGTCCGCGGTCGTATTTGCCGACCGGGCGCGTGAGCGCCGGGCCACCGGACTGCCTGCGGCTATAGCACTCCGCGACGAGGGAACTACTGAGCGCCACCCCTTCGTTCGAGTGAATCCCTCGTCCTGACCTGTCCCTGCCGGGGGCGTACGCCGTTGCACCGGGCGGCGCACACGGATGCGCCCCCGAACGAGCGGAAGGCCGACGCACCGCACCCTGGACGGGGCGGTGCGCCGGCCTCGGAAGGACGGCGGTGCGGCGTGCGAGATCAGGCGTTGACGCAGGTGTTGCCGAAGGCCGGGTTCAGCAGGCCGACGATGTTGATGGTGTTGCCGCAGAGGTTGATCGGCACGTGGATCGGGACCTGCACGACGTTCCCGTTCAGGAGCAAGCCCGTGGAACCCACGGCCGCACCCTCGGAGTGGGCGTCGGCAACGGCGACACCGGCGGCACCCGCGACGGACGCGGCGACACCGATGGTCAGGACTGCAGCCTTCGCGATACGGGACATGGGGAAGCGCTCCTCGAATGTAGGGAAATCACTGAGACCTGACGGTCGATGCGGACGGCTTCGTCCGACTCCCTCAACAACGCGGTTCCATTTCATTGGTTGCTCTCCCGAACGGGTGACGTTCAACCGATCTTTGGGCCATGGGGGTGCCGAATGGCGGACCGATCGGAGAGAGGAGCAACACGCCCGGCCGGGAACCTGCCTGGTGGATACGGAAGTTCGCTTTTCCGGACATCTAATGCTTACTATCGCCCGGCGTTGGGGTTATAACGTTCAAGAAAGTTGCTTCCGGCCCAGCCGCACGTTCACTCATTTCGTGCGGACGAACTCTTCTTCTCTCCCGATCTCCACGGGTCTTCCCTTCCTCCTCTCATCAAAGCGGAGAACCTGTATGCGGAATTCAGCGGTTGGTGCGGTGCGCCGCGGTCTGTCGGGCGTCCGCGTCTCGAACTCTTCGGCCGAGGCGGCCGAGACCTTCCGGCTCGAAGCGCTCTTCTGACGTGCGGCCTTCACGGAAATCGGATTCCTCTTCCCTCACCGTTCTGCACGCGGTCCAGCCCGGTGACGCCGGAGTCGCCCGTGTCGTCACGGACCTGGTCCGCGCCCAGCTCGGCTCGGGAATGCGGGTGGCGGTCGCCTGCCCGCCGGACACCCCGCTCGCCGGCGCCGTCCGCGCCGAGGGTGCCTCGGTGCACGTCTGGCGCGCCGGGCGCGAGCCCGGCGCCGCGCTGGTCCGGGAGACCCGCGACCTCGCCCGCCTGATCGGCACCGTCCGCCCCACCCTGGTCCACGCCCACAGCGCCAAGGCCGGGCTGTGCGCCCGACTCGCCCTGCGGGGCCGGATTCCGACCGTGTACCAGCCGCACGCCTGGTCCTTCGAGGCCGTCGACGGCACGGTCGGCGCGCTCGCCCGGAGCTGGGAGCGCTGGGCGGCGCGCTGGACGCAGCGGATCGTCTGCGTCAGCGAGGCCGAGCGCCGCACGGGCGAGCAGGCCGGCGTCCGGGCGTCCTGGTCGGTCATCCACAACGGCGTGGACGTGGCCAGGTTCGGCGGTGCCGGCGCGGAGCCGGAGCCCGGTGTCTCCGGGGGCGACGGCGGCGGCCCTCTCGTCGTCTGCGTGGGGCGGCTCTGCCGGCAGAAGGGTCAGGACGTGCTGCTCGCCGCCTGGCCCGCCGTCGCCGCCGAGTTCCCCACGGCCCGCCTGGTGTTCGTCGGCGACGGGCCGGACGGCGAGCGGCTGCGCGCCGGAGCGCCTGCCTCCGTCCGGTTCGCCGGCGCCGTGGCGGACACCGCCCCCTGGTACCGCGCGGCCGACCTGGTCGTTCTGCCGTCCCGCTGGGAGGGCATGGCGCTGGCGCCCCTGGAGGCCATGGCGAGCGGCCGGCCGGTCGTGGTCAGCGATGTGGCCGGGGCGCGCGAGAGCCTCCCACCCGGCCACGAACCCCTGTGCCTGGTCCCGCCCGAGGACCCGGCCGCGCTCGCCGCCGCCGTCGGCCGCCTTCTCGGCCGGCCGGACCTGCGGCACTCCCTGGGCCGCCAGGCCCACGAGCACGTACTCAGCAGATTCGATGTGCGGCGCACCGGCGCGGCCGTCGCGGACGTGTACCGCGAGCTGGCCGGAGTGCGGTGCACCGAGCACAGAGAGCCGATTGCCCAGTGACCACGGAAAGCACCAGCATCCCTCCCGCACCGGGCCCCTGGCCCTCGGCGACCCACGCCGGCCCCGGTCTCGCCGCCCTCGCCCCGCAGCGCGGCCGGCCGGACCGGCTGGCGCTCCCGCCGCGCCGCCCCGCGCCGCCGCGGTTCGCCGCCGTACCGCTGATCGCGGCCGACGGTCTGGCCGTGCTGCTCGCCGTCGGGCTCATGCCCGCCCCGCACACCGAGCTCCGGCTGCTGCTCCTGGTCGCCGGGCTGGTCCTCGCCCTCGACGCGTACGCGGGTCTGCACCGGCCCGGCCCCCTCGCCTCCGTCCTGGACGAGCTGCCCGCGCTCGCCTCCCGTGCCGGGATCGCCTGGTGCGCGGCGGCCGCCGCCGTCGCCGCGTACACCCCTGGGCGGGCGATCGGCCCTGCCGCGCTCTGCTCCGCCTTCGCCACGCATCTCGCCGCCGTGTGCGTGGCGCGCGGCATGGTCCACGCCCGCAGGCGGCGGATCGCCCGGGCGCAGCCCCGGTCGGCGCTGGTGGTCGGCGGGCCGGGTGCGGCGCGCCGGTTCGCGGCGGCGGTCGGGCAGCATCCGGAGTACGGCATCAGGCCGGTGGGGATCGTGACCACCCGGCAGGACGGCGGGGCTCCGCCGCACCCGACGGAGACAGGGCTTCCGGTCCTGACGACCACGGAGGAGATCCACCGGGCGGTCATCCAGACCACCGTGCGCGACGCGGTGTTCCTGACGGAGGACCCCGGTCTGGTGACGCTCTTCCAGCACTACGGCTGCACGACCTGGCGGGTGGGCGGCGAGGGCCAGGACGGGCCGATGAGCGACCACCTGTGGGGGTACGGCTGCCGTCGGCTCGTACCGCTGTCCGAACGGCGCGGTCTGGCCGCGAAGCGCGCGCTCGACGTGGCCGTGGCCGGGCCCGCGCTGGCCTGTGCGCTGCCGGTGCTGCTGCTGTGCGCGCTGGCCGTGCGGCTCTCCGACGGGCCGGGTGTGCTGTTCCGGCAGGAGCGGGTGGGGCAGAACGGGCGGCTGTTCACGCTGCTGAAGTTCCGTACGCTCCGCCCCGCCGACGAGAACGAGTCGGCGACGCGGTGGAGCGTGGCCGACGACCGGCGGATGAGCGCGGTCGGGGGCTTCCTGCGGCGGACCTCGCTGGACGAGCTGCCGCAGCTGTGGAACGTACTGCGCGGGGACATGAGCCTGGTCGGGCCCCGTCCGGAACGGCCGTACTTCGTGGACCGGTTCAGCCGCATCCACGCCGGATACGCGGCCCGCCACCGGATGCCGGTCGGGCTGACGGGACTGGCGCAGGTGCACGGGCTGCGCGGCGACACCTCGATCGAGGACCGCTGCCGTTTCGACAACCACTACATCGACCACTGGTCGCTCTGGCAGGACGTCCGCATTCTGCTGCGCACCGCGGCCGGTCTGGTCCGACCGGCGGGAAGCTGATGACGGCGACGGCCGCGGCGGTCGCCGCCCCGCCCGCCGACGTACGCGACCTGGCGCGCAGGGCCGGGGCGTTGTCCCCCGTCCTGGCGGTGATCGGACTGCTGCTCGTCCCGGCCGGCGGTGGCGCGGAGGGCGGCACCGGCGGTACGGGCACGGTCGCGGACGCGGCCTCCGGGCTCCTCGTCCTGATCTGCCTGGTGCGGGTGGTTCGCGGCGGAGCGCGGCCGCTGACCCGGTGGGCGGCGATCGTGCTCGGTCTGCCGGTCCTCGGGATCTGTCTGGCCGCCATCACCTCGAACGACCCGGCGGCCAGCCTGCCGGGGGTCGCCCGCTACGTCCAGGTCTTCGTGCTCGTCCCGGCGGCCGTGCTGCTGACGATCCGCGACCGGCGGGACTTCGCGGTGGTCGCGTGGGCGCTGGTCGCACTGGCGCTGGTGCAGGGCGCGGTCGGGGTGACGCAGTCGCTGACCGGGACCGGCGCCTCGTACATGGGCGAGGACGTGCGGGCGGTGGGGACGTTCGGGCCGACCGACGTGATGGGGATGGCCACGGTCGTCTCGTACGGTCTCGTCGTCGTCACCGGCATCGCGCTGGGCAGCGGGCGGGGGCGGACCCGGACGGTGGCGCTGGTCTGCGCGGGTCTGCTCCTGCTGCCGCTGATCCTCTCCTACAGCAGGGGCGCGTGGATCGCGACGGTGCTGGCGTGCGCGCTCCAACTGCTGCTCTCCGGCCTGCGGCGGGCCGGGCGGGTGGCGCTCACCGTGGGCGCGCTCGCGGTGGTCCTGGTCGGCGGGCTCGGGATCGGCTCGACGATGGTGAAGGAGCGGGTCGCCAGCATCACGCGGGTGACGGCCGCGCCGGACCAGTCGGTGACGGACCGGTACACGATGTGGGCGGCGGCCGGGCGGATGTGGCGCGCGGAACCGCTGACCGGGGTGGGTCTGAAGGGCTTTCCGCGGTACCGCGATTCCCACGCCTCGCTGGCGCTTTCGTCGGGCAGTGACACGGCGGGCGCGGGGTCGGCGTTCCAGCGTCAGCCGCTGCTGTCGCCGCACAACATGTACCTGCTGGTGCTGAGCGAGCAGGGCCTGGTGGGGCTCCTCGCGCTGGCCGGGAGCTGGGCGACGCTCCTGGTGGGGGCGTTGCGACGGCGCGCCAGGGGCGCGGACTGCGCGCTGGTGGCGATCGGACTGCTGTCCTGGCAGCTGGTCGACTTCTTCTACGCGGACATCGGCGGGCCCTCCACGGTGCTGCTGTCGGTGGTGCTCGGCCTGGCGGCCTGGTGGTCGCTGGCGGAGGTGAAGCGTGCGTGACCCCTGGCGGGGTGACCCGGAACCGACGGACGCGTTACCGCGAGGCGGGGGCGCGACTCTCCACCCGCAACCGGGCGCGGACCCCGGCCCGGCGCCCGCCGCGCCAGAGCCGGGCGCCGACGGAGGCCCGGCGCCCGCCGCGCGACAGCCGGGCACCGACGGAGGCCCGGCGCTCACCGCGCGGCAGCCGGGCGCGGTCGGCGCGTCTCGGCGGGGCCGGCGGCGCGTGGCGGCGTCGCCGTCCGGGCGGTTCCTGGCGCGGGCCGCCGCCGTCACGGCGGGGCTCACCGCGGCCGGGGCGCTGCTCGGTCTCGTACGGGACCAGATCCTGGCGCACTTCTTCGGCGCGGGCGCCGAGACCGACGCGTTCCTGGTCGCCTGGACCGTCCCGGAGTTCGCCTCGACGCTCCTCATCGAGGACGCGATGGCGCTGATCCTGGTGCCGGCGTTCAGCCGCGCCCTCGCCCGGCGCTGCGGCGGCACGGCCGACGACCCCGTCCGTGCCCTCGTACGCACCACGCTGCCCCGGCTGGCGCTCACCGTCAGCGCCGTCTCCTCGCTGCTGATCCTCGCCGCGCCATTCCTCGTCGCCGCCCTCGCGCCCGGGCTTCCCGATCCCCGGCTCGCCGTCGACTGCACCCGGCTGACCGCCACCTGCGTGCTGACCTTCGCGCTCGCCGGCTACTTCTCCGCCGCGCTGCGCGCGCACGGCCGCTTCCTGTCACCGGCCGCCATCTACGTCGCGTACAACATCGGGATCATCGGCACGATCGTGGTGCTGCGCGAGCCCTTCGGCGTCCGGTCCGCCGCGGCCGGCGTCGCTGTCGGCGGCGTGCTGATGGTGCTGGTCCAGGCACCCTTCCTGCTGCGGGAGTTGCGGCGCCCGCCCGTGGCGAAGGAGGCGGCGCCCGATTCGACCGGCACGGGCGACGGACGGCTCCTCGTGCTGGCGCTCATCGCGCCGGTCATCGTCTTCGCGCTCTCCCGCCAGTCGCAGATCCTCGTGGAGCGCTTCCTCGCCTCCCCGCTCCCCGCCGGCGCCATCTCGCATCTCAACTACGCGCAGAAGATCGCGCAGATGCCGATGATCCTCTCCCTGATGCTGTGCACGGTCAGCTTCCCGGTCGTCGCCCGTGCCATGGCGTCCGGTGACACCGAGGGTGCCCGCCGGCGCGTCGAGCGGGATCTGCTGCTCGCCGCCGTCGTCGTCCTCGGCGGCGCCTCGATCGTCATCGCGGCGGCCCCGCAGATCGTCGAGATCCTCTTCCAGCGCGGCGCGTTCGACCGCAGCGACACCGCGGCGACCGCCGCCGTGATGCGCGTCTACGCCCTCGGACTGCTCGGCCAGACGATGGTCGGCGCCCTGGTCCGCTGCTACTTCTCGGCCGCCCGGCCGCTCTGGTACCCGGCCACCGCGATGGCCGCCGGTCTCGTCGTGACCGCCGTCGCCGGAGTGCCGGGAGCCCGGCTGTGGGGCGCCGTCGGCATCGCCGCCGCCAACGCGCTCGGGATCACCCTGACCGCGGTGATGCTGCTCCTCGGGGCGCGCCGCCAGTCCATCCCCCTCCGGATCCGCCCCCTCGGCGAGGGGCTGCTGCGGCTGGCCACGGCGGCCGCCTGGGCCACCGGCGCCGGCTGGCTCTGCTCCACGCTGATCGGCCCGGCCGTCCTCTCCCTCGCCGTCACGACGCTGGTGGCCGCCGGCGTCTTCCTGCTCTTCCTCGCCTGCGCCCCCCGCGCGCCGGACATCCCGCCCCTCACCCGCACCGCATCACGAAGGCTCGCCCATGCACGCTGTCATGGCGCCCCGCGCCGCCGCGATTCGCCGTCTGCTGCCGACGCCGCCCCTGTGGGTGGCGATGTACCACTCGATCGCGGACACCCCGGATGATCCGTACCGGGTGACCGTCTCCCCCGAGCGATTCGCCCGGCAGCTGGACTGGCTGAGCGACCGGGGACTGCGCGGCGTCTCGGTGCGTGAGCTGCTCCGCGCGACCGCCGCCGGCCGCGCGAAGGGCCTGGTCGGCCTCACCTTCGACGACGGGTACGCCGACTTCCTCGACGCGGCCCTTCCCCTGCTGCGCCGCCATGACTTCACCGCCACCGTGTACGTCCTGCCCGGCCGGATCGGCGGGGTGAACGGCTGGGACGGCGAAGGGCCCCGCAAGCCCCTGCTGACCGAGTACGGCATCCGGCGCGCCGCCGAGGCCGGTATGGAGATCGGCTCGCACGGCCTGCGGCACGTCTCGCTCCCCACCACCGACGACGCCGCCCTCGCCGAGGAGACCCGGCGCAGCCGCACCCTTCTGGAGGAGATCACCGGCGGGCCGGTGGACGGCTTCTGTTACCCGTACGGTCATGTCGACGCCCGGACGATCCGGGCCGTGCGGGAGGCGGGCTACCGCCACGCCTGCGCCATCGACCCCGGCCGGCTGGCGAGCGCGCACGCGCTGCCCCGGGTCCACATCGACGAGCGGGACACCTCCTGGCGGCTCACCGCCAAGCGCGTCCTGCACCCCCTGCGCCGCCGCGGGCCCGCCGACCTGCGCCGTACGCGGGCCGCTTCGCCGGCGCCGGCCACGAGCCCGGCCGGGGCGGAGGCGCGATGAAGGTCCTGCACATCATCACCGGCCTCGGCATCGGGGGCGCCGAGCAGCAGCTCCGGCTGCTGCTGCGTCATCTGCCGACCCGCAGCGAGGTCGTCACCCTCACCAATCCGGGGCCGGTCGCGCGCGGCATCGAGGCCGACGGCATCCCCGTCACCCACCTCGGCATGGCGGGCAACCGCGATCTCGGGGCCCTGCCACGGCTCGTCCGGATCATCCGCGCCGGACGCCACGACCTCGTCCACACGCACCTCTACCGCGCCTGTGTGTACGGCAGGATCGCCGCCCGCCTCGCCGGGGTCCGTACCGTCGTCGCCACCGAACACTCCCTCGGCGACACGCAGATCGAGGGTCGTCCGCTCTCCGCCGGCACCCGTGCCCTGTACCGGGCGACCGAGCGGCTCGGCACCGCCACGGTCGCCGTCTCACCCAGCGTCGCCCGCCGCCTGGCGGAGTGGGGCGTGGCCCCCTCCCGTATCCACGTCGTCCCGAACGGCATCGAGTCGGCCCGCTTCGGCTACACGGAGGACGCCCGGCGTCTCACCCGGAAGCTGCTCGGCCTGCCCGAGGACGCGTTCGTCGTCGGCGGGGTGGGGCGGCTGGCGCCCGGCAAGCGGTTCGACCTCCTCGTGCGGGCGGTCGCGTCGATGCCGGAGGCGCGGCTGCTCCTGGTCGGCGAGGGCGAGGAGCGCGAGCGGCTCCTCACCGCGGCCCGCGCGTACGGGGCGGCCGACCGGGTGCTCCTCGCGGGGGCGTGCGAGGACCCGCCGCCCGTCGGCGGCGACGGGCCCGATCTGCCGTCGCTGCTCGCCGCGATGGACGTCTTCGTCTCGACCTCGCCCGACGAGGCGTTCGGACTCGCGGCCGTCGAGGCGCTGGCCGCCGGACTGCCCGTGCTGTACGTGGCCTGCCCGGCGATCGACGACCTGCCGCCCGGCGCGGCGCCCGGGGCCCGGCGGATCGGCCCGTCCGTCCCCGAACTGATCAGCGCGCTGGGCGGTGTCCGGGACGCCCGGCCCGTCCGGCTGCCGCCGCCCGCGGCCGCCCGTCGCTACGACATCGCCCACAGCGCCCGGCAGTTGATGTCCCTCTACGAACAGGCCGTCCACGGCACCCCTCCTCCCTCGAAGTGAGCCAGTCCATGAACCCGTCACGTTCCGCCCTGGGAAGCGCTCTGCGCAGCCCCCGCCGATCGTGGGTCCTGCCCGCCGCCGTGCTGGTCGGCGCCGCCCTCGGGGGCGGTTACGGCGTGCTGAAGACCCCGGAGTACGAGGCGACGAGCTACGTCGTCGTGGTCCCCGGCGAGAAGTCGGACCCGGCCGCGGCCGTCGGTTTCGCCCAGGCGTACGGCAGGGTCGCCACCGACCTCGCGGTGACCGGCGACGCCCAGGTGTGGGCCGGCGTGCCGGCCGCGACCCTGCGCTCCAGTGTGCAGGCCGCTACCTCCCCCGACGCGCCGATGATCTCCCTCACGGCGCGGGCGTCCCAGCCGGCCGAGGCGGTCTCCATGGCCGACGGCGTCGCCCGCGCGCTGGTCCTCAACAGCACGCATGTCTCCGGCAGCACGGGGGTGAAGGTCGTCCAGTTCTCCCGGGCGACCAAGCCGGTGGAGCCCGTCTCGCCGTCCGCGCCGCTGTCCGCGCTGGTCGGCGCCTGCGCGGGCGGTCTGCTGGGCGGACTGGCGCTGCTGGTCCGGCCCCGGCGCACCGTCCGTGCCGAGGCCCGCCACTCACGGCAGCCGTCCGCCGCCGTCCCCGGCCCGTCCGCCGCCACGCCCGCGGCGGCGACCGCACACCGGCCCGAACCGGAGTCGGTGTGACCGCCGGCGGCACGCACGGTCTGCGAAGCGAGGTCTGCCGGGACGGCGCGGAGTTCGGCCGGCTCGCCGAGCGGTGGACCTCGCTGTACAGGCGGTGCTCCACGGCGACCCCGTTCCAGTCCCACTCGTGGCTCCACTCCTGGTGGCTGTCGTACGGCACCCCGGGCGCGCTGCGGCTGGTCCTCGTACGGCGGGAGGACGGTGAACTGGTCGCCGCCGCGCCCCTGATGCGCGCCCGGCGGCCGCTGCCCGTCCTCACCCTGCTCGGCGGCGCCATCACCGACTTCACCGACGTGCTCATCGACGACGCCTGCCCCGAGGCCACCCCCCTGCTGGCCCGGGCGCTGGCGGAGGTGGCGCGCGGCGCCGTGATCGACCTGCGCGAGGTGCGGCAGGGGGCGGCGGCCGAGCGGATCCACGCCTGCTGGCGCGGGCCGCGCCGCCGGCTCGCCGACTCGCTCTGCCTGGAGCTGCCGGCGGTGCCGATGGACGCCCTGCTCGCGCGGATCCCCACGGGGAAGGCCCAGCAGCGGGTGCGCGCCAAGCTGCGCAAGCTGGACGCCCTCGGGATCGACGAGCGGGTCGTGACCGGCGAGGAGGTGCCGGCGGCCCTGGAGCGCCTCCTGACCCTGCATCAGCGGCAGTGGCGCGACCGGGCGGTGACCATGGAGCACACCAGCGACCGGTTCGCCCGGCATCTCGCGCGGGCGGTGCGGCCCATGGTCGAGCGCGGGGACGCGATGGTGACCGAGTTCCGGCTGGCCGGGGACGTCGTGGCCGCCGACCTGACCCTGATGTCGCCACGGCTTGCCGGGGGGTATCTGTACGGCGCCGATCCCGTGCTGCGCGCCCGGAAGGTCGACGTGGCGACGATGCTGCTGCGGCACGGGGCACGCCAGACGGGCGGGAGCGGCCGGGTCACGTTGAGCCTGCTCAGGGGCGACGAACCGTACAAGCGGCACTGGCGGCCGGAGAGCGTCCCGAACCAGCGGCTGATGATGAGCGGCTGGGGTACGGCTCCGCTGCTGTGGCTGCTGGCGGGCGCGGCGGGCGCACGGCGCTGGGCCGCGCGGCAGGCGCGGGAGCGGGCATGGGTGGGGCGGCTGGTCGGACGGCTGCGAGGACGGACGAACGGCGGCGGAGGCTGATCGCCTCCGCCGCCGTGGCGGGCCTTTCTCCGGTCAGAACACCCACAAGGCGTTCATGAATCCGGTCCAGCCGTCGTCGGCCTCGTCCTTCCAGCTGCTGTCCTTGGGGACGCAGATGGTGCCACCGATCCAGCTCTCCACCCACGAACCCAGATTGATGGTCCAGCACTGCGGCTCGGGCTTGGGCTCGGGCTTGGGCTCGGGCTTGGGCTCGGGCTTCGGTTCCGGCTTCGGTTCCGGCTTCGGCTCAGGCTTGGGCTCCGGCTTCGGTTCCGGCTTGGGCTCGGGCTTCGGTTCCGGCTTCGGCTCAGGCTTGGGCTCCGGCTTCGGTTCCGGCTTCGGTTCCGGCTTCGGCTCAGGCTTCGGTTCCGGCTTCGGTTCCGGCTTCGGCTCAGGCTTCGGTTCCGGCTTCGGCTCAGGCTTCGGTTCCGGCTTCGGTTCCGGCTTCGGTTCCGGCTTCGGCTCGGGCTTCGGCTTCGGCTTCGGTGGGATCTCCGGCACCTCGGGGACCTCGGGCAGCTCAGGAACCTCCGGCACCTCCGGCACCTCGGGGATCTCCGGCTCGACCCCGTACAGCATCTGCCGGAAGACCTGCGCCGACCTCGGGTTGTCCCCGCACTGCCAGACGCCGTGCGGGCAGTAGTCCGTGATCGTGTGATACAGCGGCTTGTGCTCGTCCATCCATTCGAGCATCCGCCGCATGTACTCGGCATTGTCGCCGTTACGGAAGAGCCCCCATTCCGGGTAGGAGATCTCCTTGCCGCGCTCGGCCGCGAAATCCACCTGCTTCTGCAGCCCGTACGGCTCCTTGACGTGCCGGTCGAAACCAGCCCCCGTCGGCTGGTCGTACGAGTCCATGCCGATGATGTCGACGACGTCGTCACCCGGATAGCATTCCGTCCACGGAATGGCGTCCGTCCCCCGGCTCGGGGTGAAATCGAAGCGGAACTTCTGGCCGGGAACGGAACGCATGGTGGTGACGATCCGGTTCCAGTACTTCTTCCACGCCGTGGGATCCGGCGCACACCGGTGCGTGTAGGTGGTCCCGTTCATCTCCCAGCCGAGGACGATGACGGTGTCCGCCGCCTTCAGGCCGACGAGCCGCTCGGCCAGCGTCCGGAAGTGATGGTCGAAGTAGCCCGCCGCACCGAGCTGGAGCTGCCGACGGACCTCGTGGTCGGAGACCCCGGCCTCGTTCCGCTCCAGCATCGGCACGTTCAGGACGAACAGCCGGTCCTTCCGCTCGTTGCGCCACTGCGCCCAGGCGTCCAGGAAGCCAGGGGGACCCTCGATGTTCGACCAGAGGTCGCCGGGAAGGTACGTGTGGCCGACGCGCAGCTCGCGCCCGCCGAGCCACCGCTCCAGCTGGGAGATCCGGCTGACGCCGACCGGGCCCGATTCCAGGAATGCTCCCATCGCGGTGGACAGGGACGGCGCGGGGTCTTTGGCCGGGACGGGTTCGGCGGCGTGCACGGGGGAGGACAGCACGACTGAGCCCGATGTGAGGAGACCGGCGGTGAGCACCCCCAGCCACACTCTCGATGTCTTCCGCTTTCGATGGGCCATGGCCACTCCTTCTGGAATCACACAGTTTGACGATCCGTCAGTCTGATACTCCGAAAGTATTCCTAATGGGCTGACCGTGGACGCGGTCACGATCCGATCAGTAGCCCATCGGGGGATTTTCATCGCCCGGTTGGTGCACCCGGGCATGGAAAAGGCCGGTCCCGGACGGCGTGGTGGCGCCTTCCGGGACCGGCCCTGAGGATGCGTCAGGCGTTGACGCAGGTGTTGCCGAAGGCCGGGTTGACCAGGCCGATGAGGTTGATGCTGTTGCCACAGGCGTTGATCGGCATGTGGATCGGCACCTGGACGACGTTTCCGGAGGCGAAGCCCGACGAACCGACGGCCGCGCCCTTCGCTCCCGCGTCCGCGAAGGCGGGCGACGCCGCACCCATGGCCATGACGATTCCGGCGACGACGACCGCAGCCTTCTTACACATCATTTCGTCTGGATCCTTTCTGCGGCGGAAGACTGTTCACGGATTTCGTGATGCGCGGGCGCATTCATGCTCCCGGCCTCCGCTGCACACATCTCGACGACCATGCCATATAAAGGAGACCGGCAGATCGTCGGATCGACGCCATTCACTCCATCGCACTCATCGGAATCCCCCGAATGCCGCGCGTACGGCACGGCGGGCACTCCGGTGGACGGACACCGCTGCCGTTCAACGCGGCCAGATGGGCGTATTCATCAGCCGTTCCCACTCCAGGTCCGGCATACCCGGAACCGTACGGCCGTCGCGCGCCCAGCGCTGGACCATCGAGGAATAGACGGGCGACGGGGAGGACCCGGTGTCGATCCGGGTGGCCGGTGGCGGGTCCGCCACATAACGGCTCCTCGGAATGAAGGCCATCCGCTCCCATTTACCTGGGTCGGGCGCCATCTTCTCCCTCCCATCCACTGCGGGCTCCCTATCATTCCACAGCCCCCGCAGGAGGGTGATTCGTCCCGCCGATGTCACGTCGCGTACCTGTGTGCGAGGGAAATCGATTTAACGTGCGGACATCCCCATTATTCGAACGATCGACGTCCGCCGGTTCATGGACAGCGTGAACCGGCCGGAGGGCGGGGCGCCGACTGCACCGGGGTGCCGCCGAAGGACCCCGCCACGGTCAGCGGGACAGCACGCGGGCCAGCTCGGCCGGGTCCGTCGTCGGCGCGTCACAGGTGAAGTGGCGGCAGACGTACGCGGCCGCTCCCCCGTCCACCAGAGGACGGTCCTTGAGCAGCGGGAACTCCTCGCTGTCCGGGGCGCCGAAGGCGACGACCGCGCCGGGCGCGGGGGACAGCAGCGCGGTGCGGTGCAGGGCACGGGCCGGGCCGTCGTCGGAGGCGTCACCCGCCGGGCCGACCACCGCGATCTCCCGGGGCCCGTCGAGCAGCGCCTCGGCGGTGGCCAGACCCCAGCCGATGAACCGGGGCGCGCGCGGCCCCAGCGCCTTGACCACCCCGAGCGCGCCCTCGGCGGCGGCCCGGTGCGCCTCGGAGCCGGTGTGCGCGGCATAGGAGAGCAGCGCGCCGGCGGCCGCCGTCCAGCCGGACGGGGTCGCGTTGTCGGTCGGATCCTGAGGCCGGCGGATCAGGGCCTCGGCATCGTGCGCGGTGTCGTACAGCGCGCCGCCCTCGGCGACGAACTGGTCGAGGACGATGTCGAGCAGGAAGCCGGCGAACTCCAGCCACACGCCCTCCCCGGTGACCCCGGCGAGCGCCAGGAACCCCTCGGCGACATCGGCGTAGTCCTCCAGGACGCCGGCGTTGGCTCCGGCGTGACCGTCCTTGGAGGTACGGGAGAGCCGCGCGCCCTCGCCCATGTGGAGGCGTACGAGCAGATCGGCGGCCTCCGTCGCACGCTCGACCAGGTCGGGCCGGTCGAAGAAGGCGCCGGTCTCGGCGAGGGCGGCGATCGCGAGCCCGTTCCAGGCGGCGACGATCTTGTCATCGCGTCCGGGGCGCGGGCGGCGGTCACGGGCGGCGAGCAGCCGTTCCCTGACCGAGGCGATCCGGCCGGCGTCCGCCACCCCCGCCTCCCGCGGGAGCTGGAGGACGGAGGCCCCCTCCTCGAAGGTGCCCTCCTCGGTCACCCCGAAATACCGGGCGGCGTACCGGGCGTCCTCCTCCCCGAGGACCTCGGCCAGCTGCTCCGGCGTCCAGACGTAGTACGCGCCCTCGACATGCCGCCCGGTCCCGTCGTCACTGTCGGCGTCCAGCGCGGAGGCGAAACCGCCTTCCGCCGTGCGCAGTTCGCGGACCATGAAGTCCGCGGTCTCCAGCGCCACCCGCCGGGCCAGGTCACTGCCGGTGACCCGCCACAGATGCGCGTACACCCGGCACAGCAGGGCGTTGTCGTACAGCATCTTCTCGAAGTGCGGTACGACCCAGTCGCGGTCCACGGAGTAGCGGGCGAAGCCGCCGCCGAGCTGGTCGTAGATACCGCCGCGGGCCATCGCCTCGCAGGTGTCGGCGGCCATCTGGAGCGCGCCCTCCGCCCCCGTACGGGCGTAGTGGCGGAGCAGGAACTCCAGCGCCATCGACGGCGGGAACTTGGGTGCGCCGCCGAAGCCGCCGCGCGTGGCGTCGTACTCCCTGGTCAGGCCGAGGAGCGCCTCGGCCAGCTCCTGCTCGCCGGGGACGCCGGAGCCGCCGAAGGCCAGGGAGCGGGAGGAGAGGTCCTTGACGATCTTTCCGGCGACCTCGGCGACCTCGTCGCGGCGCTCGGTCCAGGCACGGGAGACGCCCTCCAGGACGTCACCGAAGGACGGCATGCCGTGCCGGGACTCGGGCGGGAAGTAGGTGCCGAAGTAGAAGGGCTCGGCGTCCGGGGTGAGGAAGACGGTCATGGGCCAGCCGCCCTGTCCGGTGGCCGCCTGCACGGCCTCCATGTAGACGGCGTCGACGTCGGGGCGTTCCTCGCGGTCGACCTTGACGGACAGGAAGTGCTCGTTCATGTACGCAGCGGTGTCGTCGTCCTCGAAGGACTCGTGCGCCATGACATGACACCAGTGGCAGCTGCTGTAGCCGACGCTGAGCAGCACGGGAACGTCGCGGCGGCGCGCCTCGGCGAACGCCTCGGGCGACCACGGCCACCAGTCGACCGGGTTGTCGGCGTGCTGGAGGAGGTACGGGGACGTCTCATGGGCCAGTCTGTTCGGCATACCCCCATCCTCGCGCACACGGCGGGGCCCCGCCCGTACGCCACCGGAGTGGCGTGCGCGCGGGGCCCCGGTACGGCGGGCGGCCCCGCCCCTCGCAGCGGATCAGCGAGGGGCGGGGCCGCTCAGCGGTGAAGCGGACGTCACTTGGCGTCGGTGTTCGCGTTCTCCGACAGGACGTCGATGAGGTCCGACAGCGGGTTGTTGTTCTGCTGCTGCACGGAGTTCTGAACGCACGTCATGTTCTGCTTCGGGCTCAGGATGTCGTCCACATTGACGGCAACGATGTTGACGATCGGCACCTGAGCGGTGATGTCCTGGACGTCGAAGCAGTGCAGGACGCCGCCGTTGACGAGACCGAAGTTCGGGCTCATGTAACCACCGGTGTGGGTGCTGCCGATCGACTGCTTCGACTGGTTGCCGATGATGTTGGCGCTGTTCGAACCGTCGTCACCCGCCGCGGACGCCGTGGCAGCAGACATACCGACGACGGAGGCCGCAACTGCCGCCGTAGCGAGAACCTTCTTGATCACGAGATTTCCTTCTTGAGCTGGAGGGCCCTGGAATGCTCCGTTACCGAAGCGCCCTGATCAACTGCCGGGATGGGGATTGGTTCCGGCGGCTCACTCGGACGCGCTATTCGGCAGATGAACGCCACCGGACGTGAGGTCGACGGTCAGCCGTTCGATCCGGGCCGTTCCCGTGGGCGGTCCTGGTCGGGGCTCCGGTCCTCGGCCCCGCTCCCTCGCGCCGACGCGCGTCGCGCAGGACACTTGTTCCCGGAAGCGGAAGCTTGCGGAGGGGGACGCACATGCGGGACAGCCACCGGGCCGAAGCCGAGGGGTTGCTGGCACGCCTCGTGGAGGAGGAGGTGCGGCGCTCCGGGGGCCGCTCCGACTCCACCGCGCTGATGACGCGCGGCCGGGCCGCACTGGACACCATGGCGGCGGCCGCCGCCGACGAGTACGCGGCTTATCTGCGGGCCGTGGAGGGGGCGGAGGCCGGCCGGCGGTCACTGTCCGAAGCGTTCAGCGGGCCGGCGGTGGGCACCCCGGCGCTGGTCACCGCCGTGGCGGCGGCCGCCGCGATCGGCGCCGACCTGGTGCTGGGGACGGCGGCGGGGACGGCGCTGGGCGCCGGGGCGGTCGTGGCGGTGGCGGGTGCGGCGGCGACCGTCCTGAAGGTGACCGCCTCCCACTGGCCGGCCGCGCACCGCAGGGCCGGCGTGCTGAGCAGGCCGGGCGGGGCGGAGCAGTCGCGGCTGCGGTGGCTGTCGGCTCTGGAGGTACGGGGTGTGCGACCGTTCCTGGACCAGCAGCGGGTCCTGCTCGCGGGTGCGAAGGAGCCGCCGCGGAAGGTGGTGGCCCCGTTACGGGGCGTGGACCGCAGCGCGGCGGCCCGGCGCCGTACCGTACTGGAGCAGTCCTTCGGTCATCTCCCCGATCCGGCCGGGCCGTTCGCGGGGCGGCGGGCCGAACTGGCGCGGATCACCCGGTGGGTGCAGGCCGGGCGGGCGTCGACGGCGACCCGGCCGACGGTCGTGGTGCTGCACGGCGAGCCCGGTGCCGGACGTACGACGCTCGCCGTACGGGCGGCGCATGCGCTGAAGGACCAGTTCCGCGGGGCGTGCGTAGTGGATCTGCGGGGTGGCGGGACGCGGGGCGAGAAGCCGCTGTCGACGCGGGAGGCGCTGCTGCACCTGCTGAACCGGCTGGGCGCGCCGCGCGAGCAGCTGCTGTTCCGGGAGCGGTCGTCGCCCGAGCAGCAGGTGCGCCGCCTGGCGGAGTTGTACCACCAGCATCTGACCGGGCTGCCGGTGACGGTGGTGCTCGACGACGCGGTGGACGCGGAGCAGGTGCGGACGCTGCTGCCGGAGCGCTCGGACAGTCTGGTCCTGGTCACCTGCCGGGAGCCGCTGGAGCTGGGGGCCGACGTGCCGGCGGCCGTGCACCAGCTGCCGGTGACCGCCCTGGACGCGGCGGGCGCGGAGGAGCTGCTGCGGGAGGCGGCGGAGGCGCCCGACCCGGGGCCGTACGACTCCGACGCCTTCGACCGGATCCGGGAGCTGTGCGGCGGGCTTCCGCTGGCGCTGCGGGTGGCGGGGTCGTTGCTCGGGGGCCGTTCGATGAGCGATCTCGCCGGTCTGCTGGCGGGGGCCGGGAGCTCCGATCCCCTCGAACGGGCCTTGTCCGTACGGTACTCCGCCGATCTCGACGAGGACGGGCGGCGGTTGCTGCGCCGGCTGTCGCTGGCCGGGCGGGCCTCCCTGGGGGCGGCGGCGGCCGCCGCGCTGCTCGGCGGGAGGGGGCAGGACGGGGCCCGGCTGCTGCGGGAGCTGTCGCGGGCCGGTCTCCTGGACCATGTGCGCGGGGGTCCCGCCACGGCGCAGGGCGGGGGCGGGGAGCGGTACCGGCTGCACGACTCGGTGCGCGGTTTCGCGGCCGTCCGGCTGGCCGAGGAGGAGGACGCGGCGGAGGTCGCGGCGGCGCAGGAGCGGCTGATCCGGAACTACGCGGAGCTGGCGGACGCGGTGATCCGGATGGTCGACGGGAAGATGTCGACACGCGTCAACCGCGCTGACCGGTTCGGCGGGCACGGCTTCGGTTCGCTGGACGCGGCCCTGCGCTGGCTGGACGAGGAGTCGAGCTTCATCACGGCGGCGCTGCGGCACGCCGAGGGCGTCGACCAGCAGGCCGTGTCGAATCTGCTCGGCGCGCTCTGCGACTACTGCCTGTTGCGCGGCGACCTGTACCGGCTCGGGGAGATCAACGAGCTGACCGACGCCGTCGGGCAGGGCCTGCTGTCCCGGTCCGTGCAGTGGCGGACCGGTATCGCGGCCCGGCAGCTCGGTGATCTCGACAAGGCGCGCACCACGCTGGCGTCGGTGGTCTCCCTCTATCAGGAGGCGCACCAGGACGCGGAGGCGGCGCTCGCGCTCTGCTCGCTCGGGATCACCCTGCATCACCAGGGCAATCTGACGGAGGCGTCGGCGAAGCTGCGCGAGGCGCTCGTGCTGCAGGAGCCGGAGTCGCTCGCCGCCGACCGCGGCTGGACGCTGCACGCCCTGGCGGCGGTGGAGCGGGACCGGGGCCGGCCGGCGGAGGCGCTGTCCCTGCTCGACCGTGCGCTCGCGCTGCACCGGGAGAACGAGTCGCTGCACGGCGAGGCGTGGGCGCATTTCCAGCTCGGCCAGGTCTGTCTGCGGATGGGCGACGCGCGGGGCGCGGAGACGGCGCTGCGGCAGGCTCTCGACCGGTACGGACGGACCCACGACGGGCGGGGGCAGGCGTGGGCGATGACCCAGCTGGCCCGTGCCCGGCTCGTCGAGGGGGACGCCCCCGCGGCGGTCGACGGGCTGCGCGAGGCGCTCTCGCGGCACCGGGAGCAGGAGGACGTCCGGGGTGAGGCGTGGACCCTGTACTACCTGGGGCACGCCCTGGAGGAGTCCGGCGATCTGGACCAGGCGGTGCGGGAGCTGGAGCGGGCGCGCACGATGTTCTCGCGGATGCGGGACGTGTACGGGCTGGCCTGCGCGCGGCACCACTCGGGGCGGGTGACCCGCGACCAGCGCGCGGCCCGGACCGGCAATCTGCGCAACTCCGGTTTCGCCCGGCAGCTGCTGGTCGACGCCCGGGCGGACTTCCACCGGATCGGGGTGGCTCACGGCGAGGCGTGGACCTGCCTGGAGCTGGCGATCGTCGACGCGGGGAACAACCGGGCCGCGCAGGCGCTGGAGCTGTGCGAGGAGGCGGCCCGGCTGTTCCTCTCGTACGACGACCGCCGGGGCGCGGACTGGGCGCGCTTCTTGCGCTGCACGCTGCTTCCGTACGCCTTCCCCGGCGGTGCGGAGGCCGGTGCGGCGGCGGCGCGTGAGGAGCTGGCCCGGCTGGTCGAGGACCGGCACGCGACCCGCGACGGCAAGCTGGAGGACTGCGCGGAGGCCTACGGCCTGGTCCTGGAGCGGGGTGTCCGGTCCGCGGCGGGCTGGCAGGCCTGGGGCCTGGGCATGGTGCCGAACCGGCACGCCCGGGAGGTGATGGGGGTGCCGGTGCCGGCGAGGGGACAGGGGCGCCCCTGAGCGGGCCCCGGGCGGTCCCGGGGCCTCGCGTCAGGGGTGCGAGGGCCCTGCTACTCCCGCGTGGCCGCCTTCGCCGCCTTCGGTGCGGCGGCGGCCGGGTCCGGGGCCTCCTCGAAGGTGACCTTGCCCATGTGGCGGTTCATCGACTTCATCAGCATCCAGACGGCGGCGGCCATCACGGCGAAGACGACGAAGCCGAGGACGCCGGGGGTCACCTTGTTCTTGTCCAGCTCCTGGGCGGCCAGGGGGACAAGGTGGGTCAGTGCCAGGTGTGCGCTCATGTCAGGCATTGTCGCGGATGCCCGCGAAGAGGTCGCTCTCGGGGAGGGAGGTATCGACCAGCGACTTGCTGAGTTCGTACTCCTCCGTCGGCCAGACCTCCTTCTGGATCTCCATGGGCACGCGGAACCAGCCGCCGTCCGGGTCGATCTGCGTACGGTGGGCGACCAGGGCCTTGTCGCGGGTCTCGAAGAAGTCCGCGCACGGCACGGACGTGGTCAGCGTGCGCTCGGCGGGCTGGAACTCCT
Organism: Streptomyces sp. NPDC003027; assembly: GCF_053591435.1. Taxonomy (NCBI): domain Bacteria; kingdom Bacillati; phylum Actinomycetota; class Actinomycetes; order Kitasatosporales; family Streptomycetaceae; genus Streptomyces; species Streptomyces sp. NPDC003027. Next base: position 171,026 of record NZ_JBSFTU010000002.1, read on the forward strand.
TCCAGCGCTCCAGCCACTCGCCGTACGGGGACTCCAGGCCCCGGTCGAGCAGCGCCTGGTGCAGGGCGAGCGTGCGGGGGCGGTTGAAGCCCTGGTTGTAGTAGAGCTTCTGCGGCTGGAAGGCCGGGCCGAACTCCGCCTCCGGGTACTTCTCGGTGTCCGCGGCGGCGTCGAAGGCGACCATCGTGATCTTGTGGGTCATGATGTGGTCGGGGTGGGGGTATCCGCCGTTCTCGTCGTAGGTCGTGATGACCTGCGGACGGAAGGAACGGATCTTGCGGACCAGCTCGCCGGCCGCCGTGTCGACGTCCTGCAGGGCGAAGCAGCCCTCGGGCAGCGGGGGCAGCGGGTCGCCCTCCGGCAGGCCGGAGTCGACGAAGCCCAGCCACTCCTGCTTCACGCCGAGGATCGCGCGGGCCTCGTCCATCTCCTTGCGGCGCACCTCGTGGATGTTCGCCTCGATGTAGGCGTCGCCCTGGAGCTTGGGATTGAGGATGGAGCCGCGCTCGCCGCCCGTGCACGTGACCACAAGGACGTCCACCCCCTCGGACACATACTTGGCCATCGTCGCCGCGCCCTTGCTCGACTCGTCGTCGGGGTGGGCGTGAACGGCCATCAGTCGCAGCTGCTCAGTCAAGACTCGGTCCTCGGTGATTCGTCGCGGAGGGAGGTCTCTATAGTGACGGAACCGGGGGGCGGAAAATTCCGGGTGCCCCGGCGTCGAGAGGAAAGACCATGAGCGCGGTGCGAGAGCAGCTGCCCGAGGGGCGCTACGGCCGCTCCGCGGACGAGCGCGCCGACCGGACGCTGAAGGTCGCCGGCGCTGTTCTGGGTGTGCTCTTCCTCGGCCTGATGGGCTGGTTCGGCTGGTACTACGTCGCCGACAACAAGATCAGCGCCGAGATGATCAAGTTCGACATCGTCAGCGACAGCGAGGTCCAGGTGCATCTGGAGGTCCGCAAGGACACCGGCGCCAAGGGCGTCTGCACGCTGCGTTCGCGCGCCGAGGACGGGGCGGAGGTCGGCCGCAAGGACGTCCGCGTCGAGGAGGCGGGCGACCGGATCGACCGCGTGTGGACGATCCGTACCACCGCGCGTGCGACCAGCGCCGAGCTCGTCGGGTGTAGCGCCCGGTAGCAGCGGGTAGGGACCCCTCGGCGAGGCGGACCGTGTCCACCCGCTGACCTGGGGCGACGGCATCCTGATGGTTGAGGTCCTCCCCCTTTCCGCCACTAATTGTTAGGCTCGTGGTTTCGCCCACTCAGGAGGGAAATCCTTCCGGGTAGGGCGATGCTTTGTATTCCCGGTACCTACGAGGAGCACCTGTGACCCAGACCAGCGACAACGTCACCTGGCTCACCCAGGAGGCGTACAACCAGCTCAAGGCCGAGCTGGAGTACCTGTCTGGTCCCGCGCGAACCGAGATCGCCGCCAAGATCGCCGCGGCGCGCGAGGAAGGCGACCTGCGCGAGAACGGCGGGTACCACGCGGCCAAGGAGGAGCAGGGCAAGCAGGAGCTCCGGGTGCGCCAGCTCACCCAGCTCCTGGAACACGCCAAGGTGGGCGAGGCCCAGGCCGACGAGGGTGTCGTCGCGCCCGGCATGGTCGTCACGATCGCGTTCGACGGTGACGAGGACGACACGATGACCTTCCTGCTCGCCTCCCGCGAGTACGCGAGCAGTGACATCGAGACCTACTCGCCGCAGTCGCCGCTCGGCGTGGGCGTCAACGGCAAGAAGGCCGGCGAGGACGCCGAGTACGAGCTGCCGAACGGCAAGAAGGCCACGGTGAAGATCCTGAGCGCCAAGCCGTACACCGGCTGACGCCTGCTCCTTCGAAGCGGAGGGCCGGACCCCACGGGGTCCGGCCCTCCGCTCTTCGGCGTCCTGGTGGTCTCGGGCTGTCCGCCCTGATTCACGCGGTCGCCGAGCGGTACTTCCGTACGGCCAGGGTGCGGAACACCAGGATGATCAGGACCGACCAGATGATCGAGGCCCACACCGGGTGCTGCATCGGCCAGGCGTCCGGCGCGCGGTAGCCCGGTGGGAGGTTGCCGAAGAGTTCGCGGGCCGCCTGGACCGTGGCGCTGAACGGGTTCCACTCCGCGATGTGCCGCAGGAAGGCCGGCATGTTGTTCGACGGCACGAAGGCGTTGGAGATGAACGTCAGCGGGAAGAGCCAGATCAGGCCGCCGGAGGTGGCCGCCTCCGGGGTCCGTACCGAGAGGCCGATCAGGGCGCCGATCCACGAGAAGGCGTAGCCGAGGAGGAGCAGGAGGGCGAAGCCTCCCAGGACCTTGCCCAGGTTCTCGTGCGTGCGCCAGCCCACCAGGAGTGCGACGACGGCGAGGACCACGATGGTGAGGGCGGTCTGCACCAGGTCGGCGAGGGTGCGGCCGGTCAGGACCGCGCCGCGCGCCATCGGCAGGGAGCGGAAGCGGTCGATGAGGCCCTTGTGCATGTCGTCGGCGATGCCCGCGCCCGCGCCGGCCGTGGCGAAGGTGACCGTCTGGGCGAAGATGCCCGCCATCAGGAACTCGCGGTAGGCGGCGGGCGAGGTGCTGCCGCCGACGGTGATCGAGCCGCCGAAGACGTAGCTGAACAGCACCACGAACATGATCGGCTGGATCAGCCCGAAGATGATCATCTCGGGGATCCGGGTCATCCGGATCAGGTTGCGTTGCGCGACGACCAGGGAGTCGCTGATCGACTGGGCCACTCCCCCGCGCGGCCTGGGGCCCTTGAGCCGCGGGGTCTCCGTCACTGCGGTCACTTGGCCGCCTCCTTCCGGCTCTTCGAGCGGCCCTTGGCGTCCTGCGGCGCCTCGCCGTTCTCCTCGTCCGCCAGTTCGGCGGCGTGGCCGGTCAGCGAGATGAAGACGTCGTCGAGGGTGGGCCGCCGCAGTCCGATGTCGTCTATCTCGACGCCCCGGGTGTCGAGATCGCGGATGACCTCGGCGAGCAGCTTGGCGCCGCCGGTGACGGGGACGGTCAGTTTGCGGGTGTGTTCCTCGACCGCGACCTCGCCGTGGCCGATGCCGGCCAGGCCGTAGCGGGCGAGCACGTCGCGGGCCGGGCCGATCATCTCGCGCTCGTGGACGACGACCTCGACCCGCTCGCCGCCCGTCTGGGCCTTGAGCTGGTCCGAGGTGCCGCGCGCGATGACCTTGCCGTGGTCGACGACGCAGATGTCGTGGGCGAGGTGGTCGGCCTCCTCCAGATACTGGGTCGTCAGGAGCAGGGTCGTACCGCCCGCGACCAGCTCCTGGATGACCTCCCACAGCGCCTGCCGGTTGCGGGGGTCGAGGCCGGTGGTCGGCTCGTCCATGAACATCACCGGCGGTGAGACGACGAGCGCGGCGGCGAGGTCGAGGCGGCGGCGCATGCCGCCGGAGTAGGTCTTGGCGGGGCGGTCGGCCGCGTCGGCGAGGTTGAAGCGCTCCAGGAGTTCGCCCGCCCGGGCCTTCGCCCGCTTGGCGTTCATCTGATAGAGCCGGCCGACCATCTGGAGGTTCTCACGTCCCGTCAGATACTCGTCGACGGCGGCGAACTGTCCGGAGAGGCCTATCGAGCGGCGCACTTCGTTGGGGTGCTTGAGGACGTCGATTCCGGCGACGACCGCCTTTCCGCTGTCCGGCTGGAGCAGTGTCGTCAGGACGCGGACGGTGGTCGTCTTCCCCGCGCCGTTCGGGCCGAGCAGACCCAGGACCGTGCCCTCGGGTACGTCGAGGTCCACTCCGTCCAGAGCTCGTACGTCGCCGAAGGTCTTCACCAGACCCTCGGCGTAGATCGCGCCTGGCATGTGGTTTCTCCCAGGGATGTGGGCGTTTCACGCGAGTTTAGGTTTGAAGGGCGGGCGTCGCCCACCGAATTTGTGATCCCACCACACGGTAACGCGATACATCGCGATACACAACCCCGCTCGTACGCGCATACGAGAACGGCGCGGGTGACCTCTCCGGTCTCCCGCGCCGTGCCGTTCCCGCTTCGGCTTCCGCTTCCGGCCGCCGCCGCTAGCCGATCACCGTGTACCCCGCCTCCCGCAGCGCCGTCGCGACCTCCTCGCAGTGCTCCGGGCCCTTCGTCTCCAGGTGCAGCTCGACCTCCGCCTCCGTGAGCCCCAGACGCGGATCGGTCCGCACATGGCTCACGTCCAGGACGTTGGCGTCGACCACCGTCAGCACGGCGAGCAGCGTCGCCAGCGCCCCCGGCCGGTCCGTGACCCGCAGCCGCAGGCTCAGATAGCGGCCGCCCGCCGCCATGCCGTGCCGCAGGACCCGCTGCATCAGGAGCGGATCCACGTTCCCGCCGGACAGCACGGCCACCACCGGCCCCTGGAACGCCTTCGGGTCGCTCAGCAGCGCCGCCACCGGGCTCGCGCCCGCCGGTTCGACCACCAGCTTCGCCCGCTCCAGGCAGAGCAGCAGCGCCGTGGAGAGCGCGTCCTCCGAGACCGTGCGGATCTCGTCGACGTACTCCTGGACGATCGCGAACGGCACGTCGCCGGGCCGCCCCACCTTGATCCCGTCCGCCATCGTCACCGGCGCGTCGATCGCGACCGGGTGCCCCGCGGCCAGCGAGGGCGGGTAGGCGGCCGCGCCCTCCGCCTGGACGCCGATGACCTTCACATCGGGGCGCACCGACTTCACCGCGAGCCCGACGCCGGCCACCAGGCCGCCACCGCCGACGCCGACCAGGATCGTGCGGACCTCCGGGCACTGCTCCAGGATCTCCAGGCCGACGGTGCCCTGCCCGGCGATGATGTCCGGGTGGTCGAAGGGGTGGATGAAGACCGCGCCGGTCTCCGCCGCGTACTGTTCCGCCGCCGCCAGCGTCTCGTCGACGACATGGCCGTGCAGCCGCACGTCGGCGCCGTACTCCCGGGTCGCGGCGACCTTCGGCAGCGGGGCCCCGACCGGCATGAAGACCGTCGCGTGGACGCCGAGGAGGGCGGAGGCGAGCGCGACCCCCTGCGCGTGGTTGCCCGCCGAGGCGGCGACCACCCCGGCCGCCCGCTGCTCGGGGCGCAGCCCCGAGATCCGCACGTACGCCCCGCGCAGCTTGAACGAACCCGTCCGTTGCAGGTTCTCGCACTTAAGGTGCACCGGCGCCCCCACCAGCGAGGACAGATAGCGGCTGCCCTCCATCGCCGTCACCCTGGCCACACCGGAGAGCATCTTCTGCGCCCCGCGCACATCGTCGAGGATCAGGGGATGCAAGGGGCGAGGCGTACGGAAGCTCATGACAGCAAGTCTCGCAGCTCACGGGCCCCATGGCCGCCCGGGGAGCGGGGCCGCATCGGGTTTGCGCAGCGCCGGTACGGACTCACGCCGCTCCGCGTACTCTGTCCCCCACCAACCGACCACCGCACGAGAGAGCCCCCACAGCCATGCCCACATCTCAGGACATGACGACTGAGCTCGACCCCGGTCTCCTCGATGCCCTCCAGCACCAGGTGGCCGTCTTCGCCCGCCGGGCCGAACAGACCCGCCTCGGCGGCACCGGCCAGCTCCGCAACTCCATGGACCGCGCCGCGTACCTGCTCCTCAACCGGCTGGACCAGGAGGGCCCGATGGGCGTCAAGGCGCTCGCGGCGGGCATGGGCATCGACTCGTCCACCGTCACCCGCCAGGTCGCCCCGCTCGTCGACACCGGCCTGGTCAAACGCACCTCGCACCCGGAGGACGGGCGGGCGGTCGTGCTCCAGCTCTCCCCGCGCGGGCTGGCCCGCCTGGAGGAGGTCCGTTCCTCGCGCCGGCAGCTGATGGCCGAGGTGACGGAAGGCTGGACCCCGGCCGAGCGCGAGTCGTTCTGCACCCTGCTCACCCGTTTCAACTCGGCCCTGTCCGCACGGCAGACGGGCCTTCCCGCGCACCCGGAAGCGGAGTCCTCCCCGACCTCTTGACCCGGGGCCCGGCCTGACCTCATATGAGGACGTGCGAGATCGGCGGGACGGTCCGGGCGGTGAAGGGCGCCGCCGCACCCGGCAGTTCGAGGGATTCGTGGCGGGCGCGGCGGGGCGGCTGCTGCATGCGGCGACCCTGCTCACCGCCGAGACCCGGGCCCGCAACCCGCGCGCCCAGGCGCTGTTGACCGCCTCCCTCGCCCACACCTACGCCCACTGGGACCGGCTGCGCGGGGAGGATCCGTACGACGTCACCCGTGCCGACCTCGCCGCCCGCTTCGCGCGCGCCGCCTGGCGCCACCATCGCGCCCGGGGCGGTGGCATCCTCGCCGCGCTCACTCCGCAGGAACGTCTCGTCGTGGTGCTGCGGCTGTACGAGGGGGTGGCCGAGGAACAGGCGGCGGCGCTCCTCGGACTGCCCGAGGAGCGGGTCCGGGCGATCTGCGCCCGCGCCGTCTCCGCCCTGAGCGACCGGCGGGCCGGCGCTCCGTCGAGGAGGGCGGCCTCATGATCCGGCCCGAGCGGCCGGAGGACCAGGTCCGGCGCATGCTCGAATCCCCGCACCCGCAGGTCCCCGGCGACCTGGCGGCGCGGGCGGTGGAGCGCGGCACCCGTCTGCTGCACCGGGGCCGGATGGTGCGCCGGGTCCTGTGGACGCTCCTGGCGGCGGCCGTGATCGCGTTCGCGGTGTGGGCGTCGGTGGCGGAGCCGTGGGCGGTCCCGCCGGCCGGGACCACGCCGCCTCTCGAAGGCTGGTGACAGGGGGGCTAGCGTGGAAGGTGCAGCAAGCGGTCCGACACCGAGGAGACCGTCATGACCAGGAAAGTCGCCGACTGCCGCAAGACGCCCAGCGTCATGAACTGCACGCTCACCATCATCGGCGAGGAAGAGGAAGTCGTACGGGCCGCGGCCGAGCACGCCGTCTCCGTGCACGGTCACGCCGACAGCCCCGAGCTGCGCGCGATGGTCCGCGAATCTCTGGAGGACGAGAAGGTCGACGCCTGAGCCGTAGCCGGGCGCCCCGACGGGAGCGCCCGGCCGACGACGTACCGACGGACCGGACGTAGGGACCGGGCGTACGGACCGGCGTACCGACTAGCCGAGCGCCTGGCGCAGGTCCGCGAGCAGGTCGTCGGCGTTCTCGATGCCCACGGAGAGGCGCACCAGGTCCGCCGGGACCTCCAGGGCCGATCCGGCGACGCTGGCGTGCGTCATCCGGCCCGGGTGCTCGATCAGCGACTCGACGCCGCCGAGGGACTCCCCGAGCGTGAACAGCCGCGCCCGGTTGCAGACCTCGACGGCCGCCTCCTCGCCGCCCGCCACCTGGAACGAGATCATTCCGCCGAACGCCCGCATCTGCTTGGCGGCGATCTCGTGGCCCGGGTGCTCCGCCAGACCCGGGTAGAGCACCTTGGTGACCTTCGGGTGCTGGGTGAGCATCTCGGCGATCTTGCCGGCGTTCTCGCTGTGCCGGTCCATCCGGACGGCGAGCGTCTTGATGCCGCGCAGCACGATCCACGAGTCGAACGGACCGGCGATCGCGCCCATCGCGTTCTGGTGGTACGCCAGCTCCTCGCCGAGCGCCTCGTCGGCCGTCACCAGCGCACCGCCGACGACGTCCGAGTGGCCGCCCATGTACTTGGTGAGCGAGTGCACCACGACGTCCGCGCCGAGGGCCAGCGGCTGCTGCAGATACGGGGAGGCGAAGGTGTTGTCGACGACCAGCTTCGCGCCGGCCGTGCGGGCCAGGTCCGCGACCGCCGCGATGTCGGTGATGCCGAGCAGCGGGTTCGACGGGGTCTCGACCCAGATCACCTTCGTACGGTCGTTGATCGCGCCTCGCACCGATGCCAGGTCGGAGCTGTCGGCGACCGAGAAGTCGACGCCCCAGCGCTGGACGACCTTGGCGAAGAGCCGGAAGGTGCCGCCGTAGGCGTCGTTCGGGACGACCACGTGGTCGCCGGGGGCCAGCAGCGTGCGCAGCAGGCAGTCCTCGGCGGCGAGCCCGGAGGCGAAGGCGAGGCCGCGGCGGCCGCCCTCCAGCGCCGCCAGGTTCTCCTCGAGGGCGGTACGGGTGGGGTTGGCGCTGCGGCTGTACTCGTAACCGCCGCGGAGCCCGCCCACACCGTCCTGCTTGTAGGTGGACACCTGGTAGATGGGCGGGACGACCGCGCCGGTCAGCGGGTCGGCGGTGTTGCCCGCGTGGATCGCGCGGGTCTCGAAGCTCTGGTGTGAGTGCTGGTCGCTCATGAGGCAGGAGCGTAGTCCGGACGACGGTCCCCCGCCGCCCACCGTCTCAGCCGGTGTCTCACGGGCGTACGGGAGAATGGGCGCATGGAGATTCTCTGGTTCCTGCTCGCGATGGGCCTGCTGTTCGCGGTCGTCGCTCCGTACGTCCGCCGCCGTCGGGGCGGTGGCGGCATCCAGCAGGTGGCGCCCGGCTCGCCCGACGCCGCCGACCCGGAGGCGTACGGCTTCCTGCGCCAGGAGGAGCAGGACGTACGGATGCCGGGGCCCGACCGGGATCTGATCGACGTCCTCGACGTGGTGCAGGCGACCCAGGACTGGCGGGCGGCCTCGCAGCTGCTCGCCGGCACCGACAAGGAGAGCGAGGTCCGCTGGCAGCGCGTCCAGGCGTTCGCGGGCGCGGCCTCCCTGGAGCTGCGGCAGCGGCCGGGGGCCGGCGGGGCGTGGCTGCGCGCCTGGCGCTCGGACTCGCCCAAGGACGCGGGCGGCGCGGCGGTGCACGCGGAGTTCCTGGTGCAGCAGGCGTGGCGGTCCTCCGCGGCCGGCACGGACGACTTCCGGATCATCCTCGAAGAGGCCCGAAAGGTGAGCGAGGAGGCGGCGCTGCTGGCTCCGGGCGACCCCGTTCCGTACATCACGCAGCTCGCGGTCGCGCGTGGACTCGGATACAGCCACGAGGAGTTCGACCAGGTCTGGGCGAAGATCATCGACCGGGCGCCGCAGCACATGGGCGCGCATCTGGCGGCCCTGCACTACTGGTGCGAGAAGTGGCACGGCTCGCGCGAGGACGCCGACCGCTTCGCGACGGCTGCCGCCGCCCGCGCCCCGCGGGGCTCGCTGCTCGCCGCCCTGCCGCTGTTCGCGGTGTACGAGCATCTGCCCGAGGTGGCGCTGGTGCGGGACTTCTACGGCTCCGCCGTGGTGAGCAGGGCGATGGAGGGCGCGCTGTACGCGGTCCACTCGGCCCGCCCCGACGACCCGATGCTCGCCCACGTCCGCCACCTCCTCGTCTTCTTCCTGGTCCGCGCGGAACGCTGGTCCGAGGCGATGCACCAGCTGGTGCACGTGGACGGCCATGTCGGCGCCCTGCCGTGGACGATGAACGGCGACCCGGCGGCGGAGTACACCGTCTACCGCAACCTGGCGGTGGCGGGCTACGAGGCGAACGGCGGCAGCCCGGCGACGCTGCCGCGGTAGGGGGTGCCGCTCCCGTTGCCCCGGCGGGGGCCCGGGGAATCCCTCCCGGGCGCCGGGTGTTGTGGGTAACGCCCACCGTCGAGGAGATGCCGCATGTTCCTGTCACGCACCCCCGTCCTCCCCACCCCCGAGCAGGCGCTCAAGGGGCGCCCGGAGCCCGAGTTCGCCGTGCCGGAGCGCCACACGGTCCTCGGCAACCCGCTGCTCGGGCCGTACCCCGAGGGTCTTGAGATCGCGGACTTCGGGCTCGGCTGCTTCTGGGGTGCCGAGCGCAAGTTCTGGCAGACCGAGGGCGTCTGGACGACCCTCGTCGGCTACCAGGGCGGTCTGACCCCGAACCCGGTCTACGAAGAGGTCTGCTCGGGCCTCACCGGCCACACCGAGGCCGTGCGGGTCGTCTTCGACCCGCGGACCGTCTCGTACGAGCGACTGCTCAAGCTCTTCTGGGAGTCCCACGACCCGACCCAGGGCTTCCGCCAGGGCAACGACGTCGGCACCCAGTACCGCTCGGCGATCTACACCCACTCCCCCGCCCAGGCCGAGGCGGCCGAGTCCTCCCGCGCCGCGTACCAGAAGGTCCTGACCGGCTCCGGCCACGGCACCATCACCACCGAGATCCTCCCCGCCGAAGGCCGCGCCTTCTACCCGGCGGAGGGGTACCACCAGCAGTACCTGGACAAGAACCCGGCCGGCTACTGCGGCATCGGCGGTACGGGCGTCTCGTGCCCGATCGGCGTGGCGAAGGCCGAGTAGCACCCGCCCGCCCCAGCGGCGTGATCCCGGCCCCGGTGACGTTCCCGGGGCCGGGCCCGTCCGCCCGCGCGCGAGTCGGTGGACGATATTCACCGCGTCGTCGGCGGGCCGCCCGTCTACACTCGAGCGCATGGGTACGTACTACTTCTTTCTCTGATTCCGGCCGTGGACACGGCTCGACCCGCTGATCGCGTCACAGGGCGCGACGGTGGCGGTCGCCGGTGTCCCTTCCTGACCGGCCCGAAGGAATCCAGCCCCCAGGGAAAGAACCCATGCGCGACCGCGCCCAGCTCACGCTCAGTCATGTCTCGAAGTCGTACGGGGACCGCTCCGTCCTCGACCAGGTCTCCCTCACCGTCCGCCCCGGCGAGAAGGCCGCCGTCATCGGGGAGAACGGCTCCGGCAAGTCCACCCTGCTCCGGCTGATCGCCGGGGCGGAGACCCCCGACACCGGGCAGCTCACCGTCCGGTTCCCCGGCGGCACCGCCCGTCTCGCCCAGACGCTCGCCGAGACGTTCGGCGTCGGCCCCGAGCAGACCGTGCGGGACACCGTCGACGCGGCCCTCGCCGAGCTGCGCGCGATGGAGCGGGAGCTGCGCGCGGCCGAGGAGCGGCTCGGCTCCGCGACCCCCGCTCAACTCGCCGCCTACGGCGAGCTGTCGACCCGGTACGAGGAGCGCGGCGGTTACCAGGCCGACGCCCGGGTCGGCGCCGCCCTGCACGGGCTCGGTCTCGGCCACGTGTCGTACGACCGCCGGATCGGCACGCTCTCCGGCGGGGAGCAGTCGAGGCTCGCCCTCGCCTGTGTGCTGGCCTCGGGCGCCGAGCTGCTGCTGCTCGACGAGCCGACGAACCATCTCGACCGGGCCGCCACCCGCTGGCTGGAGGAGCGGCTGCGGTCCCACCGGGGCACGGTGGTGGCGGTCACCCACGACCGGGCCTTCCTGGAGGGGATGGCGACGGCGATCCTGGAGGTCGACCGCGACACCCGCGCGGTGACCCGGTACGGCGACGGCTGGTCCGGCTACCGCGCGGCGAAGGCCGCGGCCCGCCGCCGCCGGGCGCAGGAGTACGAGGAGTGGCGGGAGGAGCTGGCCCGTACGGAGGAGCTGGTGGCGGCGGCCGGGCAGCGGCTCGCGGTCTCGGGCAAGGACCCCCGGCAGGGCTTCGGCAAGCACCGCCGCTCGCACGAGAACAAGCTGTCGGGCCAGGTCAGGGCGGCCCGCCAGCGGCTCGACCAGTTGCGCCGGGAGCCGGTCCCGGCTCCGCCGGAGCCCCTGCGGTTCACGGCGAGGATCACCACGGCGCGGCCCGCCCGGGCGGTGACGGCCGGCGCGTGGCCGGGCCCGGCCGGGGAAGGGACGGCGGGGCAGGAGACGGCCGCCGGAACCGGCACCGCCGCGCACGGTCCTCTCGCCGAGCTGTCCGGCATCGTCGTCGGCGACCGGCTGCGTCTCGACCGGCTGCGGATCGGGGCGGCGGACCGGCTGCTGGTCTCCGGCCCCAACGGCGCCGGGAAGACGACCCTGTTGCGCGTCCTCGCCGGTGACCTGGTGCCCGACAGCGGGACGGTCACCCGGCCGGCCCGGGTCGGCTATCTGCCCCAGGAACTGCCCGCCGTACCGTCCCGCGAGCCGCTGCTCACGGCGTACGCGGCGGGCCGCCCCGGCCCTCCCGAGGAGCACGCGGACGAACTGCTCGCCCTCGGGCTGTTCCGGGAGGAGGACCTGCGCGTACCGGTGGCCGCGCTCTCGGTGGGTCAGCGCCGCCGCCTCGAACTGGCCCGGCTGGTGACCCGGCCGGCCGACCTGCTGGTCCTGGACGAGCCGACCAACCATGTGGCGCTCAGCCTGGTGGAGGACCTGGAGGCGGCGCTCGCCGTGTTCGAGGGGGCGGTGGTCGCGGTCTCCCACGACCACCGCTTCCGCGCCGGCTTCGGCGGCGGGCGGCTCGACCTGCGCTCAGGCCGCGCCTCCTGAGGCGTCCGCCCGCGCGGCCCGCATCAGGGCCGCCGTCGCCGCCGGGTCGTAGTCGGGTCCGACGCCGTCGATCAGGAGGATGTCGCCGTCCATGTGCCGGGTCCGCAGCGGGATCAGCTCCTGGTAGGCGGCGGAGTCGTACCAGTCGCGGGCCAGGTCGAACGACGGGAAGCCGATGATCACCAGCCCGTTCGGCCACGTACCCTCGCGGACCTCGCGCCTCGGCGCGCCGTGGACGAGGAAGTGGCCGCCGAAGGGATCCAGCGTGGCCTGGATGCGCTCGATGTAGGTGAGGACCTCGTCGTCGACGACGGGCTGGGGGCGCAGGTTTCCGATGGCGTAAGCGGTCATGACGCAAGAGTGCCGGGGCATGCCGTACGGGGTCGATTACCCCGGAGGTCATGCCCCGGCACGCAGGCGCTCAGGCGCTCATCGGGGGGTCAGATCGTCGACGCGTCGATCACGAAGCGGTAGCGCACGTCGCTGGCGAGCACCCGCTCGTACGCCTCGTTGATCTGGTCGGCGCGGATGACCTCGATCTCCGCGCCGAGGCCGTGCTCCGCGCAGAAGTCGAGCATCTCCTGGGTCTCGGCGATGCCGCCGATCATCGAGCCGGCCAGTGTCTTGCGGCCGCCGATGAGGGAGAAGAGGTTGAGGGCGATCGGCTCCTCGGGGGCGCCGACGTTGACGAGGGCGCCGTCCGTCCTGAGCAGGCTCAGATAGGCGCCGAAGTCCAGCGGGGCCGAGACCGTGGAGAGGATCAGGTCGAAGGTGCCGGCGAGCTTCTCGAAGGTCTCCGGGTCGCTGGTGGCGTAGTAGTGGTCGGCGCCGAGCTTGAGGCCGTCCTCCTGCTTCTTCAGCGACTGGCTGAGCACGGTCACCTCGGCGCCGAGCGCGTGGGCGATCTTGACGCCCATGTGGCCGAGGCCGCCGAGGCCGACGATCGCGACCTTCTTGCCGGGGCCGGCGTTCCAGTGGGCCAGCGGCGAGTAGAGGGTGATGCCGGCGCACAGCAGCGGGGCGGCGACATCGAGGGAGAGGCTCTCCGGGATCCGCAGGACGTAGTTCTCGTCGACGACGATGTGGGTGGAGTAGCCGCCGTAGGTCGGCTCGCCGTTCTTGTCGAGGGCGTTGTACGTGCCCGTGCCGCCCTTGACGCAGTACTGCTCCAGGCCCTGGCGGCAGTACGCGCACTCCCGGCAGGAGTCGACGAAGCAACCGACGCCCACCCGGTCGCCGACGGCGTATTTGCTCACCCCGGTGCCGACCTCGGTGACGATCCCGGCTATCTCGTGGCCCGGCACCATCGGGAAGATGCCCTCGCCCCAGCCGTCACGGGCCTGGTGGATGTCGGAGTGGCAGATACCGGCGTACTTGATCTCGATGAGGACGTCGTGCTCGCCGACCGGGCGGCGCGGCACGGTGGTGCGCTCCAGGGGGGCGTTGGCGGCGGGGGCGGCGTAGGCGGAAACGTTCGTGGTCATGGCGCCCAGCCTGCCCGCACCGGCGGAACGTACCCAGGGCCCTGTTCTGCCTACGTCCAGCGTGCCTACCACTGGCAGGGACAGGAACGGCTTTCCGCCGGCGTCGTACGACCCGGATACTTGGGTCGTATGGATCTCAGTGCCGAACTCAGCGAATTCCTGCGCTCGCGCCGGGCGCGGCTGAAGCCCGAGGACGTGGGGCTGCCCGAGTTCGGGCGCCACCGGCGCGTTCCCGGCCTGCGCCGGGAGGAGCTGGCCCAGCTGGCCGGGGTGTCCGTGGCGTACTACACCCGGCTCGAACAGGGCAACGGCCGCAATGTGTCCATGGAGGTGCTGGACTCGATCGCGCGGGCGCTGCGGCTGAGCGACACCGAGCGGGCGCATCTGACGCACCTGGCGAAGCCGACCGTGAAGAAGAGGCAGCGGGCGGCGATCACCAGGCCCCAGCAGGTACGGCCGGGGCTGCGGCATCTGCTGGAGTCGCTGGACGGGATCCCGGCGTTCGTGATCGGCCGCCGGCTGGACATCCTGGCCTGGAACCGGATGGCGCGGGCGCTGCTCGGCGACTTCGCGGCGATGGAGCCGGAGGAGCGGAACATGGCGCGGCTCGTGTTCCTGGGGCCTCACGCGCGCGACCTCTATCTCGACTGGGAGTGCAAGGCGACCGAGGTGGTGAGCGTGCTGCGGCTGTACGCGGGCTGCTACCCGGACGATCCGGCGCTTCTCGCGCTGGTCGGCGAGCTGTCGGTGAAGAGCGAGGAGTTCCGCTCGCTGTGGGCGGCGCACACGGTCACGGACAAGGGGCACGGGACGAAGCGGCTGCGCCATCCGCTGGTGGGCGAGATGACGCTGGGTTACGAGACGTTGAAGGTGTCCGGCGGGGACCCCGACCTGGTGCTGGTGACCTATCAGGCGGAGCCCGGGTCCGCGTCGGCGGACGCGCTGCGGCTGCTCGCCAGCTGGGGCGCGGACGAACCCGTCGACGTACGGTGACGAGAACGGCGGCCCCCTCGGAGTGAGGGGGCCGCCGTTCTTCGTGTGCGTACGGGCGGGTCGGCTCGCGTACGCGCGGAAGGGTCAGAGCGCCGAGCCGGCCTTCCACTGCGACCAGCTCATGTTCCAGCCGTTGAGGCCGTTGTCGGGCGCGATCGTCTTGTCCTTGGAGTTCTTGACGATGATGACGTCGCCGACGATCGAGTGATCGAAGAGCCAGGCGGCCATCTGCTTCGGGTCGCCCGCGCCCTTCACGTCGTTCAGGCCCACGCAGCCGTGGCTGGTGTTGGAGTTGCCGAAGATCGAGTCCGGGCCCCAGTAGTTGCCGTGGATGAACGTGCCGGACGTGGAGAGCCGCATGGCGTGCGGGACGTCCTTGATGTCGTACTCGCCCTTGCCGTCGTCGTCGGTGAAGCCGACGGTGGCGCCGTTCATCCGGGTCTCCTTGAACTTCTCGGAGATCACCATCTGACCGTTGTAGGTGGGGTTCTCCGGGGAGCCGGCGGAGATCGGGATGGTCTTGATCGTCTTGCCGTCCTGCTTGACCGTCATGGTCTTGGTGGCGACGTCGACGGTCGAGACCTGGTTGCGGCCGATCTTGAAGGTGACCGTCTTCTGCTGGACGCCGTAGACACCCTCGGCGCCCTCGACGCCGTCGAGCTCCAGCTTCATGGTGACGGTCGAGCCCTCGGCCCAGTAGTTCTCGGGACGGAAGTCCAGGCGCTTGGAGTTGAACCAGTGCCCGACGACCTCCTGGCCGCTGCTGGAGGTGACCTTGATGCCGCTCTGGACGGCCTTCTTGTCGGTGATCGCCTTGTTGAAGTTGATCGAGACGGGCATGCCCACGCCGACGGTGGAGCCGTTGTCGGGGGTGAAGTTGCCGATGAAGCTGTTGGCCTGCGAGACGGTGGTGAAGGAGGAGTTCTCGTGCGCCTCCAGGCCGTCGGCGTCCTTCGCCGTGGCGGCGATCTTGTAGACGGTGGCCCGCTTCAGCTGTTCGCTGGGCTTCCAGCTCTTGCCGTCGGCGGATATCTCACCCTTGACGCTCGCGCCCTCGGCCGTGGTCATGGTGACCTCGGTGAGTGTGCCGTCGGTCACGGTGACCTTGGCGTCGTTGTTGATCGACGCGTTGGCGGCGCCGTTCTCCGGCGCGATGGTTATCTGCGCCTTCGACGTCTTCTGCGCCGCGGCTTCGTCGACCTGGGCCTGTGAGTTCGGCGTCGGGGCACCGGCGCTGCCGCCCTTGTCCCCGTCACCGCACGCCGAGAGCACCAATACGCCACCGAGCACCGCGGCCGCCGCCGCCAGGCTCTTGCGGCGGCGCTTGCTGTCCGTCATCACACGCTTCTCCATCGTCGCCGAATTCCCTGCCACTACCGCTGAAAACTTCCATGACACCCCGTCCGGTTCCGTGACCGGACAGTTTGTGGGGAACACCACTGATCGACACGCAGCCGCGGGGCGTCCGGTTCCCGTACCCGGAGAAGCCCCGGCGGGCGCCGCGACGAGCGACGCCGTACCGGGGCTCCGAGCCGGGGCCGATGCCGCCGCCCGCTACACCCGTTCGTCGTCCACGTCCGAGGCCACGTCGTCGCCTTCGTCGTCGTCCGTGTCCGGACCATCTTCCTCGTCGAGGTCCCACTCCTGTGCATCGGGGTCGTAGTCGATCTCCTCGCTGCTCCAGGAGGCCTGCACCAACTCGATCCCGGGCACCGTGCTGACCAGGTCGAAGGGCTCGACGAGATAGGCGAGGGCCTCGGCGCTGTCCTCCTGGACGGCGGAGCGGGCGTGGGCGCGCTCGTCCTCGGGCATGAACTCGTCGGTGTCGATCCGGCCGACGGCCGCCTCGGTCAGCTCCTCGGGGCCGTCGATCTCCAGGACGACCTCCACCCGAAGCCGTACATAGCGTGAAGTCTCGGAAGTACTCATACGAGGGAGCGTAGGCTGCCCCGGCTCCCGGCTTTCCCGCGACCCGCTGTGTTCATTAGCATCGGCGGACACACCAATTCGCGGTTTCCGCAAGGGGGATCGAAATCTGTGTCCGTCGCACGCCGCCCGCTGCTGACCGCCACCGCTGCCGGGACACTGCTGTGCGCGCTGTGGTTCGTCCCGTCGGCGAACGCCACCGATGAGGAACGCCCGGCCGGCGGCGTGCGGACGACGGTGACGCAGGACGGCGGCGGGGGCGGTGAGGCCGGCGGGGCGCGCCTGGCCGACACCGGTGGCCCGGACACGACGCCGTATCTGATCGGCGGGACGGGCTTTCTCGCGGTGGGAGCAGGGTTCGTGGCGCTGGCGATGCGACGCGGCGGTCGGGCCTCGTAAGCCGCGCTGGGACTTGGTGACCGGCGGCCGGGCCTCGTGAGCCGCGCCCGGGCTTCCGTACGCCGCGGCCCGACTTCGTAAGCCGCGCCCGGGCCTCCACGGCATGACGGAAGGGCCGCCTCCACACGGCGGTTTCCAGCGGCCCTTCCCGCGTCCGGTCGCGGTGGTTACGCGAGCGGTCCGGTGACCGGCTCCACGGCCGCGACGAGCTTGCCTTCCCGTACGAAGGCGTCGGCGGCCTCCAGGTCGGGGGCGAGGAAGCGGTCGGGGCCGGGGCCCTGGACGCCGGCGGCCCGCAGGGCCTCGATGGCGGCCCGTGAGGCGGGGGCCGGGGTCAGACCGTGGCGGAGCTCGATCCCGCGGGTGGCGGCGTAGAGCTCGACGGCGATGATCCGGTTGAGGTTGCCGATCGCGGTGCGCAGCTTGCGGGCGGCCGACCAGCCCATGGAGACGTGGTCCTCCTGCATGGCGGAGGACGGGATGGAGTCGGCGGACGCCGGGACGGCCAGCCGCTTCATCTCGCTGACCAGGGCGGCCTGGGTGTACTGGGCGATCATCAGGCCCGAGTCGACGCCGGCGTCGTCGGCGAGGAAGGGCGGCAGGCCGTGGGACCGGTTCTTGTCGAGGAGCCGGTCGGTGCGGCGCTCGGCGATGGAGCCGAGGTCGGCGGCGGCGATGGCGAGGAAGTCGAGGACGTACGCGACGGGGGCGCCGTGGAAGTTTCCGTTGGAGCGGACCTGGCCGTCCTGGAGCACGACGGGGTTGTCGACGGCCGAGGCGAGTTCGCGCTCGGCGACCAGGCGGGCGTGGGCCAGGGTGTCGCGGCCGGCGCCCGCGACCTGCGGGGCGCAGCGCACGGAGTACGCGTCCTGGACCCGGGGGGCCTCGTCGGCCTGGAAGTGGCCGGTGAGTCCGGAGCCCTTGAGCACGGCGAGCATGTTGGCGGCGGAGGCGCCCTGGCCGGGGTGCGGGCGGATGGCGTGCAGCTCGGGCTCGAGGACCTTCTCGGTGCCGAGGAGGGCTTCCAGGGAGAGGGCCGCGGTGATGTCGGCGGACTTGTAGAGGGTGTCGAGGTCGGCGAGGGCCATGAGCAGCATGCCGAGCATGCCGTCCGTGCCGTTGAGGAGGGCGAGGCCCTCCTTCTCGCGGAGCTCGACGGGCTGGATACCGGCGGCGGCGAGCAGTTCGCCGGCGGGCCGCACGGTCCCGTCGGGGCCTTCCGCGTCGCCCTCGCCCATGAGCGTCAGCGCGCAGTGGGAGAGCGGGGCGAGGTCTCCGGAGCAGCCGAGGGAGCCGTACTCGTGCACGACGGGGGTGATGCCGGCGTTGAGCACGTCGGCCATGGTCCGCGCGACCTCGGGGCGGACGCCGGTGTGTCCGGAGGCGACGGTCTTCAGCCGCAGGAACATCAGCGCGCGCACCACCTCACGCTCGACGCGCGGGCCCATGCCGGCGGCGTGCGAGCGGACGATGTTGCGCTGCAGCTGGGCGCGGAGCTCCTGGCTGATGTGCCGGGTGGCCAGCGCGCCGAAGCCGGTGGAGACGCCGTACACGGGCTCGGGCTTCGCGGCGAGCGCGTCGACGACGGCCCGGGACGCGGCGAGCGCCTCCACGGCTTCGGCCGACAGCTCGACGCGGGCGTCGTGACGGGCGACGTCGATGACGTCCTGCGCGGTGGTGCCGGAGGGTCCGAGGACGACAGAGTGCATATCCATATTCAGCAGCCTACGGATTGAATCCCAACGTGTCACTAGTCATCTGCGTGACGGCCCCTTACGGGCCGGGGTCCCGTGCTCGTGGGCCACCCGGCTCTGCCCTCTCACACCGGCGGGGCGTCGCGGAAGCGGCGGCGGTCGCGGCCGCCCGGCGGGGCGTCGGCGAGGGCGATGACCGTACCGTCCCGCCCGGCCACCACCGGCTTCGCGGAGCGCGCGGCCTTGGCCTGGTACTGCGCCGCGTCCGCCAGCCGGAAGAGCCGGCGCGCCGACTTCAGCGGGCCGATCGGGTCACCGGTGGAGGCCACCCCGCACGCCACCCCCTCACCGAGCTCCAGCTCCCCGGCCCGTACGCACAGCTCGTCCGCGACCGCCACCACCTCGTCGGCCGTCGGGCCCACCGACAGGAGGCAGAACTCGTCGCCGCCCAGACGCGCCGACAGCGCCCCCGGCAGCATCGCCCCGCACCGCGAGAGCACCGAGCCGAACCGTTCCAGCAGCCGGTCGCCGACCGCGTGCCCATGGGTGTCGTTCACCCGCTTCAGACCGTTCAGATCGCACACCACCAGGCTCACCACGGAGCCGTCCGCGCGGTAGCGCTCGACCGCCTCGTCCAGGCGGGTGTCGACCGCGCGCCGGTTCGCCAGGCCGGTCAGCGGGTCGGTGAAGGCCAGCTTCCGTACCTCCTCCAGGCGCTCCGCCTGCGCGATCCCCGCCGCCACCACGGCGGCGAGGACCGCCGCGAAGTCCGCGTCGTCGCGGTCGAAGGGCGGCGCCCCGGCCGGCCGCGCCACATACAGCTCGCCCCAGGCCCGCCCGTGCAGGATCACCGGCGCGACCACGCAGCAGCCGCGGCCGCGTCTGCGCAGCCCGGCGACCCGGCCGGTCACGACGTGGTCGTCCACCGTCTCCACCCAGGCGTCCGGCTCCCCGCCGCCCGCCCACCGCGCGTGCAGGAACTCGGTGATCTCGGGGAACTGATGGACCGGGTACGTCTCGGCGTCCGGGAACTCCTCCTCGCCGAGCGCCCGCTCCCCGGCGTTCACCAGCACCTTCAGCCGGCCGTGGTCACGCTCCCAGACGGACAGCGCGGCGAAGCTGCCGCCGAGCCCGTCGCGGGCGCCCAGCGCCGCCGCCCGCCAGAACTCGCGCGGGGTGTGCGCCGCCGCCATCGCCTGCGCCAGCGCCACCACGGCCCGCAGCCGCACGTCCTCTCCCATTTCTCCAGCTTAGGGACGTTTGGCTTGTTTTCACTGGTGGAGCGTCACGGAAAGTCACCTCACCGACCGTCGACGAGGCCTCCCGGCGTCCGCCCGGCGCCGGCGGTTCTCACTCGCCGGGCCACTGCGGCTTCCGCTTCTCGTTGAAGGCGGCCACACCCTCCGCCCGGTCGCCCGAGAACGCCACGGACCGCCACGCCGCGTCCTCGACCTCCAGGCCGGCCCGCAGGTCGAGCCCCTGCCCGAGCCGCATCGCCCGCTTGGCGGCCCGCAGCCCGACGGGGGAGTTCGCCGCGATCCGCCCGGCGAGCTCCAGCGCCGCCGTACGGGCGTCGTCCTCCAGGAGATCGACGAGACCCAGCTCTCGGGCCTCGGCCGCCTCCACCCGGCGCGCCGTGAAGACCAGCTCGGCGGCGCGCGCCGCGCCGACCCGGCGCGGGAGCAGCTGCGTACCGCCGCCGCCGGGGATGACACCCACGGAGACCTCGGGCAGACCGACGACGGCCGTCGCGTCGGCCACGATCACGTCGCAGGCCAGGGCCAGCTCGAAGCCGCCGCCGAGGGCGAAGCCGTGCACCGCCGCGACGGTCGGCATCGGCAGTTCGAGGACCCCGGTGTAGGCGCCGCGCGCGGTGGGCCGCTGGCGGACGAGCTCGGCGTCCGTGAAGGAGTTGCGCTCCTTCAGGTCGGCGCCGACACAGAAGGCCCGGTCGTTGGAGGAGGTCAGCACCGTCACCCGCACCGAGGCGTCGGCGCCGAGCGCGGCGCACGCCGCGCCGATGGAGCGGGCCATCTCGGAGGAGACGGCGTTCATCGCCTTGGGCCGGTCGAGGACCAGCTCGGCGACGTGCTCCGCCTTCCGGACCACGACGAACTCACCAAAGCGCTGCTCGGACTGGACCGACATGACCGCACACCCTCCCGGTTAACGACTGTTCACCGGGGACCCTAGCCGGGGCGGCGGCTCAGCTGCCAGGGCTCGACGACGCCGAGGCCGCGCACCGGGCGCTGCCACATCGGCTGGAGCGCGAAGCGGTACGCCGGGGGCTCCTCGCCCTCCTTCTCCGCGCGGGCCGCCTCCTCCGCCGCCTGGGTCTCCGAGACGGGCGCGTCGCCGGTCCTGGTGAGCTCCTCGGCGAGCGCCCCGTCGACCAGGACGGCGTCCTTGGGCGCTATCGAGGTGAGCCGGCTCGCCAGGTTCACGGTCGTGCCGAAGACATCGCCCATCCGGGTCGTGACCGTGCCGAAGGCGATCCCGACGCGCAGGGCGGGCATCGTCTCGTCGTGGCTGAGGGTCTCGATCAGCCGCAGCGCGATCTCGGCGGCGGTACCGGCGTCGTCCGCCGCGTACAGGACCTCGTCACCGAGGGTCTTGATCAGCCGCCCGCCGTGCGCGGCGACCAGGTCGGCGCAGGTCGTCTCGAAGGCCTCGACCAGCTCGCCGAGCTCCTCCTCCTCCAGGCGCCGGGTGAGCCGGGTGAAGCCGACGAGGTCCGCGAAGCCGACGGCGAGCCGCCGGTCGACCATCTCCTCGTCGTCGCCCGCCTGGACGACCCGGCCGGTGGCCGCGGCGAGCTGGCGGCGCCAGACGTAGATCAGGAACTCCTCCAGCTCGGGCAGGAGCAGCTCGACCAGCGGGTACGTGACCTCGGTGCGGGTCATCCCGGGTTCGGGCGGCTCGGTCAGGCCCTCCAGGAACGAGTCGATCTGCCACTCGGCGAGCCGGGCGGTGGTCTGGCCGGTGGAGCGGGCGACCTGCACGGCCATCGGCTCGCTGAGCAGTCCCGCCTCGACGAGACCGGCCAGCCGCCGCAGGGCGAGGACGTCGGCCTCGGTGAGGGCCTTGGCCTGCCCGATGTCGGCGAAGCCCATGGCGCGCCAGAAGCGAGAGGCCAGCTCCATGGAGACACCGGCGGTGCGGGCGGCCTGGAAGGGGGTGTAGCGGCGCTCGGCGCCGAGGATGAGCTGTTCGAGGCGGATGGCGAGGGGGTTGTCGGTCGGCTCCGCCGTGTGGTCGACGACATGGTGGGGGGTGGGATACGTGGTCGGCTCGTCCCCGCCCGCGTTCTCGTCGTCGACGGTCACCGGCCGCCTCCTGCCCGTTCCCTGCCCACTGCCCTGCCGATCTGTCGCCTGGATCGCGCTCCACGATACGACAGGTGTGTGCCAGCTCACGCCGCAACGGTGCCCGCGACCTCCTTCGGAGGGCTGGGCGTCCGCTCCTCCCCCGGGTTGGGTCCGGGGGAGAAACGCCTGCCCAGGCCGGGGCGGGCCGGGTGCGGTCGGTCAGTCGTCGGCACGTACGTGGACGATGTCGCCCGCCGAGACGGCCTCCGTGCCGCCGCCCTCCGTGGCCACCACCAAGCGGCCGTCGCCGTCCAGCGCCACCGCCTCGCCCTCCAGCATCCGCTCGCCGGGAAGCTCGGCCCGCACCCGGCGGCCCAGCGTCGCGCACCCCGCCGCGTACGCCGCCTGGAGCCCGCAGAGCTCGGGGTCGCCGTCCGCCCGTACCCAGTCCCCGTACCACTGCTCCAAGGAGCGCAGGACGGACCTCAGCAGCGTGTCGCGGTCGGTCGAGACGGCGTTCGCGAGGAGCAGGGAGCCGGCCGCGGGGACCGGCAGCTCGTCCTCACGCAGGGTGACGTTGATGCCGAGGCCGACGACGACGCCGTCCTCGCCGGACCGCTCGGCGAGGATGCCACCGGCCTTGCGCTCCTCGCCGCCGACGGAAACCAGCAGGTCGTTGGGCCACTTGAGGGACATGTCCACGCCTCCGGCCTTGGCGAGGCCGGTCGCGGCGGCGACGCCGGTCAGCAGCGGGAGCCAGCCCCAGCGGTGCACCGGCACGGCGGGCTTGAACAGGACGGACAGGAAGAGCCCGGACCGGGCCGGCGCCACCCAGTTGCGGTCGAGGCGGCCGCGCCCGGCGGTCTGCTCCTCGGCGATCAGGACCGCCCCCTCCGGCAGGTCGCCGGCGCGGGCGGCCAGGTCGGAGTTGGTGGAGCCGGTCGTGGTGACCACGTCGAGCGAGGTCCACAGGCCGTCGGGGTGCAGGAGCGCGCGGCGCAGCGCGGGGACGTTGAGCGGGGGCCGGTCCAGGTCGGACCAGGGGCCTCCTGAGCCATGTGAAGACGTCATGCAAGGCAGCGTAGGTGTGGCAAACACCGCAGTGCCGAACCGTATCGCCGTGGATACGCTACGGATCAGTAGCCCAGCACTAGCCCATTCGTACCCATCGAACCCCCGTGACCAGGCAGGGAGCCGCATCCCGATGTCCGAGCCGGTAGAGCCGCAAGAGATCGACATTCACACGACCGCGGGCAAGATCGCGGATCTGCAGCGCCGGATTGACGAGGCCACCCATGCCGGCTCCGCGCGCGCCGTGGAGAAGCAGCACGCGAAGGGGAAGCTGACCGCGCGCGAGCGGATCGAGCTGCTGCTCGACGAAGGCTCGTTCGTCGAGCTGGACGAGCTGGCCCGGCACCGCTCGACCAATTTCGGTCTGGAGAAGAACCGCCCGTACGGCGACGGTGTCGTCACCGGTTACGGCACGGTCGACGGCCGTCCCGTCGCCGTCTTCTCGCAGGACTTCACGGTCTTCGGCGGCGCCCTGGGCGAGACCTACGGCCAGAAGATCATCAAGGTGATGGACTTCGCGCTGAAGACCGGCTGCCCGGTCATCGGCATCAACGACTCCGGCGGCGCCCGTATCCAGGAGGGCGTCAGCGCGCTGGGCATGTACGGCGAGATCTTCCGCCGCAACACCCACGCCTCGGGTGTGATCCCGCAGATCTCGCTGGTCGTCGGCCCGTGCGCGGGCGGTGCGGTCTACTCCCCCGCGATCACCGACTTCACGGTGATGGTCGACCAGACCTCGCACATGTTCATCACAGGACCCGACGTCATCAAGACGGTGACCGGCGAGGACGTCGGTTTCGAGGAACTGGGCGGCGCCCGGACGCACAACACCACGTCGGGTGTCGCGCACCACATGGCGGGCGACGAGAAGGACGCGATCGAGTACGTCAAGTCCCTGCTGTCGTACCTGCCGTCGAACAACCTCTCCGAGCCGCCGGCCTTCCCCGAGGTCGCCGAGACCGAGGTGAACGACGAGGACCGCGAGCTGGACGTCCTGATCCCGGACTCCGCGAACCAGCCGTACGACATGCACCGGGTCATCGAGCACGTCCTGGACGACGGCGAGTTCCTGGAGACCCAGCCGCTGTTCGCACCGAACATCGTGACCGGCTTCGGCCGCGTGGAGGGCTTCCCGGTCGGCATCGTCGCCAACCAGCCGATGCAGTTCGCCGGCTGCCTGGACATCAACGCCAGCGAGAAGGCCGCGCGGTTCGTCCGCACCTGCGACGCGTTCAACGTCCCGGTCATCACCTTCGTCGACGTGCCGGGCTTCCTGCCGGGCGTGGACCAGGAGTACGGCGGCATCATCCGCCGCGGCGCGAAGCTGATCTACGCGTACGCCGAGGCGACCGTCCCGCTGATCACCGTCATCACGCGCAAGGCGTTCGGCGGCGCGTACGACGTCATGGGCTCCAAGCACCTGGGCGCGGACCTCAACCTGGCCTGGCCGACCGCGCAGATCGCGGTGATGGGCGCGCAGGGCGCGGTGAACATCCTGCACCGCCGCACCATCGCCGCGGCGGAGGACCAGGAGGCGGAGCGCGCACGTCTGATCCAGGAGTACGAGGACACGCTGCTCAACCCGTACACGGCGGCCGAGCGCGGCTACATCGACGGCGTGATCATGCCGTCGGACACCCGTCCGCAGATCGTGAAGGGTCTGCGTCAGCTGCGTACGAAGCGGGAATCCCTGCCTCCGAAGAAGCACGGCAACATCCCCCTCTAGGCCTGACTAGGAGCCGCTGTGATCAAGGTCGTTCGAGGCAATCCGACCCCGGAGGAGCTGGCCGCCGCACTGGCGGTGGTCCAGGCGCGGGCCGCCGCGACGGCGGCGGCGTCCGCCGCCGAGGGCGGTCCGGCGGTTCCCGAGGGCTGGTCGGACCCGTCGCGGATCGCCCGCGGGGTACGGCACCGGCCCGGGCCGCGCTCGTGGGCGCGCTCCTACTGGCCCGTCTGACACGGACACGGACGCCCGTCCGACACGGACACGGACGCGCGAAGGCCGGACCTCTTGTGCGGGAGGTCCGGCCTTCGCGCGTCGGGTTCAGACCAGGGGCGCGACCGCCTCGGCCATCAGGCGGTAGCCGGCGTCGTCGGGGTGCAGCCCGTCCGCGTACGCGTAGTCGGGGTTCAGCGCCTTGGGGTCGGCGGGGTCGGCCAGGAGCGTCGCGAAGTCGACGACCGCGTCGAACGCGCCGGATGTACGGATCCAGTGGTTGACCTCGGCGCTGGTCCGTTCGGCGGTCGGGCCCCAGTGGCTGGTGCCCTTGAAGGGCAGCAGAGTCGAGCCGACGATCCGTATCCCCCGGTCGTGCGCCGCGTCGGTCAACTCGCGGTAGGCGGCGATGATCTCGGCGGAGGAGACGACGGGCGAGGGCTTGTAGGTGGGCTGGGGATCGGGCTTGAGCGCCGCCTCGCTGAAGCCGATGTCGTTGAGCCCCTGCAACAGGACGACGGTCGAGACGCCGGGCTGGTCGAGGGCGTCGCGGCGGAAGCGGGCGGTGGAGCGTTCGCCGTACCAGGCCGAGTCGTTGAGGAGCAGGTTGCCGCCGATGCCCGCGTTCACGACGGGCCGGTCGACGCGTTCGGCGAGGGCGTCGGAGTAGCGGCGGTCGGCGTTCGGGGTGGAGCCGAAGCCGTCGGTGATGGAGTCGCCGAACAGCACCACGCCGCCGCGGCGGGGCGGGGTGCCGCCGCTCACCTCGACCCCGCTGAGGTAGTACCAGGACTGGGTGCGGGCGGTGAACGCCCGGCCGTGGACGTCGGCGCGGTGGTCGCCCTCGGCCCGGTAGGTGTCGGCCCATGCCTGGGAGTGGAAGGTGGCGGGCCCGGTCGTCCCGGCGAGGTAGAGCGTGACGGTGACCGACTCCAGGCGCCGCAGGCCCAGGGCTGCGGGATCGCTGCGCAGTTCGCCGTGGGCGGGGACGGTCGCGGAGCGCTTCCCGCCGAAGGTGAGGTGGCGGACGGAGCCCGGTTCGACCGCCGCGCCGGTGTCGGTTCGGGCGAGGGTGGCGCCGGTGACGGCGAGCGGCGAGGTGCCGTACGCGTTGGAGAGCCGGATACGGGCGTGGTCGCCGTCCTCGGTGAGACGGACGACCTGGCGGACGGTCTGGCGCGAGAAGCCCTCCTGGGACCAGTTGGGGGTGAACCCGGTGGCGGGGAGCTGCGGGGCGGCGCCCCAGGCGGCATGCCACGTGGGGGCGTGGGCGGGGCCGGCGCCGGCCTGGGTGCCGGAGAGCAGGGTGAGGCCGAGCGCGGTGGCGAGCAGCGGTGCGACGAGCTTCTTCATGACACGACCCTTCCGAGGCGTTAACGGGAACGAAGTTTCGTTAACATGTGGCAGGACCGTAGCAGACTCGGAGGCGCTAATGGAACAGCAGACCCGTTTGGGTGGGGGCGATGTGGACGGTACGCCGGGTTCCGTCCGTCCCGGCGGCCGTACGGCCAAGGTCCGCGCGGCCGTCCTGGAAGCGACCGAGGAGGCGCTGGCGAGCACCGGCTTCCACGCCCTGAACATGGACCGGATCGCCGCGAGCGCGGGCGTCGGCAAGACCACCGTCTACCGCCGCTGGGGCTCCCCGGTCGGCCTCGTCGCCGACCTCCTGCGGGACATGGCGGACCGGTCCCTGCCCGCCGCCGACACCGGCACCCTCGCCGGCGACCTGCGCGCCAACGCCGAACTCGTGCGCGAGACCCTCACCGACCCGCGGATGGGCGCCGTCTTCCGCGCGGTGATCGCCGCCGCGGCCTGCGACGAGGAGTGCGCCGCCGCCCTGAACGGCTTCTACCGCGCCCGCCTGGAGGAGTGGGCCCCGGTGGTGGACCGGGCCGCGGCGCGCGGCGAGGTCCCGGCCGGCACGGACGGCCTCGAACTGCTGCGCGCGGTCTCGGCCCCGCTCTACTACCGCTTCGTGGTCACGCGCGAGCCACTGGGCCCGCGGGACGCGGAGCGCGCGGTGGAGGCGGCCCTGACGGCCGCAGATGGCGGAGTGTTCACCCGCCGGTGAGTAGTCCGTCGGCACCGGGGCGCTTGAGTACGCGTACTCAGGCGCCCGGGCCGTCCCGCCCGCAGGATCGGAGGCATGCTCTGGTCCGACCCGAAGAACGAGCCGCCGAAGGAGATGCGCGACACGCAGGCCATGCTGCGCCGCGCGTCCATCCTGCTGGCCCTGGCGATGCTGGTGGCGATGTTCGCGGCCGGCCTGCACTGAGACGCGCCGCCCGACGGCCCGGTACTGGCTACGCTGCCCCCATGACTGCTGATCGCCGCCGTGTCGTGCTCGCCTCCGCCTCGCCCGCCCGTCTCGGACTGCTGCGCCAGGCCGGTCTCGCTCCCGAGGTCATCGTGAGCGGCGTCGACGAGGACAAGGTGCACGCCCCGACCCCCGCCGAACTCGCCCTCACCCTCGCCGAGGCGAAGGCCGCCCATGTCGCCGCCCGCCCCGAGGTGTTCGGCGCCCTGGTCATCGGCTGCGACTCGGTCCTGGAGCTCGACAAGCAGGCGCTGGGCAAGCCGGCCGACGCGGAGGAGGCCACGGCCCGCTGGAAGGCCATGCGGGGCCGGGTCGGCATCCTCCAGACGGGCCACTGCGTCTACGACACCGCCGCCAAGCGCTACGAGTCCGCGACCGCCTCCACCGTCGTCCGCTTCGGCGAGCCGACCGACGAGGAGATCGCCGCCTACGTCGCGAGCGGCGAACCCCTGCACGTGGCGGGCGCGTTCACGCTGGACGGCCGCTCGGCACCCTTCATCGACGGCATCGACGGGGACCCGGGCAACGTGATCGGCCTCTCCCTCCCGCTGCTGCGCACACTGCTCGGCAAGCTCGGGGTGTCGATCACCGACCTGTGGACCTGAGAGGGGTCAGGCGGGCGCCGGAGCCTCCTCCGCGACCGGGTCCCCGGCGCCCTTCCCGTACGCCACCAGCGTCAGCACGATCAGGCTCATCACCAGCATCATGAACGCGAAGGCGCCCCACCCGATCAGCCCGACCGTCACCGCGCCCAGCAGCCCGTGCACCACCGCGCAGCCGATGAGCAGGGCCCGGCCCGCGCGGCCGGGGCGGCGGTCGCGGATGCCGGTCAGGGCGGCCACCAGGGAGCACAGCCCCAGCAGGATGCCCGAGACGATGCCCAGGGCCCACGTGCCCGTCACCATCGCGCCCGGGTCGAGGCCGTCGAGCGACATCGACTGGATCTCCACGAACCTCGCCATCACGGCGTTGAGGGCGACGATGGCCGGCGCCTCCAGGAGGAGCACCGCCGCCGTCACGAGCGCTATCGGTCTGCGGGCCACGTGGGCCACCCCCCGGGTACGGGTTACCAGCAGTACGGACGATGGCGCGAAGGCTACTGACTGGTAAACCTCTCGACAAGGGTCCGCGCGGGCGCGGTCGACGGCAAAGAATCATTGAGCCATTCGTAGGGACTCCACAAAGAAACCCCTCCGGCGACTGGTCGCCGGAACAGAGACCTGCGCCACACCTCGGAGCTACTGTGCCGTAAAGGAACCCTGCGTACCGTGGTACGACAAGGGATTTCACGACCCCGAACGCCTCGTATCACGCTCCGTGTGGGCAAGCTCACCACTGGGGACGGGTCGAGAAGCCGTGTCGGCAGTCCCTAAACTCAGCTTGTTTCAAGGAGGGAGCCATCGTGCGCAAGGTGCTCATCGCCAACCGTGGCGAAATCGCTGTCCGCGTCGCCCGGGCGTGCCGGGACGCCGGGATCGCGAGCGTAGCCGTCTACGCCGATCCGGACCGGGACGCTCTGCATGTCCGCGCGGCCGACGAGGCGTTCGCTCTGGGCGGTGACACCCCGGCCGCCAGCTATCTGGACATGGCCAAGGTGCTGCAGGCGGCCAAGGACTCGGGGGCGGACGCCATCCACCCCGGTTACGGCTTCCTCTCCGAGAACGCGGAGTTCGCCCAGGCCGTGATCGAGGCCGGTCTGACCTGGATCGGCCCGCCGCCGCAGGCCATCCGCGACCTGGGTGACAAGGTGGCGGCCCGTCACATCGCCCAGCGCGCGGGCGCGCCGCTCGTCGCGGGCACCCCCGACCCGGTCTCGGGCGCGGACGAGGTCGTCGCCTTCGCCGAGGAGCACGGTCTGCCGATCGCGATCAAGGCCGCCTTCGGCGGTGGCGGTCGCGGTCTGAAGGTCGCCCGCACCCTCGAAGAGGTGCCGGAGCTGTACGACTCGGCCGTCCGCGAGGCGGTCGCCGCCTTCGGTCGCGGCGAGTGCTTCGTCGAGCGCTACCTCGACAAGCCGCGGCACGTCGAGACCCAGTGCCTGGCCGACACCCACGGCAACGTGGTCGTCGTCTCCACCCGTGACTGCTCCCTCCAGCGCCGCCACCAGAAGCTGGTCGAGGAAGCCCCCGCGCCGTTCCTGTCGGACGAGCAGAACGCCCAGCTGTACGCGGCGTCCAAGGCGATCCTGAAGGAGGCCGGCTACGTCGGCGCCGGCACGGTGGAGTTCCTCGTCGGCGTCGACGGCACGATCTCCTTCCTGGAGGTCAACACCCGTCTCCAGGTCGAGCACCCGGTCACCGAAGAGGTCACCGGCATCGACCTGGTCCGCGAGATGTTCCGTATCGCCGACGGCGAGGAGCTCGGCTACGGCGACCCGGCGGTGCGCGGTCACTCCTTCGAGTTCCGTATCAACGGCGAGGACCCGGGCCGCAACTTCCTGCCCGCCCCCGGCACCGTCACCACCTTCCAGGCGCCCAGCGGCCCCGGCGTCCGCCTCGACGCCGGTGTCGAGGCCGGTTCGGTCATCGGCCCCGCCTGGGACTCGCTGCTCGCCAAGCTGATCGTCACGGGCGCCACCCGCGAGCAGGCGCTCCAGCGCGCCGCCCGCGCGCTCGCGGAGTTCAAGGTGGAGGGCATGGCCACGGCCATCCCGTTCCACCAGGCCGTCGTGGTCGACCCGGCGTTCACCGCGGACCCGTTCCGAATCCACACCCGCTGGATCGAGACGGAGTTCGTCAACGAGATCAAGCCGTTCGTCCCGGCCGGTGCCGAGACCGACGAGGACGAGAGCGGTCGCGAGACGATCGTCGTCGAGGTCGGCGGCAAGCGCCTGGAGGTCTCCCTGCCGTCCTCCCTCGGCATGACCCTGGCCCGCACCGGCCTGGCCGCGGGTGCCAAGCCGAAGCGCCGGGCGGCGAAGAAGTCCGGCCCGACCGCCTCCGGTGACACCCTCGCCTCCCCGATGCAGGGCACCATCGTGAAGGTGGCCGTCGAGGAGGGCCAGGAGGTCAAGGAGGGCGATCTGATCGTCGTCCTGGAGGCCATGAAGATGGAGCAGCCCCTCAACGCGCACCGCTCCGGTACGGTCAAGGGCCTGTCCGCCGAGATCGGCGCGTCCGTCACCTCCGGCGCCCCGATCTGCGAGATCAAGGACTGATCCCCGCTCACCGGTACGGTACGAAGGGCCCGCAGGCGCACCGCCTGCGGGCCCTTCGTCGACATCGACCGCCATACACATCGAGACACGGGAACGGGAGACTGGGGCTGATGCGTGCCGACGCGCGCCGCAACCACGAACGGCTGCTCGCCGAGGCCCGTGCCGCGTTCGCGGAACACGGCACGGACGCCTCTCTGGAGGACGTCGCCCGGCGCGCGGGCGTCGGGATCGGCACCCTCTACCGGCATTTCCCGAACCGCGACGCCCTGATGAACGCGGTCTTCCAGGAGGCGCTGGCGGCACTCCTCCAGCGCTCCCGCGAGCTCGCCGGGGCCGAGGAGCCGTGCCGGGCGCTCGTGGAGTGGCTGCGCGCCCTGGTCACCCACGCGGGTGAGTACCGGGGCCTCGCGCGTGCGCTCATGTCGGCTTCGTACGACGAGACTTCGGCACTCTCGCAGTGCAGCGTCCCGCTGCGCGCCGCCGGTGAGCGCCTGCTCGACCGGGCCCGTGAGGCCGGAGCGGTCCGCGACGACGTGTCGATCGGGGATCTGATGCAGCTCACCAACGCGATCGCCCTCGCGGCCGAACAGTCCCCGGACGACGAGGGCTTGGCGGACCGGCTCCTCACGCTGACCTTGCGGGGCCTCAAGCGCTGAGGCCCCGCGAGTCAGCGCACGGCATGCCCGCCGGCCTCCAGCGCTCAGGCCTCGGAGGTCAGCGGCGGCGCATGTCCGCGACGCGCGCCGTGCGTTCCGGTGCGAGCGGCTCGGCAGCCATCGCGGCGGTGACGCCGCGGAACTGTCCGGACGGATGCCTGCCGCCGCGCTGACCGGGGAGGGGCACGTCACGGCGCGGGCGGCCGCCCGGGGGGACCGGGTCACCGCCCGTGCCCGCACCCGCGCCCGTACCGGCCACGGCGATCTGGACACCCTGGTCGGCCAGCGCCTGGAGCTCCGTCGCGGCCCGGTCGTCATGTGCCGGGGGCTCGTCGGTGACGAGCCGGGTGATCACATCCGTCGGCACCGTCTGGAACATCGTGTCGGTGCCCAGCTTGGTGTGGTCGGCGAGGACCACGACCTCCGCCGCCGCCTGCACCAGCGCCCGGTCCACGCTCGCCGAGAGCATGTTGGACGTGGACAGACCGCGCTCGGCGGTCAGTCCGCTGCCGGACAGGAAGGCGCGGGAGACCCGAAGCCCCTGGAGGGACTGCTCGGCCCCGCTGCCCACCAGCGCGTAGTTCGAGCCGCGCAGCGTGCCGCCGGTCATGACGACCTCGACCCGGTTGGCGTGGGCGAGCGCCTGGGCGACGAGCAGGGAGTTGGTGACCACGGTCAGACCGGGCACGCGGGCGAGCCGGCGGGCCAGCTCCTGCGTGGTCGTCCCGGCGCCGACGACGATGGCCTCGCCCTCCTCGACGAGGCTCGCGGCGACGTCGGCGATCGCCGTCTTCTCCGCGGTCGCGAGATGGGACTTTTGCGGGAAGCCGGACTCTCGCGTGAACCCGCCCGGCAGTACCGCACCGCCGTGCCGGCGGTCGAGGAGTCCTTCTGCCTCCAGCGCCCGCACGTCTCGCCGTACGGTCACTTCTGAGGTCTGGACGACGCGGGCGAGCTCACGGAGCGACACGGCCCCGTTGGCGCGCACCATTTCGAGGATCAACTGACGACGTTCTGCAGCGAACACGAAACTGACAGTAACCTGAGCGGCAGATACTTTTCAGCACTATGCGGTGAATTGCAGAAGTTGCACACAGACGGGGCCTCCAAGTGATAAGGGAGGCCCCGTCGTTGTCTGCTCCATGCCCCTGCTTGCCGGGGGTTGTCCGGATCTCCCCGGGCGCGAGGGCGTCCCGGGCGGGCGCTAGCTCTCGCCGCCGGTCTTTCGGGTGTGCAACTGCCGTGCCACTTCCGCGATCGAGCCCGACAGGGAGGGGTACACGGTGAACGCGTTCGCGATCTGTTCGACCGTCAGATTGTTGTCGACCGCGATCGAGATGGGATGGATCAGCTCGCTCGCCTTCGGGGCGACGACACAGCCGCCGACCACGATCCCCGTGCCCGGGCGGCAGAAGATCTTGACGAAGCCGTCCCGGATGCCCTGCATCTTCGCGCGGGGGTTGCGCAGCAGCGGCAGCTTGACCACCCGGGCGTCGATCTTGCCCGCGTCCACGTCCGCCTGGGTGTAGCCGACGGTCGCGATCTCCGGGTCGGTGAAGACGTTCGAGGAGACCGTCTTCAGGTTCAGCGGGGTCACCGCGTCGCCGAGGAAGTGGTACATCGCGATCCGGCCCTGCATCGCCGCCACCGAGGCCAGCGCGAAGACACCGGTGACGTCACCGGCCGCGTAGACGCCCGGGGCGGAGGTGCGGGAGACCTTGTCGGTCCAGATGTGCCCGGAGTCCCTCAGCCGGACCCCGGCCTCCTCCAGACCCATGCCGGCCGAGTTCGGGATCGCGCCGACCGCCATCAGGCAGTGCGTGCCGGAGATGACCCGGCCGTCGGCCAGGGTGACCTCGACGCGCTCGCCCACGCGCTTGACGGACTCGGCGCGCGAGCGGGCCATGACGTTCATGCCGCGACGGCGGAAGACGTCCTCCAGGACGGCGGCGGCGTCCGGGTCCTCGCCGGGCAGCACGCGGTCGCGGGAGGAGACGAGGGTGACCCGGGAGCCGAGGGCCTGGTAGGCGCCGGCGAACTCGGCACCCGTCACACCGGAGCCGACCACGATGAGCTCCTCGGGGAGCTCCTTGAGGTCGTAGACCTGGGTCCAGTTCAGGATCCGCTCGCCGTCGGGCTGCGCGTCGGGGAGCTCGCGCGGGTGCCCGCCGGTCGCGATCAGCACGGCGTCGGCGGTCAGCGACTCCTCGGAGCCGTCGGCGGCGGTCACGATCACCTGGCGCGAGCCGTCCACGGCCTGCCGGCCCGACAGCCGGCCCCGGCCTCGCAGCACGCGGGCGCCCGCCCGGGTGACGGAGGCCGTGATGTCGTGGGACTGGGCGAGCGCGAGGCGCTTCACCCGCCGGTTCACCTTGCCGAGGTCGACGCCGACGACGCGGGCGGCCTGCTCCACGTGCGGGGTGTCGTCGGCCACGATGATGCCCAGCTCCTCGTACGAGGAGTCGAAGGTGGTCATCACCTCGGCCGTCGCGATGAGGGTCTTCGAGGGGACGCAGTCGGTCAGGACGGACGCGCCGCCGAGGCCGTCGGTGTCGACGACGGTCACCTCCGCGCCGAGTTGGGCGCCCACGAGGGCCGCCTCGTATCCGCCGGGTCCGCCGCCGATGATCACGATCCGGGTCACTGGGATCTACGCCTCGCGCTCTCGTTCTGCCGGGGGGTCCCCCGCTGGGCTGCAGTGCGTACGCCATTGTCCCGCACGCTTCAAGTGCGTACCCCATTGTCCCGTACGCCCGGGGCGGCCACTCGTCGGGGCCTCCGTACGGCCCCGCCGCGGACTTCCGCGATCACCCCTCCCCCTCCCGTACCCTCGATCCCATGTCGCTCTACGCCGCGTACGCCGGCAACCTCGACGCGCGGCTCATGACCCGCCGCGCCCCGCACTCCCCGCTGCGCGGCACCGGCTGGCTCAACGGCTGGCGGCTGACCTTCGGCGGTGAGCAGATGGGCTGGGAGGGCGCGCTGGCCACGATCGTGGAGGCACCGCGTTCCCAGGTGTTCGTGGCGCTGTACGACATCGCGCCGATGGACGAGGACTCCATGGACCGCTGGGAGGGTGTCGGCCTCGACATCTACCGCCGGATGCGGGTGCGGGTGCACACCCTGGACGGCGAGGAGCCGGCGTGGCTGTACGTCCTCAACGCGTACGAGGGCGGTCTGCCGTCCGCCCGCTACCTCGGCGAGATCGCGGACGCGGCCGAGTCGGCGGGCGCGCCGCACGACTATGTGATGGAGCTGCGCAAGCGCCCCTGCTGAGGCCCGCGCGCCGCGGGTCGCCGGGGCACGTGCCCCGAGTGGCCGGATCGGCTCGGCGGAACGTCTTGCACGCGGCCCGCCGGGCCGTTCGTCGGAAACGACAAGACAACGATCGCATGTCCGTCAGCATCGTCATCTACGCGCGTAGGGATTCTCGGGCTACGCTTCTGCGCGTATGAAATCCGTCCGGGGCCTTCCTCGGACACCCCCTCCCCGAGGCGAGAGAGTCAGTGAACGCAACTGCCACCCCGTACGAGGCCGCCGAGGCCGCTGCCGCGCGTCTTCGCGAGCTGACCGGCACCGAGAACCACGACGTCGCCCTGGTGATGGGTTCCGGCTGGGCGCCGGCCGTCGACGCGCTCGGAGCGCCGGAGGCCGAGTTCCCGGTCACCGAGCTGCCCGGCTTCCCGCCCCCGGTCGTCGAGGGCCACGGCGGCAAGGTCCGCTCGTACAAGATCGGCGAGAAGCGGGTGCTGGTCTTCCTGGGCCGCACGCACTTCTACGAGGGCCGGGGCGTCGCCTCCGTCGCCCACGGTGTGCGCACCGCCGTCGCCGCCGGCTGCAAGACGGTCGTGCTCACCAACGGCTGCGGCGGTCTGCGCGAGGGCATGCGCCCCGGCCAGCCGGTCCTGATCAGCGACCACATCAACCTGACGGCCGCCTCCCCGATCGTCGGCGCGAACTTCGTGGACCTCACCGACCTGTACTCGCCGCGGCTGCGCGCGCTGTGCCAGGAGGTCGACGAGACCCTCGAAGAGGGCGTCTACGTCCAGTTCCCCGGGCCGCACTACGAGACCCCGGCCGAGATCAACATGGTCCGCGTCCTCGGCGGCGACCTGGTCGGCATGTCCACCGTCCTGGAGGCCATCGCGGCCCGCGAGGCCGGCGCCGAGGTCCTCGGCATCTCCCTGGTGACCAACCTGGCGGCGGGCCTCTCGGGCGAGCCGCTGAACCACGAGGAGGTCCTCCAGGCGGGCCGTGACTCGGCCGCGCGCATGGGCGAGCTGCTCACCCGGGTGCTCGACCGGATCTGACGGCCGCCTTCCGGCGCCACCGGGGTACGGGTAGGAGCGAGGCGGGCCGCGGGGGCGCGCGACCGGCGACGGCCGGTCGGAGCGCCCCTCAGGCCCCTCGGCAGAGCGGGGGTACCCGTACCCCGCACGTGTAAGACAGCAGCAGAGAGGCACACACCGTGACGCAGGACCTCATCGCCCGGGCCGAGGCGTGGCTCGCCGAGGACCCCGACAGCGAGACCCGCGAGGAGCTCGCCCAGCTCATCGAGGCCGGTGAGAGCGAGGAGCTCGCCGCCCGGTTCAGCGGCACACTCCAGTTCGGTACGGCCGGGCTGCGCGGCGAGCTGGGCGCCGGGCCCATGCGGATGAACCGTTCCGTCGTCATCCGGGCCGCCGCCGGTCTCGCCGCGTACCTCAAGGCCGAGGGGCAGGCCGGCGGACTCGTCGTCATCGGCTACGACGCCCGCTACAAGTCGGCCGACTTCGCCCGGGACACCGCCGCGGTGATGACCGGCGCCGGACTGCGCGCCGCCCTGCTCCCCCGCCCGCTGCCGACGCCCGTCCTCGCCTTCGCCATAAGGCATCTGGGCGCCGTCGCGGGCGTCGAGGTGACCGCGAGCCACAACCCGCCGCGCGACAACGGCTACAAGGTCTACCTCGGTGACGGCTCGCAGATCGTGCCGCCGGCCGACGCGGAGATCGCCGCCGAGATCGACGCGGTGCGCTCGCTGCACGACGTGCCCCGCCCGTCGCAGGGCTGGGAGACCCTGGGCGACGAGGTCCTGGACGCCTATCTCGCCCGTACCGACGCCGTTCTGACCCCGGGCTCGCCCCGGACCGTGCGGACCGTCTACACCGCCATGCACGGCGTCGGCAAGGAGGTCCTGACGGCCGCCTTCGCCCGCGCCGGCTTCCCGGCGCCGGCGCTCGTCGCCGAGCAGGCCGAGCCGGACCCGGCGTTCCCGACGGTCGCGTTCCCGAACCCGGAGGAGCCGGGGGCGATGGACCTCGCCTTCGAGGCGGCCCGTGTCGTGGAGCCCGACATCGTCATCGCCAACGACCCGGACGCCGACCGCTGCGCGGTGGCGGTGCCGGACGGCACCGTCGAGGGCGGCTGGCGGATGCTGCGCGGCGACGAGGTGGGCGCGCTGCTCGCGGCGCACCTGGTCCACAAGGGGGCCCGGGGCGTCTTCGCCGAGTCGATCGTGTCGTCCTCGCTGCTCGGCCGGATCGCCGAGGCCGCCGGGGTCGGCCACGAGGAGACCCTGACCGGCTTCAAGTGGATCGCCCGCGTCGAGGGCCTGCGGTACGGCTACGAGGAGGCGCTGGGCTACTGCGTCGACCCCGAGGGCGTCCGCGACAAGGACGGCATCACGGCCGCGCTGGCCGTCGCCGAGCTGGCCTCGGAGCTGAAGGAGAAGGACCGTACGCTGACGGACCTCCTCGACGACCTGGCGGTGGCCCACGGGCTGCACGCGACCGACCAGCTGTCGGTGCGGGTGGAGGACCTGAGCGTCATCGCGAACGCGATGAGCGCGCTGCGCGAGCGGCCGCCGGTGTCGCTGGCCGGGCTGACCGTCACGGAGGCGGAGGACCTGACGAAGGGCACGGCGACGCTGCCGCCGACGGACGGTCTGCGCTACTACCTGGACGGCGCGTACAAGGCCCGGGTCATCGTCCGCCCGAGCGGCACCGAGCCGAAGCTCAAGTGCTACCTGGAGGTCGTGGTCCCCGTCGGCGGTGCGAGCGAGCTGTCGTCGGCCCGCGCGAAGGGCGCCGAGATCCTCGCGGCGATCAAGCGGGACCTGGCGGACGCCGCCGGTCTCTGAGCGCCGCCTCCACAAGTGCTTTCGGCCGAGGGGCCCCTGTCCGCAGGGGCCCCTCGGCGTGGCGGGTGTCCCGTACGAGTGAATCCGGTACGGCAACGGACCCAACGCGCGTCCCGCGCACAGCGGGTCCGGGCCAGGGTGACCCGGTGTCCCGCCACCCACCGCCTGGAGCCGCCGCAGTGCCCCCGGTCCTGACCGTACGACCGACCGTTCCCGCCTCCCGGCGACCCCCGTCCCCGCCCCGGGACGGCCTGCCGGAACGGGTGCGCGGCACCGTGCGGCACGCGGCCCCGGCGCTTCTGGGCTATCTGGCCGTACGGCTCGTGGGACTGGCCGTGCTGGCCCGCTGGACGCATCTGAAGGGCCACGGCGTCTGGCCGGAGCTGGCAGCGAGCTGGGACTCCCGCTGGTACCTCGGGATCGCGGAGCACGGGTACGGGGACAGCGCTTCCGGCGACCCGAGGAGCATGGCGTTCTTCCCGCTCTACCCGGCGCTGGTGAAGGCTCTCGCGGCCGTCACGCCCGGTTCCCGGGCCTCCGTCGGCCTGGTGCTCGCGGTGGTCTGCTCCCTGGTCGCCGCCTGGGGGATCTTCGCGGTCGGCGACCGGCTCCACGGCCGCCGGGTGGGAACGGTCCTCGCGGTGCTGTGGGGCTCGCTGCCGGTCGCCGTCGTCCAGTGGATGGGGTACACGGAGTCGCTCTTCACCGCGCTCGCCGCCTGGGGGCTGTACGCGGCGCTCGACGGCCGCTGGGCGTGGGCGGCGGGGCTCTCCGTCGCGGCGGGACTGACCCGGCCCACCGGGGTCGCGGTCGCGGCGGCGGTGGTCGCCGCCGGTCTCCTCGCGGCCCGGCGCGGCAGCCGCCCGGCGCTGGCCGCCGCGCTCGTCGCGCCGCTGGGCTGGCTGGGCTACGTCGGATGGGTGGGGTGGCGCCTCGGCCGCTGGGACGGCTACTTCGCGGTGCAGAAGCTGTGGGGCAACGAGTGGGACGGTGGCGAGGTCACCCGGCTCGCACTGCGCACGCACCTCGTCTACAACAAGGACCCGCAGTTCTTCCTGGCGGTCGTGTCGGTGGTCCTGGTGGTGTCCACGGGCCTGTACCTGCTCTGTCTCGCCGACCGTCAGCCACTGCCGCTGCTGGTCTTCGCGGGGGTGCTGCTCCTGGTGGTCCTGGGCAGCGGGGGCGTGTACTTCCCGCGCGCCCGCTTCCTGCTCCCGGGCTTCCCCCTGCTGCTCCCCCTGGCCCTCGCGATCAGCCGCGCCCGCCGCCACGTGGCCGCCATGGCGCTGACCGGCGCGGCCCTGTCCTCGGCGTGGCTGGGCGGCCACATGCTCCTGGTCTGGTACGGGCCGCCGTGAGGCCGCCGCGTCGGGGGCGGGGGCGGGCGGCCGGTGCGTGCGGCCCCCGTCTTCACGGCCCCCCCGTCCGGAGCGGTGCGGGGCCACGTCCGGGGCGGACTCAGCAGCCCCCCGGTCCGGCGCGGCGCGCTCAGCGGG
Source organism: Streptomyces sp. NPDC003027 (assembly GCF_053591435.1). Lineage (NCBI taxonomy): Bacteria > Bacillati > Actinomycetota > Actinomycetes > Kitasatosporales > Streptomycetaceae > Streptomyces > Streptomyces sp. NPDC003027. Next base: position 209,660 of record NZ_JBSFTU010000002.1, read on the forward strand.
TGGCGAGCAGCACCACGAGCAGGAGCAGGCCCGCCACCGCCGGCGCGATGATCTCGTACGCCCAGCGCACCTCCGGCTCGCCCTGTGCGCCGGGGCGGCCGGCGCAGCGCTCCGCGAGGTCGCGGAGGTCGGCGATCGTCTGGTCGGCCGGTGCCCGCCGGCCCGCGTCGGCCGCGCCGGCCGTGCGGCCCTGCGGGGCGCCCTGCGCGGCGTCGCGCGCCTGGCGGAGGGCCGCGCTCTTGCGCCGACGCAGGGAGACGGGGATGGACCAGAGCTGGTACTTGTCCCCCTCCTGCGTGAAGACCTCGCTGGAGTATCCGGCCCGGACGTCGGCGACGGCCGCCCACGGCAGGGTGATGTCGCGGAACGGGTTGCGGACCCGGAGCCGGTCCTCGTTGGCGAACACGGCGGGCCGGATCGTGAAGGCCGCGATGAGCGGCACCACCAGGAGCAGCGCGGCCAGCGCCAGCCACGGCGTCCGGCCCTCGCCGCGCACGATCGCGTCGCCGCAGAACCAGGCGCTGAGCCCGATCATCAGGACACCGCCCGCGATCCCGAGGGGCGAGCGGAAGACTCGGTCGGCGTAGGCGGGCTCGGCGGGCGGCTGGGGGCTCGTCATAGGGCCGATTCTGCCTCAGGGCGTCCCCGGCGGGTTCGGGCGGCTCGACGGGCCCGGTCCGGTCTGTGACAGCCGTCACGGCGACACGTCTCGACCAGGGTGTTCGTCCCGGAGACAGACCCCGGCCCTGTACAGGTCGCTACGCGCGTAGATATGCTCGACTGGTGACCATGCCCACCACTGCACCCGCAGCACCCTCCCCCGCGGCCTTCGGCGCGGGAGGTGCCCCCATTGCCGCCGACGTGACCGCGTCCGACAGTGCGCTGCGCCGCTTCCTCCACGGGCTGCCCGGCGTCGACGCCGTCGGCCTGGAGGCGCGCGCCGCGTCCCTCGGCACCCGCTCGATCAAGACCACGGCCAAGGCGTACGCCATCGACCTGGCCATCTCGATGATCGACCTGACGACGCTCGAAGGCGCGGACACCCCGGGCAAGGTCCGGGCGCTCGCCGCCAAGGCCGTCAACCCCGATCCGACCGACCGTACGACCCCGACGACCGCCGCCGTCTGCGTCTACCCCGACATGGTGGCCACCGCCAAGGCCGCCCTCGCGGGCTCCGACGTCAAGGTCGCCTCCGTCGCCACCGCCTTCCCGGCCGGGCGCGCCGCGCTCCCCGTGAAGCTCGCGGACACCGCCGACGCGATCGCCGCCGGCGCCGACGAGATCGACATGGTCATCGACCGTGGCGCCTTCCTCGCCGGCCGCTATCTGGAGGTCTTCGAGCAGATCTCCGCCGTCAAGGCCGCGTGCGGCGACAGGGCCCGCCTCAAGGTCATCTTCGAGACCGGCGAGCTGTCCACGTACGACAACATCCGCCGCGCCTCCTGGCTCGGGATGATGGCGGGCGCCGACTTCATCAAGACCTCGACGGGCAAGGTCGCGGTCAACGCCACCCCGGCCAACACGCTGCTGATGCTGGAAGCCGTGCGCGACTTCCGCGCCCAGACCGGCGTCCAGATCGGCGTGAAGCCGGCCGGCGGCATCCGCAACACCAAGGACGCCGTCAAGTTCCTGGTGCTGGTCAACGAGACCGCGGGGCCGGACTGGCTGGACAACCACTGGTTCCGCTTCGGCGCCTCCAGCCTGCTCAACGACCTGCTCATGCAGCGTCAGAAGCTGGCGACCGGCCGCTACTCCGGCCCCGACTACGTCACGGTGGACTGATCGATCATGGCATCTGTATTCGAGTACGCACCGGCGCCCGAGTCGCGCTCGGTCGTGGACATCGCCCCGTCGTACGGCCTGTTCATCGACGGCGAGTTCGTCGAGGCGGCCGACGGCAAGGTCTTCAAGACCGTCTCGCCCTCCTCCGAGGAGGTCCTCTCCGAGGTGGCCCGCGCGGGCGCCGAGGACGTCGACCGCGCGGTGAGGGCGGCCCGCGCGGCGTTCGCCAAGTGGTCGGCGCTGCCCGGCTCCGAGCGCGCCAAGTACCTCTTCCGCATCGCCCGGATCATCCAGGAGCGCAGCCGTGAGCTGGCCGTCCTGGAGACCCTGGACAACGGCAAGCCGATCAAGGAGACCCGCGACGCGGACCTCCCGCTGGTCGCCGCGCACTTCTTCTACTACGCCGGCTGGGCCGACAAGCTCGACCACGCCGGCTACGGCGCGAACCCGCGCCCGCTCGGCGTGGCCGGCCAGGTCATCCCGTGGAACTTCCCGCTGCTGATGCTGGCGTGGAAGATCGCCCCGGCGCTCGCGACGGGCAACACGGTCGTCCTGAAGCCCGCCGAGACCACCCCGCTGTCCGCCCTCTTCTTCGCGGACATCTGCCGCCAGGCCGGACTGCCCAAGGGCGTCGTCAACATCCTGCCCGGGTACGGGGACGCCGGCGCCGCGCTGGTCGAGCACCCGGACGTGAACAAGGTGGCCTTCACCGGCTCCACCGCCGTCGGCAAGTCCATCGCGCGCTCGGTCGCCGGCACGCACAAGAAGCTGACCCTGGAGCTGGGCGGCAAGGGCGCGAACATCGTCTTCGACGACGCGCCGATCGACCAGGCCGTCGAGGGCGTCGTCAACGGCATCTTCTTCAACCAGGGCCAGGTCTGCTGCGCGGGCTCGCGCCTGCTGGTCCAGGAGTCGATCCAGGACGAGCTGCTGGACAGTCTGAAGCGGCGGCTCTCGACGCTCCGCCTCGGTGACCCGCTGGACAAGAACACCGACATCGGCGCCATCAACTCGGCCGAGCAGCTGTCCCGGATCACCGCGCTGGTGGAGAAGGGCGAGGCGGAGGGCGCCGAGCGCTGGTCGCCGGCCTGCGAACTGCCCAGCTCCGGTTACTGGTTCGCCCCGACACTCTTCACGAACGTCACGCAGGCGCACACCATCGCCCGCGACGAGATCTTCGGCCCGGTCCTCTCCGTGCTGACGTTCCGTACGCCGGACGAGGCGGTCGCCAAGGCGAACAACAGCCAGTACGGCCTGTCGGCCGGCATCTGGACGGAGAAGGGCTCGCGGATCCTGGCCGTGGCCAACAAGCTCCGGGCCGGTGTCGTCTGGGCCAACACGTTCAACAAGTTCGACCCGACCTCGCCGTTCGGCGGCTACAAGGAGTCGGGCTACGGCCGCGAGGGCGGTCGCCACGGCCTGGAGGCGTACCTCGATGTCTGACCGTTTGAGCGTCCTCAAGACCTACAAGCTGTACGTCGGGGGCAAGTTCCCCCGCTCCGAAAGCGGCCGGGTGTACGAAGTGACCGACTCCAAGGGCAAGTGGCTGGCCAACGCGCCGCTCTCCTCGCGCAAGGACGCCCGTGACGCGGTCGTCGCGGCGCGCAAGGCGTTCGGCGGCTGGTCGGGGGCGACGGCGTACAACCGGGGCCAGATCCTCTACCGCGTCGCCGAGATGCTGGAGGGCCGCAAGAGCCAGTTCGTGCACGAGGTGGCGCACGCGGAGGGCCTGTCCAAGTCCAAGGCGGCGGAGGTCGTCGAGGCCGCGATCGACCGCTGGGTCTGGTACGCGGGCTGGACGGACAAGATCGGCCAGATCGCGGGCGGGGCGAACCCGGTCGCGGGCCCGTTCTTCAACCTGTCGACGCCCGAGCCGACGGGCGTGGTGGCGGTCGTCGCCCCGCAGGAGTCCTCCTTCCTCGGCCTGGTGTCGGTGATCGCGCCGGTGATCGCGACGGGCAACACGGCCGTGGTGATCGCTTCGGAGAAGTCCCCGCTGCCGGCGCTGTCCCTGGGCGAGGTGCTGGCCACCTCCGACCTGCCGGGCGGTGTGGTGAACATCCTCTCCGGCAAGGCCGCGGAGATGGGCCCGCACCTGGCGGCCCACCAGGACGTCAACGCGATCGACCTGACGGGCGCGGACGCGGAGCTCGCGCGCGACCTGGAGATCGCGGCGGCGGACAACCTCAAGCGCGTCCTGCGCCCGCGTGCGACGGAGTTCACGACGGACCCGGGCACGGACCGCCTGACGGCCTTCCTGGAGACGAAGACGGTCTGGCACCCGACGGGCAGCCTGGGAGCCTCCGGCTCCGCTTACTAGCTGTGATGGGGCTGTGGGCCTTCGTTCCGCCGAGTCGGAGCGAAGGCCCACACCTGTCCGCGCCCCCTGACCGTTTCGGTCTCGGGGTCCCTGGGACGCCTCCGGGCCCGCTCGGGACACGGCGAGCGGTGCTCATCCCCGCTCGACCGTCGGGGCCGCCGGCTCGGCGTCGGCGGCCTCGGTGTCGGCCTCCGGGTCCAGCCGGAACCGTGACAACGGGCCCATGTGGCGGCCGACGTCGCCGGCCAGCTCCTGGCCGAGTTCGGTCGCGTCGCTGCCGAGGAGCGTGCTCACGGGCGTCGGCGCGGGGGTGACCGGGGCCGCCTGGGCGGTGGCGGCCAGCGCGAGGACCGCCGCTCCCGCGGCCGTCGCGGTCAGCCCGGCCTTCAGCAGGGCGCCGCGGCGAAGGGTCCTGGGGTGTGCGTGACGCGCCATGAGAGTCCTTAGACGTGGAGTGATCGCGAGGCGACAGAGCGTAGTTGAGATGTGACGCTCGATACCACCGCCTCCCTGGGGGGTCCCCGGCCCGGGGGAATGCCTCACACTGGTGTCCCGTGAGTTCCCAACCGATCCCGACCCGTGTCGTCCTGCTCGCGGGCCCCTCCGGCTCCGGCAAGTCGTCCCTCGCCGCCGTCACCGGCCTTCCGGTCCTGCGTCTCGACGACTTCTACAAGGAGGCCGACGACCCGACGCTCCCGCTGGTGGCCGGCAGCGCCGACATCGACTGGGACTCCCCGCTCTCCTGGGACGCGGACGCCGCCGTCGCGGCGATCGTGGAGCTGTGCGGCACCGGCCGGACGGACGTCCCCGTGTACGACATCGCCGCCAGCGCGCGCGTGGACCGCGAGCGGCTGGACATCGGGCGGACGCCGCTGTTCGTCGCGGAGGGCATCTTCGCGGCGGAGATCGTGGCCCGCTGCCGGGAACTGGGCGTCCTGGCCGACGCGCTGTGCCTGCGGGGCCGCCCGTCGACGACGTTCCGCCGCCGGCTGCTGCGGGATCTGAGGGAGGGCCGCAAGTCGGTCCCCTTCCTGCTGCGCCGCGGCTGGCGCCTGATGCGCGCCGAACGCGCCATCGTCGCCCGCCAGGCGGCCCTGGGTGCCCATCCCTGCGCGAAGCCGGAGGCTTTGGGCCGCCTCACCGCGGCCGCCGCCGGCCGCCACCGCACGCCGGCCGCCCGCTGAAGCACACCCGTCACGCACGACGCGGGCCGTACGAGCCCCCCCGGCTCGTCCGACCCGCGTCTTTCCCCCGTACCCCCGTACGCCCCCCGTTGTCCCCCGTGCGCCCTCAGGCCACCAGCTCGCCGAAGGACTCCTCCTCGTCACGGCCGAAGCTGAGGACCTCGTCCTCGCGCAGCCGGCGCAGGGAGCGCCAGATGCTCGACTTCACCGTGCCGACACTGATGTCCAGGATCTCCGCGATCTCTGGATCCGTACGGCCCTCGTAGTAGCGCAGCACCAGCATCGTGCGCTGGATCTCGGGCAGTCGGGCCAGCGCCTGCCACAGCACGGCCCGCAGCTCCGTCCCGCGCATCGCGTCCGTGTCGCCCGCCGTCTCCGGCAGCTCCTCCGTCGGGTACTCGTTCAGCTTGCGCCGGCGCCACGCGCTGATGTGCAGATTCGTCATGGTGCGGCGCAGATAGCCGCCCACGGCCGCCTTGTCGCTGATCCGGTCCCAGGCCCGGTACGTCGAGAACAGCGCGCTCTGGAGCAGGTCCTCGGCCTCGAAGCGGTCACCGGTCAGGTGGTAGGCGGTGGCGTACAGGGAGGCGCGGCGCTCGGCGACGTAGGCGGTGAACTCCGCCTCGGACGCCGTCTGCCGCTCCCCCGTGACCTCCCCGTACGCCGCTCCCCCGTCAGCCACGGCGACCATGTAGGACGCCTTGTGCTGACGCCCGGCGCTGCGAACACACCCCCGTCCGTTCACGACGCCGGACTTCTCCGTACCGCCCCGCACGACGACATCGTGGAGACGCGTGACAACTGCGCTTGAGGTGGTGCTGTGCAGTGCGTTCATCTCGCGCCCCCCGTCGGTTGGAGTCTGCTTCGGTCCGTGTGCCAAGAAGCCTGCCCGGCCGACTTCATCGCGCTGTCCGCCGACTGTCACAGCCGTGTCACAGGCCGAGGTGGTGCCGCACAGTCGAACTCGGGCGGCCGCATGGGACAGAATGGCGCCGTGCCTTTCCTGTTGCTCATCGAGGACGACGACGCCATCCGCACGGCCCTCGAACTCTCCCTGTCACGCCAGGGCCACCGAGTGGCCACCGCGGCGACGGGCGAGGACGGCCTGAAGCTGCTGCGCGAGCAGCGGCCGGACCTGGTCGTGCTGGACGTCATGCTGCCCGGGATCGACGGTTTCGAGGTGTGCCGGCGCATCCGGCGCACCGACCAGCTGCCGATCATTCTGCTGACCGCGCGCAGCGACGACATCGACGTGGTCGTCGGCCTGGAGTCCGGGGCCGACGACTACGTCGTCAAGCCGGTCCAGGGGCGGGTCCTCGACGCCCGGATCCGTGCGGTGCTGCGGCGCGGCGAGCGGGAGTCCACCGACTCGGCGACGTTCGGTTCACTCGTCATCGACCGTTCGGCGATGACGGTGACGAAGAACGGGGAGGATCTCCAGCTCACGCCGACCGAACTGCGGCTGCTCCTGGAGCTGAGCCGGCGGCCCGGGCAGGCGCTGTCGCGCCAGCAGCTGCTGCGCCTCGTGTGGGAGCACGACTACCTGGGCGACTCGCGTCTGGTCGACGCCTGTGTCCAGCGCCTGCGCGCCAAGGTGGAGGACGTGCCGTCCTCCCCGACCCTGATCCGTACCGTACGGGGCGTCGGGTACCGACTGGACGTCCCTGCGTGAGAAAGGGGATGTTCGCCGGGCTGCGCTTGACCAGCCTGCGACTGCGTCTGGTCGTCGTCTTCGCCCTGGTCGCGCTCACCGCCGCCGCGTCCGCCTCCGGCATCGCCTACTGGCTGAACCGCGAGGCGGTCCTCACCCGTACCCAGGACGGGGCGCTGAACGACTTCCGGCAGGAGATGCAGAACCGGGCCGCGACGCTGCCCCTGCACCCCACCGAGGAGGAACTGGGGCGCGCCGCCGAGCAGATGGCGAGCGGCAGCGCCGGGTACAGCGTGCTGCTGCTCGGGGAGCGGGACGAGGGCAAGCCGATCGTCGGCGCCTCGAACCCGGACACGTTCACGCTGAAGGACGTCCCGCCCGAGCTGCGCAAGCAGGTGGAGACGGCGCGGCCCGTGACGGACGCCAACGCCTACCCGTACCACCTGTTCTGGCAGCGCACCCAGCGCGGCGGGACGCCGTACCTGGTGGGCGGGGCGAAGGTCGAGGGCGGTGGCCCGACGGGGTACATGTCCAAGTCGCTGGAGGCCGAGCGGGCGGATCTGAACTCGCTGGCCTGGTCGCTGGGGATCGCGACCACGCTCGCCCTGATCGGCTCCGCGCTGCTCGCGCAGGCCGCCGCCACGACCGTGCTGCGGCCGGTGCACCGGCTCGGGGAGGCGGCCCGGCGGCTGGGCGAGGGGAAGCTCGACACCCGGCTGCGGGTGTCGGGTACGGACGAACTGGCCGAGCTGTCCCGGACGTTCAACAGCGCGGCCGAGTCGCTGCAGAAGCGGGTCGCGGAGATGAGCGCGCGGGAGGAGTCCAGCCGGCGCTTCGTCGCCGACATGTCGCACGAGCTGCGCACCCCGCTGACGGCGCTGACCGCGGTGACCGAGGTCCTGGAGGACGAGCAGGACTCCCTGGACCCGATGATCGCGCCGGCGGTGGCGCTGGTGGTGAGCGAGACGCGCCGCCTCAACGACCTGGTGGAGAACCTGATGGAGGTGACCCGCTTCGACGCGGGCACCGCCCGGCTCGTCCTGGACGACGTGGACGTCGCCGATCAGGTCACCGCCTGCATCGACGCGCGGGCGTGGCTGGACGCGGTGGAGCTGGACGCCGAGCGCGGCATCGTGGCGCGGCTCGATCCGCGCCGCCTCGACGTGATCCTGGCGAATCTGATCGGCAACGCGCTCAAGCACGGCGGATCGCCGGTGCGGGTGGCGATCCGTACGGAGGACGGGGAGCTGGTCATCGAGGTACGGGACCACGGTCCGGGCATCCCGGAGGAGGTCCTGCCGCATGTCTTCGACCGGTTCTACAAGGCGAGCGCGTCACGGCCGCGTTCGGAGGGCAGCGGTCTGGGTCTGTCGATCGCCATGGAGAACGCGTTGATCCACGGCGGTTCGATCACGGCGGCGAACTCACCGGACGGCGACGGCGCGGTCTTCGTGCTGCGGCTGCCGAGCCAGGGGGAGCCGGGAGAGGGTGGGGAGCGTTGATACGACGTCGCCGTACGGGAGTGGGGCGCCGTACCGGGGCGGGCGCCGCGGCGACGGCCGTGGCCGTGCTGTCGGTGCTGCTCCAGGGCTGCGGGATCAGGACCACGTCCGTGCCCGTGGACGCGGGTCCGGCCCCGTCGCGGGTGCCGTGCAGCGTCTCCGGGGAGGACGTCACCACGCAGTCGGCGGGGATTCCGGTCCGGGTCTTCCTGGTGTGCGGTTCGCAGTTGACGGCGGTGGACCGCCGGGCGCCGCTGCCGCAGGAGAAGGCGAGCGGGGATCCGGTGCCGACCGCGTCGGCGCTGCTGGACCAGTTGCGGGCCGAGCCGTCGGAGAGCGAGCGCGAGGCCGGGTTCTCCACGGCCGTGAAGGGGCCGCTGTCCGTCACCGGCGGGCGCGGGGGCGATCCGGCGGGCACGCTGCGGCTGAGCCGGCAGCCGGAGGATCTGACGGCGACCGCGCTGTCGCAGATCGTCTGCACCTTCGCGCGCAGTTCCGCGGGCGCGGGCGCGGACACCGTCGTGCTCGGCGGTCCCGGCGGCTACGCGCCGCGCCGCTACCAGTGCACGACCGAGCTGCGGGAGCGACCGGAGTCGGTGGCCCCGACGGTGCCCGTGGCGTCGCCGTCGGCCTCCTGACCCGGGGCCCGGGCGCCCGCTGGGGGCCGACTCGGCGGAACGTTCCTCCGAACGAGGTGCTCCGCGCGGCGGCGGAACCGATTCCGGGCCGGTGCGCGTCTAGGGGTGCGTGCAGCGTCAAGGTTCGAGCGGCAGTGCCGCCGTGGTCGTACGCGTGGCGGGGTTCGCCCTTCTCCTCGCACATCTGATGCTCGTCGCCTGGGTGACGCTCCGCCCACTCGACGTGGCCTGGGTGGCGGCGCCGAACCTGACCCCCCTCGCCGGGATCAAGGCCGATCTGGCGCTCGGTCCGGCCGAGGCGGCCCGCCGCTTCGGCGAGGGCCTGCTGCTGCTCGCCCCGCTCGGTGTCCTGCTGCCGATGGCGGAGGGGCGGCTGTACGTGTCGCCGTGGGCGTCCCTGGCCCGGACCGTCGCGGCCGGGGTGCTGGTGTCCCTCGCCGTGGAGCTGCTCCAGACCGCCGTGCCCGGGCAGGTCGTGGACGTGGACTCGCTGCTGCTGAACAGCGCCGGGGTGGCGCTGGCCCATCTGCTGGTGGTGCCCGCGGGGCGGGCGCGCCTGCGCCGCCGGGAGGACGCCGGAGGGGGCCGGTCCTCCTCGGGGGCACGTCGCGGTCCGGGCGCGGCCCTGCTGCGGGAGGAGAGCCCTCAGGGGCGTACCCCGACGATTACCAGGGTCGGAGTCGCCCCGTGGACCGACGTTTTGTCCCCCGGTTCGGGGCGATGATGGATGCATCGGGAGCCCGACGGAGCGGCTCCCGGTACACGCCTCTCGAAGGAGCCCACCATGGCCGCACTTGTCCGCCCCCGTGACGGCCGCATGATCGGCGGAGTGTGCGCAGCGCTGGCACGGCGCTTCGGCATGTCGGCCACCACCATGCGCGTCATCTTCCTCGTCTCGTGCCTGCTGCCCGGTCCGCAGTTCCTGCTCTACCTGGCGCTGTGGATACTGCTGCCGGCGGAGAAGCCGGCGAGCACGGCCTGGTAGTCCGCCGCGGGGACACGCACGAGGGCGCCCACCCCTGCCCGGGGTGGGCGCCCTCGTGCCGTACGGGTCCGTACGGGAGGCTCAGAGGCCGAGGCCCAGCGGCAGGCCGCCGAGGAGGTTGGTGACCTGGCCGACCGGGGCGCCGTCGAGCAGGTCGGTCGCGCCGTCGACGCGGACGCTCTCCATGGGGTGGGCCAGCGCGCCGGGGACCGCCTTGAGGCCCTGGTCGAGACCGTTGCCCAGCGCGCCCTCCCCGGCGACGAGGGTCTCCGAGACGCCGACGGGGAGCTCGGTCAGGCCGTCGCCCAGCGGCACCGTCTGGGTCACCAGACCCAGGGCGGCGGGTTCGGCGGGCGCGGCCGCGGCGGCGGCCGTGCCGGCGGCGGCAGCGGCGAAAGCGGCGCCGAGAGCGGCGACACCGAGCGTCTTGGCGGCAGACTGCTTCATCAGAAAATCATCCTTGGGGATCTTGGAGCTTCCGGGAAAGCGGAATTCGGAGAATGCGGAGCGGCTTCGAAACCTAGCCAGCAAAAGAAGCTCCCGCAAACACCGAAAAGCGGCCGGGATCGTGTCACCCGGCCGCTTCGGCCTTTTTCCCGGATGCTGTATCAGCCGTCCCGGCGGGGAGACTCGCTGGTCGTGGCGGTCTGCTGGAACAGCCATTCGGACTTCAGCTCGGCATATCCTGGCTTGATCACGTCATTGATCATGGCGAGGCGTTCGTCGAAAGGAATGAAAGCTGATTTCATCGCATTGACCGTGAACCACGCCATGTCATCGAGCGTGTAATCGAACGCCTCGGTCAGCAGCTCGAATTCCCGGCTCATGCTCGTCCCGCTCATCAGCCGATTGTCGGTGTTGACGGTGGCGCGGAAGTGCAGCCTGCGGAGCAGTCCGATGGGGTGCTCGGCGATGGAGGCGGCGGCGCCGGTCTGGAGGTTGGAGGTCGGGCACATCTCCAGCGGGATGCGCTTGTCCCGTACGTACGCGGCGAGCCTGCCGAGCTTCACCGAACCGTCGTCGGACACCTCGATGTCGTCGATGATGCGGACGCCGTGGCCGAGCCGGTCGGCGCCGCACCACTGCAGGGCCTGCCAGATGGACGGCAGCCCGAAGGCCTCACCGGCGTGGATGGTGAAGTGGTTGTTCTCCCGCTTGAGGTACTCGAAGGCGTCGAGGTGGCGGGTGGGCGGGAAGCCGGCCTCGGCGCCGGCGATGTCGAAGCCGACGACGCCGGAGTCGCGGTACTGGTTGGCCAGTTCGGCGATCTCCAGGGCACGGGCCGCGTGCCGCATGGCGGTCAGCAGGGCGCCGACCCGGATGCGGTGGCCGTTCGCCCTGGCCTGGCGCTCGCCCTGCCGGAAGCCCTCGTTGACGGCCTCGACGACCTCTTCGAGGGTGAGTCCGGCCTCCAGGTGCTGCTCGGGGGCGTACCGCACCTCGGCGTAGACGACACCGTCCTCCGCGAGATCCACCGCGCACTCGGCGGCGACGCGCACGAGCGCCTCACGGGTCTGCATGACGGCGCAGGTGTGCGCGAAGGTCTCCAGATAGCGCTCCAGCGAACCCGAGTCGGCGGCTTCGCGGAACCAGCTGCCGAGCTTGTCGGGCTCGGTCTCGGGGAGGTTGCCGTAGCCCTGGGCGGCGGCGAGGTCGAGGATCGTCGCGGGGCGCAGACCGCCGTCGAGGTGGTCGTGGAGGAGCACCTTCGGGGCGCGGCGGATCTGGTCCGTGGTGGGGACGTTCGGGATCTGGCTCGTCATTGCGGCACTCTAGCCCCTACGCGCGTAGAGCGCCCCCTCTCCACTCCCCTGTCGATACGTAACAGTGACCGCGCGTACGGATGGCGTACACCTCGGCTTCTGAGACTGTTCTGCCATGGCGCACTCCGCACTCGTAGGGACTGCCGACAGCCGGACACCCCGGCTCGGACGGCCCGTCGGCGCATCGCACCCGGTCACCTCGGTGGGCGGCGTGGTCCTGCTCCTTCCCGACGGCGAGGTGGCGTCCGGGCGGCGCGCCTCCGGCCGTGCCCACCTGGCCCTGCTGCCGCTGGCCCGGCGGCTGGTGGGAGCCGGGCGGGCGGACGGTCTCGTGGCGCACGTGGTGCGTTACCGGGGCCGGGGCTGGAACGGCGCGGACGCGCGGCTCGCCTCGGACGCGAGCTGGGCGGTGGCGGAGGTGGTACGGCGCTACGGCGACGTGCCGGTCTGTCTGGCCGGCCATGGGATGGGCGCGAGGGCGGCGCTGCGGGCCGGCGGGCACGAGGCGGTCGGCGCGGTGCTCGCGCTGGCACCCTGGCTGCCGGAGGACGACGTGGCGGCGGAGCCGGAGCCGGTACGGCAGCTGGTGGGGCGCCGGGTGCTGATCGTGCACGGCACGAACGACGCGCGGACGGACCCGGAGCTGTCGTACCGGCTCGCGGAGCGGGCGAAGAAGTCGAATCGCGACACCTGCCGCTTCGAGGTCCACTCGGACGGCCACGCGCTGCGCCAGTACCACGCCGAAGTGCGGGCCCTGGCCTGCGACTTCGTGCTCGGTTCACTCTTTTCCCGCCCGTACGCCCGCCCGCTCGCCGACGCGCTGGCGGCCCCGCCGCCGCTGGGTCTGCGGATGCCCCTGGCGGCGGGGTTCGGCCGCTCGCCGCGGCGGTGAGCCGTCACTCCGGCAGGAGATGGCCCCGCTTGCTCAGGAGGAACTTCTTGAAGGCGGCCACCGGGGCGGTGTCCGGGTGGCCGTCGAGCCAGGCGACGCCGATCTCGCGGACGGCGCGGGGGGCCGTGACGTTGAGTTCGACGACGCCGGGGCGCGGGACGGCCGGGGGCGGCAGCAGCGCCACGCCGAGGCCCGCCGCGACCAGGCCGCGCAGGGTCTCGGCCTCCTCGCCCTCGAAGGCGACGCGGGGCCTGAACCCGGCCTCCGCGCACAGGTCGTCGGTGATGCGGCGCAGCCCGTAGCCGGGCTCCAGCGTCACGAACGTCTCGTCGGCGGCCTCCGCGAGGCGGACGCGCCTGCGGGTCGCGAGGCGGTGGTCGTCGGGCACCACCAGGCGCAGGCGCTGTTCGTCGATGCGCCGGGCGACCAGGTCGGGCGCGTCCGGGACCGGGGAGGTCAGGCACAGGTCCAGGTCCCCGGCCCGGAGGCGTTCGATCATCGCCTCGCCGTAGTTCTGGACGAGGGTGAAGCGGACCCGGGGGTGGTCGACCCGGAAGGCCCGGATCAGCCCCGGCACGGTCTCCGAGCCCATCGTGTGCAGGAACCCGAAGGCGACCCGCCCCGCCGTGGGGTCCGCGTCCGCCCGTACGGAGTCCGCCGCCCGCTCCACCTCCGCGAGCGCCCGCTCGGCCGAGGCGAGGAACGTCCGGCCGGCCGGGGTCAGGGAGACCGTGCGTCCCTTGCGGGCGAAGAGGGCGACTCCCAGGTCCTGTTCGAGCCTGACCATCGCCCGTGAGAGCGTCGACTGCGGGACGCCCATCTCGGCCGCCGCCCGGGTCACATGCTCGTGCCGGGCCACCGCCGCGAAGTACGCCAGCCGGGGCGCGAGCAGCAGTCCCATGTCTTCTTCGTAACTACCCGGTGACAGCCGACCCTGTGACCTGTACTCATGCACCATGGGAACGATTACAGCAGTTCCATGCATTGGACGCATGAAATGATCCGGCCTACGTTCGATTCATGCCTCCCGCCAGTACCAAGGCGGCCGCCACCAGCACGGTCGCCGACACCCGCCTCTCCCCCGGTGCCCCCGGCTACCGCCGTATGAGCTTCGCTCTCTTCGCCGCCGGACTCGCCACCTTCGCTCTTCTCTACTCCACCCAGGCCCTCCTGCCCGCGATCTCGGCGGAGTTCGGCGCCACCGCCTCCGCCGCCTCCTGGACGGTCTCCGCCGCGACCGGCGCCCTCGCCCTCCTCGTCCTTCCGATGAGCGCCCTGTCCGAGCGCTTCGGGCGGCGCGCGCTGATGACCGCCTCCCTCGCCGTCGCGGTCGTCGTCGGACTGCTCGTGCCGTTCGCTCCGAGCCTGGAGTGGCTGGTCGCCCTGCGCGCGGTCCAGGGCGCGGCGCTCGCCGGTCTGCCGGCCTCCGCGATGGCGTTCCTGGCCGAGGAGGTGCGGCCGAAGGCACTGATCGCCGCGATCGGCCTGTTCGTCGCGGGCAACTCCATCGGCGGCATGAGCGGCCGGATCGTCACCGGCTGGGCGGCCCAGCTGTGGGGCTGGCGCGCCGGACTCCTCGCGGTCGGTCTGATGGCCGTGGCCTGCGCGGTCGTCTTCCGGCTGCTGATCCCCAAGGCCCGCCACTTCACGCCCGGTTCACTGAACCCCCGCGCACTGGCCCAGACCGTGCGCACCCACCTGTCCGACCCGCTGCTGATGCGTCTGTACGCCATCGGCGCCCTGTTCATGACGGTGTTCGGCGCGGTCTACACCGTGATCGGCTACCGCCTGGTCGAAGCCCCGTTCTCGCTCCCGCAGGGCGTGGTCGGCTCGATCTTCCTCGTCTACCTCGTCGGTACGGTCTCCTCGGCCGCGGCCGGGAAGCTGGTGGCCCGCCTGGGCCGGCGCGGCGCGCTCTACCTGGCCGTCGGCACGACCGCGGCCGGACTGCTGCTGTCGCTCGCCGACACCCTGACCGCCGTCCTGCTCGGCCTGGTCCTGATCACCGCCGGGTTCTTCGCCGGGCACGCGGTCGCCTCCTCCTCGGTGAGCCGTACGGCGAAGACCGGCCGCGCCCAGGCGTCGGCGCTCTACCAGTCGGCGTACTACGTCGGCAGCAGCGTGGGCGGCACGCTCGGCGCGATCGCCTTCCACGCCGGCGGCTGGGCCGGCACGGTCCTGCTCGGACTGGTCGCGGTCCTCGGCGTCGTGTCGATCACCCTGTACGGCAGCCACAGCGCGCGCGTGGCGGCGCGGGCCGAGGCCCGCCGCTTCCAGGTCCGTACGGCGGCCTGAATCCGTACGGAGAACGTACAACCGCACCGGCTCTTCGTTCGTCCTACGTCGTAGGACCCTAGGGGGAGTTGGTGATCATGGGAGCCATACGCAAGCGGACCGGGATCGTCCTCGGCATCACCTCGATGGTGGTGCCGCTGACGGTCGCCCTCGGCGCCGCACCGGCCCAGGCGGCCTCGTCGTGCAACGTGACGACGGGGCCGTACCAGAAGCAGGTGGAGAAGTTCCTCGGCCGACCGGTGGACGGCCGGCAGTCGCGGGCGGACTGCCTGGCGGTCCAGACGTTCCAGCGCAAGCACGGCATCACCCCGGCACAGGGGTACGCCGGGCCGCTGACCTGGCGGACGATGAACACGATGCTGGCGCAGAAGGCGGCCGGCACCAACCCGAACAAGGCCGGGTCGTGCCCGACCGATCGGGGCCGGATCGCGTGCGTGGACCTGACCCGCCAGCTGAGCTGGATCCAGGACGGCGCACGGCTGAAGTACGGCCCGGTTCCGGTGCGTACGGGCAAGAACGGCACCGAGACCCGCACCGGCTCCAAGAAGATCTACTGGCGAAACATCAACCACTGGTCGACGCTCTACCACGTCTCCATGCCGTACGCGCAGTTCTTCGACGGCGGCCAGGCCTTCCACTCCACGACCAAGTCGATGTGGAACCCGCCCGGGTCGGGCGGGTGCGTCAACATGCGCCCGGCCGACGCGAAGGCGTACTGGAATCTGCTCAGGAACGGCGACGACGTGTACGTCTACGGGCGCAAGCCGGGAACCTGACCCCCGCTGTCGGTGGGCTGCGGTAACTTCCCCTCATCGGCACCGCGTCGGTGCCGATGAGGGGCGAGTGGGGTGGACCCGATGAGCGATCTGGCGACGACCGGCGATCTGGATTCGCAGCTGGAGAAGTACCGCACCGAGCTGACCGGCTACTGCTACCGGATGCTCGGCTCGGCGTTCGAGGCCGAGGACGCCGTCCAGGACACGATGGTCCGCGCCTGGCGGTCCATCGACTCCTTCGAGGGGCGCTCGTCGCTGCGCTCCTGGCTCTACCGCATCGCGACCAACGTCTGCCTGGACTCGCTCAACGCGAGCAACAGGCGGGCCAGACCGATGGATCTGACGGCCGCCACCCCCGTCGCCCAGGCGCAGTTGAACGCCCGGCCGGAGATCACCTGGCTGGAGCCGGTGCCCGACGGGCGGGTGCTGCCGTCGGTCGCCGACCCGGCGGAGACGGCGGTGTCCCGCGAGACCGTGCGGCTGGCGTTCGTGGCCGCGCTGCAGCACCTGCCTCCCAAACAGCGGGCGGTGCTGATCCTGCGCGAGGTGCTGGCCTGGAAGGCGAGCGAGGTGGCCGAACTGCTGTCGACCACGGTCGCGTCGGTCAACAGCGCGCTCCAGCGGGCGCGTGCCACGCTCGCCGAGCAGGAACCGGCCGCCTCGGCCCCGGCGAACCCGCTGGACGAGGAGCAGAAGGAGCTGCTCGAGCGCTATGTCGCCGCCTTCGAGGGGTACGACATGAAGGCGCTGACCGCGCTCCTCCACGAGGACGCGACGATGTCCATGCCGCCGTACGACCTGTGGCTGCGCGGTCACGACGACATCGTGGGCTGGATGCTGGGCGTCGGCGAGGTCTGCGCGGGCTCGAAGCTGGTGCCGACGGTGGCCAACGGCGCCCCGGCGTTCGCGCAGTACCACCCGGACCCGGAGGGCGGATACAGCCCGTGGGCACTGATCGTCCTCGACATCCGCGAGGGCAAGGTCGCCGGGATGGACTTCTTCCTGGACACGAAGCGGTGGTTCCCGCTGTTCGACATGCCGGAGCGGCTGGAGGCGTAGTCATACGAGGTCGGCGAGGCCGACGAGGTCGAGCAGGCGCCGCAGCTCGGCCCCGGCGCCCCGGAAGCTGACCCGGTGCCCGAGGCGCCCGGCGGCCAGCCTCAGCCGGGCGAGGGTGTCGACGGTGGTCAGATCGGCGTGCGTGAGCGCGCTGATCTCACAGATCACATCGCCGGGCCGGGCGCCGGCGAGCTCGGCGCACAGACGCGGCACGTCGGCCGGGGTCACCCGGCCGACGAGGGTGAGAACGATCGGTTGACTGGTGTCCACACCAAGGAGACCCCCGTCACGGCCGGAACTCATCGCCCCCCTAGGCTGCGGCCATGAATCAAGATCCTGTCGAACTGGTGATCTTCGACTGTGACGGCGTTCTGGTGGACAGCGAGCGGATCTACTGCCGTGTCGACCGCGAGGTCTTCGCCTCGCTCGGTGCGGAGTTCACCGAGGCGGAGATCGTCGACCATTTCGTGGGCTCGTCGCACGAGGTGCTCACGGCGATCCTGGAGGAGCGGCTCGGCCGGTCCCTGGAGCCGGACTGGCACCACGCGTACAGGCCGCTCTACGACCGGGCGCTGGACGCGGAGCTGACGGTGGTCGAGGGCGTCACGGACGCGCTCGACGCGCTGCACGTGCCCTTCTGTCTCGCGTCCAACGGCAGCCACGCCACGATCCGGCGGAACCTGACGCGCACGGGTCTCCTCGACCGTTTCGAGGGCCGGATGTTCAGCGCCCGCGATGTCGCGCGGGGCAAGCCGGCCCCGGACCTGTTCCTCCACGCGGCGGCGGCGATGGGGGTGCCGCCGGAGCGCTGCGCGGTGGTGGAGGACAGCCCGTACGGTGTCGCGGCGGCGCGCGCTGCGGGCATGCGGGCGTTCGGCTACTGCGGCGGGCTGACGCGGGCGGACCGGCTGATCGGGCCGCGGACGCTGGTCTTCGACGACATGCGGGAGCTTCCGAGGCTGCTCGGGCAGCCCCTGGTGTGACCCCGGGGCCCAGGCCAGGCCCCGGGGTCGTACGGGGTCAGGCGATGCGGTCGAGCACGATCGGGTTCGGGGTGAAGTCCGTGCCCTGGGGCGCGATGTCCCAGGCGGTGTCCAGGGAATTCAGCGCGTACTCGAACTTCGCCGGGGTGTCCGTGTGCAGGGTCAGCAGCGGCTGACCCGCCGTCACCGTGTCACCGGGCTTCGCGTGGAGTTCGACACCGGCGCCGGCCTGGACCGGGTCCTCCTTGCGGGCACGGCCGGCGCCGAGGCGCCAGGCGGCGATGCCGATGTCGTAGGCGTCGAGGCGGGTGAGGACGCCCGAGGACGGGGCCGTGACGACGTGCTGCTCGCGGGCGACCGGGAGGGTGGCGTCCGGGTCGCCGCCCTGGGCGGCGATCATGCGGCGCCAGACGTCCATCGCCGAGCCGTCCGCGAGCGCCTTCGCCGGGTCCGCGTCCTTGATGCCGGCCGCGTCGAGCATCTCCCGGGCGAGGGCGAGCGTCAGCTCGACGACGTCCGCCGGGCCGCCACCCGCGAGGACCTCGACCGACTCGCGGACTTCGAGGGCGTTGCCCGCGGTCAGGCCGAGCGGGGTCGACATGTCGGTGAGCAGGGCGACGGTCTTCACGCCGCTGTCGGTGCCCAGGCCGACCATGGTGGAGGCGAGTTCGCGCGCGTCCTCGATGTTCTTCATGAACGCGCCGGTGCCGACCTTCACGTCCAGGACCAGCGAGCCCGTGCCCTCGGCGATCTTCTTCGACATGATGGAGCTGGCGATCAGCGGAATGGCCTCGACCGTGCCCGTGACGTCCCGGAGGGCGTACAGCTTCTTGTCGGCGGGAGCCAGTCCGTCGCCGGCCGCGCAGATCACCGCGCCGGTCGTGTCGAGGACGCGCAGCATCTCCTCGTTGGAGAGCAGGGCGCGCCAGCCCGGGATCGACTCCAGCTTGTCCAGCGTGCCGCCGGTGTGGCCGAGGCCCCGGCCCGACAGCTGCGGCACGGCCGCGCCGCAGGCGGCCACGAGCGGCGCCAGCGGGAGGGTGATCTTGTCGCCGACGCCGCCGGTCGAGTGCTTGTCGGCCGTGGGGCGCGAGAGGGACGAGAAGTCCATGCGCTCGCCGCTGGCGATCATCGCGGCCGTCCAGCGGGCGATCTCGCCGCGGTTCATGCCGTTGAGCAGGATGGCCATGGCGAGGGCGGACATCTGCTCGTCGGCGACCTCGCCGCGGGTGTAGGCGTCGATGACCCAGTCGATCTGCTCGGGGCTCAGCTCGCCCTTGTCCCGCTTGGTCCGGATGACGGAGATGACGTCCATGTGGTGCCTCTTTCTACGCGCATAGAGGGGAAAAGGGAGAGCGGCCCTTCCCATCGTGCCGGAAGGGCCGCTCCGAGGTGTTACGGGGCGAGGTGGTCCGGGCCGAAGGCCTGCGGAAGCATCTCCGCGAGCGTCACGCGCCCGGCCGGGGTCTCCAGGACGAGTTCGGCGCCGCCGAACTCGTACAGCAGCTGGCGGCACCGGCCGCAGGGCACCAGCGGCTCGCCGCGGCCGTCGACGCACACGAAGTGGGTCAACCGGCCGCCTCCGGTGGCCTGGAGCTGGGAGACGAGCCCGCACTCGGCGCACAGGCCGATGCCGTACGAGGCGTTCTCCACGTTGCACCCGGAGACGATCCGCCCGTCGTCGACGAGCGCGGCGGCGCCGACCGGGAAGCGGGAGTACGGGGCGTACGCGTGGGACATGGCCTCGCGCGCCGCCGTACGCAGGGCCTCCCAGTCGGCCTCCGAGACGCCGGGCGTCACTTGCCCTGGCCCTTGCGGTACCGCATGCCGTCCGCCTTGGGCATCCGCAGGCGCTGCGCGGAGAGCGAGAGCACCAGCAGGGTGACGACGTACGGCGTGGCGCTGACGAACTCGGTCGGGACCGTGTCCGTACCGAGGTACCAGATCAGCACGCCGACGGCGATGACGGCGCTGATCGCGGCCGTGATCCAGCGCTTCTTGTACGCCTTCCAGGCCGCCAGGATCACGAGGATCGCGAAGAGCAGCAGGAGCAGCGCGTGCACGGACTGACCGCCGCTGCGCAGCTGGAGCGCGTCGGCGAAGCCGAACAGGCCCGCGCCCATGGCGAGTCCGCCGGGCCGCCAGTTGCCGAAGATCATGGCGGCGAGGCCGATGTAGCCGCGGCCGCCGGTCTGGCCCTCGTTGTAGATGTGCGAGGTGACCAGCGACAGGAACGCGCCGCCGAGTCCGGCGAGTCCGCCGGAGACGATCACGGCGATGTACTTGTACTTGTAGACGTTGACGCCGAGGGACTCGGCGGCGATCGGGTTCTCGCCGCAGGAGCGCAGGCGCAGACCGAACGGCGTCTTCCACAGCAGGAAGAACGAGCCGACCAGCAGCAGCACGGCGACGACCGTCAGCAGCGAGAGGTTGGTGACCAGGCCGCCGAGGATGCCGGCGACGTCCGAGACCAGGAACCAGTGGTGCCTCTCGACGTCGGCGAGCCAGTCGGAGACCCCGGGCACGGTGATCGAGGTGATGTCCTCGGCCGGCGGGGACTGCTTGGGGCTGCCGCCCCTGGCCGCGGCCTCGCCGGAGTTGAACCACAGCTTGGCGAAGTAGGTGGTCACGCCGAGCGCCAGGATGTTGATCGCGATACCGGAGATGATGTGGTCGACGCCGAAGGTGACGGTGGCGACCGCGTGCAGCAGGCCGCCGAACATGCCGCCCAGGACACCGGCGAGGACGCCGAGCCAGGGGTCGGTCTGCCAGCCGGCCCAGGCACCGAAGAAGGTGCCGAGGATCATCATGCCTTCGAGGCCGATGTTGACCACGCCCGCGCGCTCGGCCCACAGACCGCCGAGACCGGCGAGGCCGATCGGCACGGCGAGCGAGAGCGCGGCGCCGATCTGGCCGGCCGAGGTGAGGTCCTGCGCCCCGGTGACGGCCCGC
Organism: Streptomyces sp. NPDC003027; assembly: GCF_053591435.1. Classification (NCBI taxonomy): domain Bacteria; kingdom Bacillati; phylum Actinomycetota; class Actinomycetes; order Kitasatosporales; family Streptomycetaceae; genus Streptomyces; species Streptomyces sp. NPDC003027. The sequence goes on from NZ_JBSFTU010000002.1 coordinate 230,442, forward strand.
ACGGCCGAGAGCGCGAGCAGGGCGCCCGCGACGATCAGCAGGATCACGGGGAGGGAGAGGCGGGTGCGGCCGCCCTTGCCGCCGGCCGCCTTGGGGGCCGCGGGCGGCGGGGTGGAAGTCGCCGTGGCGGTCACGCCGACACCTCCGTCTTGTCGTTGGTACGGGCCTGGGCCGCGAGCTTCTCGCCGACCTGACGCTGCTGGCGCTTGAGGCCGTAGCGGCGGACGACTTCGTAGGCGATGACGACGCAGAGGACGATGACGCCCTGCATGACGCCGACGATCTCCTTGTCGTACTCCTCGAACTCGAGCTTCTGCGAGCCGCGCTCCAGGAAGCCCCAGAGGATCGCGCCGAGGGCGATGCCGACCGGGTGGTTGCGGCCGAGGAGGGCGATGGCGATACCGGTGAAGCCGATGCCGACGGGGAAGCCTCCGCCGTACTCGTAGCTCTCGTTGAGCAGCGTGGGCATACCGATCAGACCGGCCATGGCGCCGGAGATCAGCATGGAGGTCACGACCATCTTCTTGACGTTCACACCGCTGGCCGCGGCGGCCGTCTCGGACTGGCCGACCGTGCGCAGGTCGAAGCCGAAGCGGGTGCGGGAGAGCACGTACCAGTACGCGACGCCCGCGAGGACCGCGATGACGACGAACCCGGCGATCGGGGTCGGCATGGTCGGGAACTCGAAGAAGTGCGAGGACTCCGGGAGCGGGCTGGTGGCGACCTCGGTACCGGCCTCGTCCAGGTGGCCGAGGCGCCCCGGCTGGAGGAGGTAGCCGATGACCGCGGTGGCGATCATGTTCAGCATGATCGTCGAGACGACCTCGCTGACGCCCCGGGTGGTCTTCAGGACACCGGCGATGCCCGCCCACATGGCGCCGACGATCATCGCGGTGATGATGATCAGCGGGATCTGCACGATGCCGGGCAGCGTCAGCGCGCCGCCGACGGCGGCGGCGAAGAACGCGGCGAGGCGGTACTGCCCGTCGACGCCGATGTTGAACAGGTTCATACGGAAGCCGATGGCCACCGCGAGACCCGCCAGGTAGTACGTCGTCGCCTTGTTGATGATGTAGACCTGGCTGTCCGACTTCACGCCGTAGTCGAACATGATGCCGAAGGCGCTGAACGGCTCCTTGCCGGTCGCCGCGAGCACCAGGGCGGTGATCAGGAAGGCGGCGACGACCGCGAGGAGCGGTGCCGCGATGCCCAGGAGCAGCCGCTCCTTGTCGATCTTCTTCATCGGGCCTCGTCCTCCGGGCCGTCGGTGCGCTCGGGGCCCGCGGGGCCCTCGTCGCTCGGTTCGTGCTCAAGGTGGCCGGTGGCGGCACCGGTCATGGCCGAGCCCAGCTCCTCCGGCGTGATCGTGGCCGGGTCCGCGTCGGCGACCAGCCGGCCGCGGTACATCACGCGCAGCGTGTCGGAGAGGCCGATGAGCTCGTCCAGGTCGGCGGAGATCAGCAGCACCGCCAGTCCCTCGCGGCGGGCCTCGCGGATCTGGTCCCAGATCTGCGCCTGCGCGCCGACGTCCACGCCCCGGGTGGGGTGCGCGGCGATCAGCAGCTTGGGGGCGTGGCTCATCTCGCGGCCGACGATCAGCTTCTGCTGGTTGCCGCCGGAGAGCGAGGCCGCGGTGACGTCGATCCCGGGGGTGCGGACGTCGTACTCGCGGACGATCCGCTCGGTGTCCCGGCGGGCCGCCTTCAGATCGAGGATGGCGCCCTTGGAGTTGGGCTTCTCGGTGACGTGACCGAGGATGCGGTTCTCCCAGAGGGGGGCCTCCAGGAGCAGGCCGTGCCGGTGGCGGTCCTCGGGGATGCAGCCGATGCCGTCCTCGCGCCGCTTGCGGGTCGGCGCGGCGGAGATGTCGGCGCCGTCCAGGGTCAGCACACCTCGGTCGGGGTGGCGCATGCCCATGATCGCGTCGACGAGCTCGGACTGGCCGTTGCCCTCGACGCCGGCGATGCCCAGGACCTCGCCCTTGTGGATGGTGAAGGTGATGCCGTCAAGCACCGCGCGGACCACGCCGTCGGGGTCGACGGCGCTGAGCGACAGGTCCTCGACCGTCAGCATCGGGACGTCCGTGACGGTCGACTCGCGGGTCTCCGGGGAGGGCAGCTCCGTGCCGACCATCAGCTCCGCGAGCTGCTTGGGCGTGGTGGAGGCCGGGTCGGCGGTGCCGACCGTCGTGCCGCGCCGGATGACGGTGATGTCGTCCGCGACCGACAGGACCTCGCCCAGCTTGTGGGAGATGAAGATGACGGTCAGGCCCTCGGCCTTGAGCTCGCGCAGGTTGGCGAAGAGCGCGTCGACCTCCTGGGGGACCAGGACCGCGGTCGGCTCGTCGAGGATCAGCGTGCGGGCGCCGCGGTAGAGGACCTTGAGGATCTCCACGCGCTGGCGGTCGGCCACGCCCAGGTCCTCCACGAGGACGTCGGGGCGGATGCCGAGACCGTACGCGTCCGAGATCTCCTTGATCTTGGCGCGGGCCTTGTCGCCGATGCCGTGGAGCTTCTCGGAACCGAGGACGACGTTCTCGAGGACGGTGAGGTTGTCCGCGAGCATGAAGTGCTGGTGCACCATGCCGACACCGCGGGCGATGGCGTCACCGGGGTTGTTGAACGACACCTGCTCGCCGTCGATCGCGATGGTCCCCTCGTCCGGCTTCTGCATGCCGTAGAGGATCTTCATCAGGGTCGACTTGCCCGCTCCGTTCTCGCCCACGAGGGCGTGCACGGTGCCGCGGCGCACGGTGATGTCGATGTCGTGGTTGGCCACGACTCCGGGGAAACGCTTGGTGATGCCGCGGAGTTCTACGGCGTGGGGACTACTGGAGCTGGAGGCTTTGATGGCGCACTCTCCTAGGCAGGGAGCGTGAGGAGGATGAGGCGGGACGCAGGCGCTGTCGGTGGCGAAAAATACCGTGCTGGCCGGGAGCTACGCGCGTAGCGTTCGCGAAATTGTTCAACTGCCGGTGGGCATACGTGTGAAGGGGGCCCGGAGTGTCGGCCGAAGCCGCTCTCCGGGCCCCCCTCCGACGAGCGTCAGAGGGTCGTGGCGACCTTGATCTGACCGTCGACGATCTTCTTCTTGGCCTCGTCCAGCTTGGCCTGGATGTCCTTGAGGTGGTCACCCGTGGTGGTCAGGGAGACGCCGTTCTGGGCCAGCGAGTAGGGCTGGGTGCCGGTCAGCGGCTTGCCGTCCTTGACGGACTTGATCAGGTCGAAGACGCCGGTGTCGACGTTCTTGACGACCGAGGTCATGATCGAGCCGGCGTACTTGGACAGGGCCGGGTCCTTGGCCTGGTCCGAGTCGACGCCGATCGCCCAGGTGCCAGGCTTGGCGGCGACGGCCTCGATGGCGCCGGCGCCCGAGCCGCCCGCGGCGGCGAAGACGACGTCGATGCCCTTGTCGAGCATGCCCTTGGCGGCGGCCTTGCCCTTGTCCGGGGCGCCGAAGCCGGAGAGGTCCGTACCGGTGGACAGGTACTGGATCTGGACGCTGGCGCTCGGCTTGGTGTCCTTGACGCCCTGCTGGAAGCCGGCGGCGAACTTCTTGATCAGCGGGAGGTCGACACCGCCGATGAAGCCGATCTTGCCGTCCTTGGACTTCAGCGCGGCGGCGACACCGGCGAGGTAGGAGCCCTGCTCCTCGGTGAAGACGATCGAGGAGACGTTCTTCTTGTCCGAGACCGAGTCGATCAGACCGAAGGTGGTGTTCGGGAACTTGGCGGCCACCTTGTCGATCGCGTCCTTGTACGCGAAGCCGACACCGATGACCGGGTTGAAGCCGCCCTCGGCCAGCGACGCGAGGCGCTGCTCACGGTCGGCCGGCGTCTCGCCGTTCTTGGCCGTGAGCTCCTTGGTCTCGACGCCGAGGTCGGCCTTGGCCTTGTCCAGGCCGCGCGCGGCGGAGTCGTTGAAGGAGTTGTCGCCACGGCCGCCGACGTCGTAGGCCATGCCGACCTTGATGGTGCCCTTGTCGGAGCCCGTGTCCTCGGTGGAGGACTCCCCGCAGGCGGTGGCAGTGAGAGCGAGGGCCGCAGTGACAGCACACGCGGCGGTGATCTTGGATACCCGGCGCACGAGGAGGTCCCTTCAAGACTGACCGAAAGCGCCTCTTGCGGCGCTGGCTTTTCGGCGATCGTAACGCGCGTAGATGTCAGTTAAAGACCCGTTCACGAGTCGTTACCGGATCGACGCCCACGAGTCGTACCAGACCGTCATGCAGGCGTGTTGGGCCGCCGTGCGGGCCAACCGGGTGAGGGGTGCGCCGACCGGGCGGACCGGCCCGGACGGACCGGCCGGGGGTTGGCCGGTTTACGTCCGCACCGGGGGCCGGAGCCCCCTGTCGGGAGCCTGCGCCGGGGCGTGGGCCGGAGCCTGGGCGAGGGCGTACGTCGGCGCCAGGGCCGGGGCGTACGTCGGAGCCAGGGCCGGGCGTACGTCGGCGCCGGGTGCGTCAGAGCCGCGGTGCCGCGTCCAGGAGGGCCGCCGCCGTGAAGAGCTCCACGCCGACCTGGATGGCGCGTTCGTCCACGTCGAAATCGCCGGAGTGCAGGTCACGGTGGGTCGGGTCGCCGGGGACGCGGACGCCGAGCCGGGCCATCGCGCCCGGGACGTGCTCCAGGTACCAGGAGAAGTCCTCGCCGCCGAGGCTCTGCTCGGTGTCCTCGATCGCGTACGGTCCGCGGCGGGCGGCCATCGCGTCGTGGAGGAGATCGGCCACGGCCGGGTCGTTGACCACCGGCGGGACGCCGCGGACGTAGTTGATCGTCGACTTGGCGCGGTGGAGGGCGGCGACCTCGTCGACCGCCGCGTGCACCAGGTCGGGCGCCTCGCGCCAGGTGCGCAGGTCGAGGCAGCGGATGGTGCCGGACAGTTCGGCGTGCTGCGGGATGACGTTGCAGGCGTGGCCGGACGCGATCCGGCCCCAGGTGACCGAGAGTCCGGCGCGGGCGTCCACGCGGCGGGCCAGCACGGCGGGCACGTCGATGGCGATGCGGGCGGCCGCGGTGACCAGGTCCGTGGTGAGGTGCGGCCGGGCGGTGTGGCCGCCGGCGCCGTCGAGGGTGACTTCCAGCCGGTCGCAGGCGGAGGTGATGGCGCCGTGGCGCAGTCCGATCTTGCCCGCGTCGACCTTCGGGTCGCAGTGCACGGCGATGATCCGGCCGACCCCGTCCAGGACGCCCGCGGCGACGGCGTCGGCGGCGCCACCGGGCAGCACCTCCTCGGCGGGCTGGAAGATCAGCCGCACCGCGTTCGGCAGCAGGCCCTGCCGGTCCAGGTCGGCGAGGACGAGACCGGCGCCCAGGACCGTGGTGGTGTGGACGTCGTGCCCGCAGGCGTGCGCGCGGTTGGGCACGGTGGAGCGGTACGCGACGGTCTTGACGTCGGGGATGGGCAGCGCGTCGAGGTCGGCGCGGATCGCCAGCATGGGGCGTACCCCGTCCCAGGTGCCGATGTCGCACACGAGCCCGGTGCCCGCCGCGAGGACCTTCGGCGCGAGGCCGGCCGCCTCCAGGCGCGCCTTCAGGGCAGCGGTGGTACGGAACTCCTGGTTGCCGAGCTCGGGGTGCATGTGCAGGTCGCGGCGGAAGTCGATCAGTTCTGCGCGCAGCGAGTCGGACAGCGTTCCGGGCAGGGCGAGGGAGTCGGGCTCACGGGACTTCAACTGGTTCACCTTTTGAAGGGTAGGCCCCCGAAGAGATCAACTGCCCGTTGATCAGAAAAAGTTCAGCCCGATAGGGGAAAGAAACCCGTCTGACGAGGCGTGACGGCCACCCCTTGTGGGTAAGCTCACCCGAATTCGAGCCGTTCGACGGCCGGGGTGGCGCGGGTGGTGAGCCGGTCGACCTCGTGGGCCGCGGTGCCGGCGACTCCCGCGAGGAAGCCCTGAGCCCGGGGGGACACGTTCTCCCGGAGCCATTCGGGGGCGATCTCGCAGACGGCGACCTTGACTCCGGTGCCCTCCAGGGCCAGCGGCAGGGTGTGCACGACGGTGGACGGGAAGCTGACCACGGTACGCCCGATCGGGCCGCGCCGGGCGATCACCTCCAGCGGCAGCTCGGGGCGGACGATCTCCAGTCCGGTCTCCACCGCGATCCGGTGCAGTTTCTCGGTGGACTCGCGGCGGTGGGCGAAGTAGCGGGTGGCTCCGTGGGTCCGGGCGAGATCGGCGACGGCCTTCGTGTACCGGTCGGCGTCGACCACTCCCGTCTCGACGAGCGAGGTCCCGACGAGGTCGGCGCCCCGGGTGAGGCGGGGCGGGCCGAAGCGGGCCCGGGTCCAGGCGAAGGTGTGCGGGGTGACGGTGGTGCCCGGGGGCGGCTCGACCGGCAGCGAGGTGAAGATCTCGACGGTGCGGCGGCGGGTGGGGGCGAGGCGGCGGCGGGCGAGCGCGGAGACGGGGGTGAGGACGAGCTCGCGCGGACCGCCGCTGCCGCGCCGGTGCCACCGCACCAGGCGCTCGCCTCGAGCCAGCTGGGAGGCGAACTCCATCGTGGCGGTGCCGTCGTCGACGACGGTGAGCCGCCGGGGCCCGAACAGGGTCAGCAGCAGCTGTACGTAGCGGGAGAACGGGTCTCCGACGATCACCCGGTCCGCGGCCCGCAGCAGCGGGGCCAGCTCCCGCAGCGTACGGACGAGCGCGCCCCGGCCGCCGCGGGCCTCCTGCCAGCGGACCCGGATCCCCTCGTCGCGGGCCAGCTGGGCCATCCGGCGCAGCTGGCCGCGCGACATGGGGTCGGTCGGCGAGAGCACGACGATCGTGAGGCCGGGGGCGGACCCGGCCGCTCCCCCGGTCGCCGCCGATTCCCTGGTTCCCCCGGCTCCGGGCGGCCCCGGCACCGCCGTGGCGTCCCAGGCACCCGGCTCCGGGCCGGCGGTGGGCCCCGGAACGTGCCCGGCACCCGGCTCCGGGCCCGCGGCCGGCCGGGCCGGTGGGGCCGGGGCCGTCGCCGGCCGGGAGGTGCGGGCGTGGGACCACTCCAGAACGTTCAGGAGCTGGACCGGGCTCTCGACGAACGCCAGCTGGCCGGTCATGCGGCGACGAGCCCCTGGACCCGGCGGAGCTTCTTCATCGGGCCGAGCTCCGACTCGTACACCTTCTTGACGCCGTCGCCGAGCGCGGTCTCGATGGTGCGGATGTCGCGGACCAGGCGCTGCAGGCCCTGCGGCTCGACGGACGCGGCCTGGTCGGAGCCCCACATCGCGCGGTCCAGCGTGATGTGGCGCTCGACGAACGTGGCGCCGAGCGCGACGGCGGCCAGCGTGGTCTGGAGGCCGGTCTCGTGGCCGGAGTAGCCGATCGGGACGTTCGGGTACTCCTCCTTGAGGGTTTCGATCACCCGGAGGTTGAGCTCCTCGGCCTTGGCCGGGTACGTCGAGGTGGCGTGGCAGAGCAGGATGTTGTCGCTGCCGAGGACCTCGACCGCGTGCCGGATCTGCTTCGGGGTGGACATGCCGGTCGAGAGGATGACCGTACGGCCGGTGGCGCGCAGGGCGCGGAGCAGTTCGTCGTCCGTGAGGGAGGCGGAGGCGACCTTGTGGGCCGGGACGTCGAACTTCTCCAGGAAGGCGACGGCCTCGGTGTCCCACGGCGAGGCGAACCAGTCGATCCCGCGCTTCTCGCAGTGCTCGTCGATGGCGCGGTACTCGTCCTCGCCGAACTCCACGCGGTGGCGGTAGTCGATGTACGTCATCCGGCCCCAGGGGGTGTCGCGCTCGATGTCCCACTGGTCGCGCGGGGTGCAGATCTCGGGCGTGCGCTTCTGGAACTTCACGGCGTCGCAGCCGGCGTCGGCGGCCGCGTCGATGAGCGCGAAGGCGTTGTTCAGGTCGCCGTTGTGGTTGATGCCGATCTCACCCGTGATGTAGACGGGGTGGCCGGGGCCGGCGACCTTGCTGCCGAAGGTACGGATGCGGGCGTGGGCGCTGGTGCTGGTGCTCATGGTTCGTGTGTTCCTTACGCGTCGGGGGTGTGGAGCTCGGGTCCGAGGAGCCAGGCGGCGATCTCGCGGATGGCTCCGGAGCCACCGGGGGTGACGGTGACCGCACGGGCGGCGGCCCGTACGGAGTCGTGGGCGCTGCCCACCGCGACGGGCCAGCCGACGAGGTGGAAGCAGGGCAGGTCGTTGACGTCGTTGCCGGCGTAGAGCACGCGCTGGGGGTCGATCCCCTGCTCCTCGCACCACTGCTTGAGGGCGAGGTCCTTGCGGTCGATGCCGTGCAGGACGGGGATCTTGAGCTTGCGGGCGCGGGCGGCGACGACGGGGTTCTGTTCGGTGGAGAGGATCAGGAGCGGGAGGCCGGCGCGGCGCAGGGCGGCGATGCCGAGGCCGTCGCCGCGGTGGACGGAGACGAACTCGCGTCCCTCGCCGTCGATGTGCACCCGGTCGTCGGTCTGCGTGCCGTCGAAGTCGAGGACGACCGCGTCGACGTCGTCGATCCGGGGGGTGGCGGGGGTGTCGAGGAGGGGGGCGAGCGCGCGGGCGCGGGCGAGGTCGTGCGGATCGTCGATCTCCAGGACCCGGGAGGGGTCGGTGACGACGAGCGCGGTGCGGCCGAAGAAGCGGTGGCGGTGGGTACGGAAGCCCTCGGCGTCCATGGCGTAGACGGCGCCGGTCTCCAGGTACTCGGGCTCGCGGTCCTGGCGTCGGGGGCGGTGCGCCTTGTCGTGGTTGACGCCGTGGGCGCCGGGCGCCGGACCGGTGCCGGCCGTGCCGTCGCCGGATGCCGGGCGGCTGCCGGTGTCCTCAGCGCTTGTGCCGGTGTCGACCGTGCCGCGGGTGGGCGCCGGGCCCTCGCGCCAGAGGAAGCCGTGGGTCGGGGCCACCGTCAGCGCCGTGTCGGCCGTGCCCGAGGTGATCCGGTCGGCCGCCTCGCTCACCTCCTCCGGGGTGAGGAAGGGGCTCGTGCACTGGACGAGGAGGACCACGTCGGCGCGGCGCCCCTGGGTTGCCTCGAAGGCGTCCATCGCGTGGAGCACCGCCGACTCGCTGGTCGCCGTGTCGCCCGCGAGCGACGCCGGGCGGTGGGTGGCCTCCGCGCCGGCCGCGCGGGCCTCCGCCGCGATCGCCGCGTCGTCCGTGGAGACGACGACGTCGGTGACCGCACGGGCGCGGAGGCAGGCGCGGACCGCGCGGGAGACCAGCGGGACGCCCGCCACCGGGGCGAGGTTCTTGGCGGGGACGCCCTTGGAGCCGCCCCGCGCGGGGATCACGGCGAGCACGGTGGGGGTCGGCATCAGAGTTCTCCAAGGCGGCGGATGACGGGGGCCACGCGCTGGACGCCGTGGCGGTACGCACCCCGCGCCGCCTCCCGGACCACACGGCGCAGCCCGCTGTCGCGGGGCTCGGGGGCGGTCACGTCGAGGCGGTGCCGGGCGAGGATGCCGGGGAGGTAGCCGGGGGCCGTCTCCGCCGTGTAGTAGGGCGCGATCGGGGGCAGCGCGGGCCGGGCCAGCAGCTCGTGGACGCGCGCCCGCGCCGCGTCGAAGGAGGACGCGTACGACCCGCCCCCGGCGGCGACGCCCTGCCGCGCCAGCCACTCCTCGTCCGGCACCGGCCGTACGTCCGCGTCGAGGCGGTCGAAGGAGGTCAGCAGACCCGAGCCGATGAAGTGGTGGTTGCCGAGCACCTCGCGGACGCCCAGGTCGGTGAGGACGGCCGTGGGGATGCGCCGGTGCAGCGCTTCGAGCGCCGCGGTCGAGGAGACGGTGACCAGCAGGTCGGTACGGTCGAGCACGTCGCCCATGTGCCCGTACACGAGGCGGAGGTTGGGCGGTACGGCGAGCTCGCGCACCAGCCTCTGGTACGGGAGTTCCTCCAGGTGCGTCGTGTGTTCGCCGGGCTTGGAGCGGAGCTTGAGGAGGACCTCGCGCTCCGGGTGGGCCCGGGCGTACCCGACGAGCCTGCGCAGCAGGTAGGTGCGTTCGGCGCGGGTGGCCGGAACGGACGGCTGGGCCGCGAAGACGAGCGTGTCGCGGCCGGCCTCGGGGGCGTAGGGCGCTCCGCCCAGGAAGGGCAGCGCGGCCTCCACCACCGAGGAGGCGTCGGCGCCCACTCCTTCGTACACCGCGCGGAAACGCTCCGCGTCGTGCCGGGAGTTGGCGAGGACGACGTCCGCGCCGTGGCGCAGCAGGAGCCCGTCGGCGAGCTTCTCGTAGACGACTCCGACATAGCCGGTGACGATCACCGGCCGCCGCGTGAGGGAGAGTTCGGCCAGGCCCTGCAGTACGGCGCGCACGGTGCCGCCGACGAGGGCGAGGACGACGACGTCGTAGCCCTGGTCGCGGGCCGCCGCGTCCCGTACGGCGCGCAGGAACTCCGCACCCGTCACCTCGCGCGGCGGCGTCGTGGACACCCCCGTCTCGGCGAGCTGGCGCGCGGTGGGGGTGGCCCGGCCGCGCAGGAGGAAGCCGGTGGGTTCGACGGCCTCGGCCGTGATTCTGCGCGCGGTGAGCGCGCCCCATTTCCACCGGGTGTCGGAGTCGGCGAGTACGGCGACGCGTACCGCTTCATTGGTACTTGCTGGCACGTCGAGGACGTTAGAGAGCCATTCCGGTTCCCGGCCCAACTGGGCCACAACAAACGGTGAACAGCGCCGCTACGCCTTCTGAAAACGCATGGGAAGGGGTGTCGGAGAAGGGCGGGAGGTGTTTCGCTCGGGGCGGTTAAGGGCCCCGCCGCTCTGCGTTCACCCGGCATCTCTCTGCCGGTCAGGACGAATGCCGGGGCGGCGCGTAGCGTCGGTGGCGTGGTCAAGCTCTCCGTCGTCGTGCCGTTCTACAACGTGCAGACATACGCCCCGGACACCCTCAGAAGCCTGCGCGCCAACGCCCGCGACGACTTCGAGTTCCTTCTCGTCGACGACTGTTCGACGGACGGGACCGCGGAGCTCCTCGAACGGGCCGTCCGCGAGATCCCGGGTGCCGTCCTGATCCGGCACGCACGCAACGAGGGCCTCGCCACCGCGCGCAACACCGGCCTGGACGCGGCTCGCGGCCGTTACCTCGCCTTCCTCGACGGGGACGACTGGCTCGCGCCCGGCCACTACGACCGACTCGTCGGCGCCATCGAGGAGTTGGGCTGCGACTTCCTGCGCACCGACCACGTCCGGGTGACCGGGCGGACCCGTTCGGTGCGCCGGTCGCCGGTCGGGCGGCGGGGCGAGGTGCTGCGGCCCCGGGACGTGATCCTGCCCGCCGGCCGGACCACCTCGGTGGACTACCCGTACGCCTGGGCCGGGCTCTACGACCGGCGGCTCCTCGACCGCGGGCTGCTGCGCTTCACCCCCGGGCTGCGGACGGCGGAGGACCGGCCGTGGATCTGGAAGCTGCACCGGGAGGCGGATTCCTTCGCGGCGGTGAGCACGCTGGGAATCTTCTACCGGCGCGGAGTCTCCACATCGCTCACACAGATCGGCGATATCCGCCAGCTGGATTTCATTCGCGCTTTCGATCAGGTGATCGACGAAACCGCGAATGATCACGACGCCGACCGTCTTCTCCCGAAGGCCGTACGGACCTATTGCGCGCTCATTTCGCATCACGTCGGAAACATGGAGCGGTACGAGCCGATGGTGGCGAGGAAATTGCGGGCGATGAGCGCGGCCGCGCTGCGGCGCATGCCGCAGGACCTGCTCGGCGAGGCGCTGGGGTCGATGGACGAGCAGCGGGCGGCCGTGCTGCGCAAGCTGCGCCGGAGCCGGGTGGTCGCGAGCGCCCTCCGTCGCACCGGGAGCACGGAGGCCGCCGCATGAGCACCACCGGAACCGACAGGACCACCGGCACCACCGGGACCCCTCGGGCCGTCGGCACCACGCAGATCTTCTACGCCTCCACCCTCTACGGCGCCGCCACGCTGGCCGCCGCCCTGGACAGCGGCTGCTTCGGGCCGGCCGACCGGCGGCTGCTGCTGGTCGCGAACAACGCGGCGGTGCCGGAGACGACGCCCTCCCTGGACGAGATGCCCGGCTTCGAGAGGCTGCGCGGCCGGTTCGACGCCGTCCTGTCCTGGAACGAGGTGATCTCCCCGCTCCACCCGGCCGGCTGGACCCCGCGAGCGGACGACCTGCCGCTCCTGGAGCGCCATCTGCGGCTGCTGTGGGGGCTCGGCGACGACCGGCTGGAGATCGCGGTGGAGTCCGTGCAGGTGACACCCGCGCTGACGGTCGCCCGGCTGTTCCCGGACGCGGCGCTCGATGTGTACGCGGACGGACTGATGAGCTACGGCCCCACCCGCAACAAGATCGATCCGCTCGTCGGGCAGCGGGTGCGCCGGCTGCTCCACCTCGACCTGGTACCCGGGCTCGAACCCCTGCTGCTCGGGGAGTTCGGGCCGGTGGCGACGGTGGTGCCGACGGAGGCGTTCACCAAGGTGGTCGCCGAGCTCGCGGACGACGCCGCCGCCGTCGGGGACGGGGAAGGCCCCGCGCTGCTGCTCGGCCAGTATCTGGCGGCGCTGCACCTGCTCACTCCCGCCGAGGAGGAGGAGCTGCACGTACGGATGGTCCGCGGCGCGATCGCGCGCGGGCACCGGCGGCTCGTCTTCAAACCGCACCCGACGGCGCCGGACGCCTGGACGAGGAGCCTGGCCCTGGAGGCGGAGCGCCTCGGGGCCGAACTGACCGTCATGGAGCGGCCCGTGCCGGCCGAGGTGCTGTACCGGGAGCTGCGCCCGGCGCTGGTGGTCGGCTGCTTCTCGACGGCGTTGATGACGGCGCGCGCGTTCTACGGGATCCCGGTCGCCCGGGTCGGCACCGAGACTCTTCTGGCCCGGCTCACCCCGTACCAGAACAGCAACCGTGTGCCGGTCACCCTCGTCGACGCGCTCGTCCCCGCTCTGGAGGAGGGCGGCGCCGGGGGCGCGGCGGACGCACCGGATCCGGAGGGGCTGGCCGGTCTGGTCGCGGCGGTCGGTTTCGCCATGCAGCCGAAGATCCGCCCGGATCTGCGGGAGGCCGCCGTACGGCATCTCTCCGGCCCGCTCGCCGCACGCACCCGGCACCACTTCACCCGCCGCCGCCTCACCGTGCTCGGCCTCCCGGGCGGCCTCCCGGTCCCCCGCCACCCCGGGGTCCGCCGGCTCGCGCGCCGCGCGCTGAGGCTGAAGCGGGCGCTGATCCGGTAGCCGGCGTGGAGACGCGGAGACGGTGTGCGGGACCCGCCCGGGTCCCGCACACCGCACCTCCTACGCCCGGCCGACCGGTTCCTGGAGCTCCGTCACCCACTGGGCGCGGTCGTCCGGGCACTCCAGATACAGCTCGCGGGCGTACCCCTCGGACCGGTAGCCGTGGGTGTCGATCCAGGTGGCCAGGGTCTGGGCGGTCGGCAGGATGTCGTCCATCGAGCCCCGGTGGACGACCGTCGCCGCCTCCTCGATGCCGGGCAGGACGACCACGTCGACGCCCTCGGCCGCCGGGACCCCCTCGGGCAGGATCATCCCGGCGTGCACGACGACCGAGCCGTCGCCCCGGCCGGCGTCCTCGTAGTACGCGACCGCGGGGCCGTAGCCGCCGACCCCCGCCGCGTCCAGCCGGGCGCACACCTCGTCGTACAGCGGGTCGATCACCGGGGAGATCTCCTCGGTGCCGAAGCTCGCGGCGATGCCGCTCAGCTCGGCCAGCCGTACCGCGGGCACCTTCTTGATCACGACGTCCTGGGTGGGCATATGTCCCTCGCTCTCGATGGCCCGGAGCCTCGCGCCGACCTGTGCCAGCCGTCCCGCCGCCTCCGCCAGGGCCGTTTCCAGCTCGGCCTGGCGCAGCCGCAGCATCCCGCGCAGCTCCTCGGCGCCGATCCGCTCGTCGAGGATCGACCCCACCTGGTCGAGGGTGAAGCCGAGCTCCTTGAGCGCGATGACACGGTTGAGCCGGGCGAGCTGTTCCGCCTCGTAGAAGCGGTAACCGCTGCGCGGGTCGACATGGGCCGGGCGCAGCAGTCCGATGGCGTCGTAGTGGCGCAGCATGCGGACCGACACGCGCCCGTGCCGGGCGAAGTCTCCGATGGTGAACATGACGCCCCCTACGGAACGGCCTCACACGGTGTCAGGGTCAAGCCGGGTCAGGGCCAAGCCGTGTCGGGGTCAGGCTCCTGCCAGGGAGAGCTTCGCGGCAAAGCCGAGGAAGAGGGCTCCGGCGGCGCTGGTGGCCCCCGCCGCGAGCCGCCGACGGCTGCGGAACGCGGCCGCGAGCCGCGTCCCGCCGAATATCAGCATCGTGAGGTAGAGGAAGCTGCCGAGCTGCAGCAGCGTGCCGAGGACCAGGAAGGACAGGGCCGGATAGGCGTAGCCGGGGTCCACGAACTGCACGAAGAACGAGATCAGGAAGAGGATCGCCTTCGGGTTGAACAGGCTGATGATCAGCGCGCGGCGGTACGGATTCTCGCCCGGGGCGGCCCCCTCCGGCGCCGGCTCACCGGCGGGCGTCTCGCCCCGGGAGCGCCACATGGACCAGGCGGCCCGCAGCATGCCGTACGCCATCCAGGCGAGATAGCCCGCGCCCGCGTACTTCACGATCATGAAGAGCAGGGGCGTGGTCTGGAGGAGGGAGGCCGCGCCGAGCGCGGCCAGCGTCATCAGGACGGCGTCGCCGGTGAAGACGCCGGCGGCGGCCTTGTATCCGGTCCGGGTTCCCTTACGGGCGGCGACGGACAGCACGTACAGCGAGTTCGGCCCCGGCAGAAGGATGATGAGGACGAGCCCGGCGAGATAGGTCGGAAGATCGGTGACACCCAGCATGAAGCGGAGTGTCGCACGTGGGTACGACACTCCGCCCTCATGTTTCGTACCGCGGAGATCAGAACGCGTCGGTCGGGACGTAGGTGCCCCAGACCTCGCGCAGCGCGTTGCAGACCTCGCCGACGGTGGCCCGCGCCTTGAGGGCGTCCTTCATCGGGTAGAGCACGTTGTCCGTGCCCTCGGCCGCCTTCTTCAGCTCCGCGAGCGCCGCGTCGACGGCCGCCTGGTCCCGCTCGGCGCGCAGCTTGGCCAGCCGCTCGGCCTGCTGGGCCTCGATCGCCGGGTCCACCCGCAGCGGCTCGTACGGCTCCTCGACGTCCATCGTGTAGCGGTTGACGCCGACGACGACCCGCTCGCCGCTGTCGGTCTCCTGCGCGATGCGGTAGGCGGACCGCTCGATCTCGTTCTTCTGGAAGCCGCGTTCGATCGCGTTGACCGCGCCGCCCAGCTCCTCGACCTTCTCCATCAGCGCGAGCGCCGCGGCTTCCACGTCGTCGGTCATCTTCTCGACGACGTACGAACCGGCGAAGGGGTCGACGGTGGCGGTGACGTCCGTCTCGTAGGCGAGGACCTGCTGCGTCCGCAGCGCCAGCCGGGCGCTCTTGTCCGTCGGCAGGGCGATCGCCTCGTCGAAGGAGTTGGTGTGCAGCGACTGCGTGCCGCCGAGGACGGCCGCGAGGCCCTGGACGGCGACGCGCACCAGGTTGACCTCGGGCTGCTGGGCGGTGAGCTGCACACCCGCGGTCTGGGTGTGGAAGCGGAGCATCAGCGACTTGGGGTTCTTCGCCCCGAACTCCTCCTTCATCACCCGCGCCCAGATCCGGCGGGCGGCCCGGAACTTCGCGACCTCTTCGAGGATGGTGGTGCGGGCCACGAAGAAGAAGGAGAGCCGGGGCGCGAAGTCGTCCACGTCCATGCCTGCGGCGACGGCCGTACGGACGTACTCGATGCCGTCGGCGAGGGTGAACGCGATCTCCTGCGCGGGCGAGGCACCGGCCTCGGCCATGTGGTAGCCGGAGATCGAGATGGTGTTCCACTTCGGGATCTCGGCCTTGCAGTACTTGAAGATGTCCGCGATCAGCCGCAGCGACGGCTTGGGCGGGAAGATGTACGTGCCGCGCGCGATGTACTCCTTCAGCACGTCGTTCTGGATCGTGCCGGTCAGCTGGTCGGCCGGGACGCCCTGCTCCTCGCCCACGAGTTGGTAGAGCAGCAGCAGGAGGGAGGCGGGGGCGTTGATGGTCATCGAGGTCGAGACCTTGTCCAGCGGGATCCCGCCGAACAGCACGCGCATGTCGTCGATCGAGTCGATGGCCACACCGACCTTGCCGACCTCGCCCGAGGAGATCGCCGCGTCGGAGTCGTGGCCCATCTGGGTCGGCAGGTCGAAGGCGACGGACAGGCCCATCGTGCCGTTGGCGATCAGCTGCTTGTAGCGGGCGTTGGACTCGACGGCGGTGCCGAAGCCCGCGTACTGCCGCATGGTCCAGGGACGGCCGGTGTACATCGACGGGTACACGCCGCGCGTGAAGGGGTACGAGCCCGGCTCGCCCAGCTTCTCGGCGGGATCCCACCCGTCCAGGGCGTCCGGTCCGTAGACCGGCTCAATGGGCAGTCCCGACTCCGACTCGCGCGCCATCTGTTGTGCCTCCCGATAGACCTACTGAGTGGTACCGACCCTCGCGACGGACTGTAGCGGCGGCCGTGCGGCCGGTGGAGGGCCGCACGCTGGGACCTTCCTCACAACATGCTCCGTACTTCATGCTCCGCACTTCGGGCGGGTGCGCAACCAACGGGGCACGGGAAGCATCCCTACGTACACACACTCGTTCGGGGGGCTCCGATGCAGCGTTCGTCCGTCATACGCAGAGCACTACTGGCCGCGGCGGCCGTGGCACTGGCCACGGGCTGCACGGCGCAGGCGGCCGGTACGGGAGGGACGGCGAGCCCGTCGGGCCCATCCTCCTCTCCGTCCTCCTCCGCGGCTCCCGCGCCCAGTGCCTCGTCCCCGACGGCCTCGGCCTCGGCCACGGCGGACGGCAAGCCGTCGTCCTCGTCCACACCCGACAAGCCCGCGGGCAAGGTCCTGATGGACGACGGCGACGAGAGCGCGCAGGTGCGCGAGCTCCAGGCGCGGCTGCGCCAGATCGGGTACTTCGACCGGGCGCCCACCGGGTTCTACGGCACGATGACGGCGGGGGCGGTGAAGGGTTTCCAGCAGAAGCGGGAGCTGCCGGAGACCGGTTCCGTGGACGAGACCACCTGGCAGCGGCTGCTCGCGATGACCCGCGAGCCGACGGTGGACGAGCTGAAGCCGTCCACGACGAACAAGCTGGACAAGCCGGACGCCCGCTGTATGACGGGCCGAGTGCTGTGCATCAGCAAGGAGAGCCGGACGCTGGCCTGGATGATCGACGGCAGGGTCGTGTCGTCGATGGACGTGCGCTTCGGCTCGGAGAACACCCCGACCCGCGAGGGGACGTTCAGCGTCGGCTGGAAGGCCAAGGACTGGAAGTCGACGATCTACCACACGCCGATGCCGTACGCGATGTTCTTCAGCGGCGGTCAGGCCGTGCACTACTCGGCCGACTTCGCGGCCCGCGGCTACAACGGGGCCTCCCACGGCTGTGTCAACGTGCGTGACCGGGGGAAGATCGCGACGCTCTTCGACCAGGTGAAGGTCGGCGACAAGGTCGTCGTCCACTGGTGAGCGGCGGATGAGCGGCGGATGAGCCTGCGGTGAGCGGCCGGCGGGAAAAGGGGGCGCGGGTGGGACCGGGGGAACGTGTCCCACCCGCGCCGGTGCGCAGAGCCGAAGGTACGGGGGGAACCCCGGCTCCATGCGCGGCCGATGACCAGTCGGCTCACTCAGTACTGCGCCGGCGAGCCGAAAAGTGTCACACCTGGTGTGTCACGGCCTCTTCCGCGGCCGGCGCGGGCGTCTTCGCGGGGGCGGCGACGGCGTTGCGGGCGTGGCCCCGGCCCTTGCCCTGGTCACCGGCGCCACCCTTGGCCGGGTCGCTTCCCGGGGCACCGCGCGAACCGTCGTTCTTGTGACCCGTGCCCCTGCCGCCGGCACCGGAGGATCCGGCCGTGGTGCCCCCTCCGGCTCCCGACGATCCGGCGGAACCGGCTCGATCGCCCTCTCCGTCGGCGGAGCCGTCGTCGTCCTTGCCGTCACCGCCGGAGGAGTCGCCGCCGGACGTGCGGCCGGTCGCGCCGGTCGCACCGCCCGTGCCGGCGGAGCCGCTCGCTCCGGCCGAGCCGCCGGCCAGGACGCGGTCGCAGAAGCCCGAGACGCTCTCGCCCTTCTTGGCCGCGCCGGCGAGCCGCTGCCGGTCGCTGTCGCCGAGGCGCCCCGCGCGGTGGTCCAGACACCACTTGACGGTCTTGGCGCGCAGGGCCGCGGCGTTCTCCCCGGAACCGTCCGCGCTCTTCTCGGGCAGCGGGTCACCGCCGTCCGTGCCGCCCGTGCCACCGGGGCCGGCGGTGGCGGGCGGCGCGCTCGACGAGGGCGACGGGCCGGGGGAACGGTCGTCGCCGGTCTCCGGGGGCACCGACGGCGTACCCGTGCCGGCGGTGTCGCCCGGGGAGTCGGAGCGAAGGGGCTCGGGGGTGTCGGCCACCGTGACGGACACGGCGGGCTCGGGGGTGTCGTCGAACGGCCGGGGCAGCAGCCCCGTGCCGGCGGCGACGGCGACCCCGCCGACGGCGACGGCCGCGACCGCGGCGGCCAGGCCGTACCGCAGCGAACGGCCCCACCGCTGGGCGGCGGGGAGCGGCGCCGCGACCCGTACGCGGTCGAGCTCGGCGACGGGCTCGGGCCCGTCGGCGGGCGAAGCGACGAGGGGCGAGGGTGCCGGGGACGAGGCGGCGAGAGACGCCCGCTCCGCCGTGGCCTTGCGGAAGGCGGCCAGCGCGGCCGCCTCGCCGGGAAGTTCCGCCTCCGCCGCGAGGACGGGCGGCAGGGGACGAGCCGCCGCGAGGGCCTGGGCGAGACGTCGGGCCTGCTCACGGGCGTGATCGTCGACGGGGTCGACCGGGTCGCCACGCAGCAACCGCTCCGCGGCCTCCTGGTCGAGCCACTGGTACCGCTCGTCGGCCATCACATGTCCTTCTGCGTACGCGCGCGCGATTGCGTCACACCACCGGGGGCCGGGGCCCCCGGTCTGCGACCGCGTTGCGGCGGTACGCCCCCGAGCGGGGCCGTGCCGACGTCGGCGCCGTCGGCACCGAGGAGTTCGGCGAGCCGCTTGAGGCCGCGGTGCGCCGCGGTCCGTACGGCTCCGGGGCGTTTGCCGAGGGTGTCGGCGGCGCTCTTGGCGTCCAGACCGACGACGACCCGCAGGACCACGGCCTCGGCCTGGTCCTGGGGGAGTTGCGCGATCAGATTCATCGTGTGGCCGGTGGCCAGTGCTTCCATGGCCTCGTCCGCCGTGTCGGACTCGGCCGGCTTGTCGGTGAGTTCGGTCTCGTCTCCACCCACGGCGGGGCGTCTGCCGCGCATCCGGATGTGGTCGAGCGCCCGGTTGCGGGCGATACGGGCCGCCCAGCCGCGGAACCGGTCGGCGTCGCCGCTGAAGCGGTCGAGATCGCGGGCGATCTGGAGCCAGGCCTCGGAGGCGACGTCCTCGGCGTCGGCGTCACCGACGAGCGTCCTCGTGTAACCGAGCAGCCGGGGATGCACGGCGCGATACACAGTACGGAAGGCGTCTTCGTCCCCGTCCTGCGCAGCGAGCACCGCGGCCGTCAGCTCCGCGTCGTCCCCCAGCACTCCCCACAACCTGTTCGTCATCGCGGCCGGTCACCACCGCCACCACGCCGCCCGGCGCAGAGCAGCACGCTACGTCCTTTCCCGTGGCGGCGTCCATGTTCGTCCGGTCTTTGTACAAACTGCAACCTTCAGCTGACCCTCCGCGGTGTGACAGAAAACGCATGCACGGCGCTGAGAGAAGTACGGGGCCGTGCTGCGGCCCCGGCGGACGGCGACCGGGGCCTCTCCTGTGGGGGGTGGCGGCCCCGGTCGTCCTCCTTTTCCGGCGTTTTCGGCGTTTCCAGCATTTCCGACCTTTCGGCCTTTCCGGCCGCCGTGCGGCCTTCACGCCCCGGGGACCCCGGCGTACCAGCGCCATGAGGTGAGCCGCTCCCGCCCGGGGAGTCCGCCCCTGCCGGTCGCCCACAGCAGGGTCGGCCAGCGCTCCGTGTCCGTCGGCGCGTCCGGGAAGAGCCGGACGAGGACCCGGTCGCACAGGCCGGCCGGCGGGTTCCACGGAACGCCCAGCCCACGGGCGATGTCATGGGTGTGGACGAGCACTTCGACGATGCCCATGGCCGCGAAACCGGCCGCGTCGGCGATCCCGAAGCAGTGGTACGCGCGCCGGTCGGCCGGGGCCGTGCGCACCAGGGCCGCCAGCATCGCGCCGCAGGACTCCAGGACCTGCAGGAGGCCGGTGACGCCGGCGGCGGGGTCGGCGTAGGTGACGTTGGCCGGGCCGCCCTCCCTCCGCCGCTCCCAGCGGAAGGGCACCTCCTTGTCGAGCGGCGGTGTCTCCGGGCCGATCTGGGCCGCGTAGGCGAACAGGTCGTCGGCCAGGTGTTCGGCCGTCTCCCAGCAGCTCCAGGTCAGGGCCCCGGCGGGCCGGTGCCATTCGGCGGCGACGGTGCCGGTCGAGGCGCCGCGCAGGGTGGTGAGGGCGAGGCGGACGGCGTGCTGGAGGTCGTCCGCGGCCGTGGCGTGCTCGGGCGTCGCCATGGCGATCATCATGACGAGCATCGAACTGTCAACTGACGGTTGACACCTCGGGCACTGTCAACCTAGGGTTGCACCCATGACGAAACCAGTCGGCATGACCCCTCCCGTCCGGCTCGACGACCTCATCGAAGCGATCAAGAAGGTCCACACGGACGCGCTCGACCAGCTCTCCGACGCGGTCATCGCGGCGGACCATCTCGGCGACGTGGCGGACCACCTCATCGGCCACTTCGTCGACCAGGCCCGGCGTTCGGGCGCCTCCTGGACCGACATCGGCCGGAGCATGGGCGTCACCCGGCAGGCGGCCCAGAAGCGCTTCGTCCCCAAGGACCCCGACGCGGCCGCGCTCGACCCGGGTGAGGGCTTCGGCCGGTTCACCCCCCGGGCGAGGAACGTCGTCATGGCCGCCCACAACGAGGCCGCGGCCGCCCACAACGCCGAGACGCTCCCCGGCCATCTCGCCCTCGGCCTCCTCGCCGAACCCGAGGGAATCGCCGTCCACTGGATCACCTCGCGGGGCGTGACCCCGGAGCAGCTGCGCGAGGCCGTCACGGCGACGCTGCCCCCGGCGGTCGAGGACGTGCCGTCGCTCATCCCGTACGACGCGGGGGCGAAGAAGGTACTGGAGCTGACGTTCCGGGAGGCCCTGCGCCTCGGGCACAACTACGTCGGCACCGAGCACATCCTGCTGGCGCTGCTGGAGTTCGAGGACGGCAAGGGGGTCCTGACGGGCCTCGGCCTCGACAAGGCGACGGCGGAGCGGGACATCGCGGAGCTGATCGCGTCGGTCTCGCTGCCGGGCCAGGAGGCATGACCGCCGGCCGGGCGCCCATCGGGGTGCCCGGCCACCACGCCTCGCCTCGCCGCGCCGGCGGGAACCGCGTCAGGCCGTGCGCGCCCGGCGTGAGACGACGGCCCGGAGCACCCGGCCGCCCTCCGTGGAGAGTTCGCGGGCCCGGCGCAGTCCGGTCGGGCCATGGGCGACCGATTCCAGGACGGCCTCCTGCCGGCGCAGCTCACCGGCGACCAGCGGGCCGGATCCGGCCCCGTCCCCGGCCCGGCAGCGCGCGATCGACTCGTCGGTGACCTCGCCCGCGTCGTACCGGCCGTGCAGGGCCAGCGCGGTGACGGAACACCCGGAGGCCCACTCCCGCAGCGGCCCCTCGGCCCACTCGGCGGGCGCGGCGTCCAGCATCCCGCGTACCAGCCCGGCCGCCTCGTCGTCGGCGGCGGCGTCCAGCTCGACCCGGGCCTTGGCCATCGCCTCGCCCCAGGCTCCGCCGTCGCCGCGCGCGACCGCCGCCCAGACAGGCCGCAGCACCTCTCCGCCCTGGGGGGCGAGCAGCGGCAGGCAGCGGTCCAGGCAGGCGAGCCCGGCAGCCGCCAGACTCCGCTCGTCGGCCCGGTCGATCAGTTCCAGCAGGCTCATGGAGGCCTCCCGTTGCGGACGCAGTACTCCCCTTACTGCGCCGCCTGGCGCGATTACGTCACTGCGCGGCCGGAATCATGCCAGCCGCCTTCGCGTGCTGCATAGAGTGCGGACGGGAGTCCTACGGGGCGAGCAGGCGCTCCCCCTCACCCGCTCCCTCCGGTCAGCGCACCTCGCCCGCCAGCGCCCGGAACCGCTCCCACGTCATCGCCGGGTCACGGTCGTCCCACAGCTTCTGCGCCGTCGCCGCCAGCGGCATCCGTATCCCGTCCGCCACCTGCGCCTGCGTCTGCGCGCCCGACAGGTCGCACCAGACCGCGAACCGGCCGCCCAGGATCTGGGGTCCGTACCGCGCCGGCACCGGGGTCGTGCCGCGCAGCACCAGGGGCGTCCACTGCTCGTAGATGCGGCGGCCCGTGGGGTACGTGAACTGGTTCGGCTCACCGAGGACGTAGTAGAGGAACTCGTCGTTGAGGTTCACGACCTTGCGGCCCTCGGCCAGGTACTCGGCCGGCGGCCGGGCGCCGATCTCCTTGCCGGTCCAGTACTCGACCTCGATGCGCTGGTCGGCGTGGACGACCCCGCCACGGAAGAAGCCGTCGTTCCACGCCTTGGCCGTCTTGCCCGCCGCGCGCACGGTGGCCGCGCGGTCGTTGAGCCAGCCCTCCGCCAGGTCCTGCACCCCTGCCGACGCGCCGTACTTCTCCCGCGCGGCCCGCGCGAGCTGCGGGTACGAGGCGGCCGGGTCGCGCACCGTCAGCGCCTGGTACTCGTCCGCGCCCAGGTGGAACCACCGGCCGGGGAACAGCTGCGCGTACTCGCGCAGCAGATCGTCCACGATCCGCGCCGACCCGGGCTTGGAGATGTCGATCGCCCCCTGCCTCGGGGTGCCCTGGACGTTGCGCAGCTGGAGGTCCGGGTGGGCCCGCAGGACCGCGCCGAGGTGTCCGGGCGAGTCGACCTCCGGTACGACCGTGATGTGCAGGCTCCGGGCGAGCGCGATGATCCGGCGCACCTCGGCCTTGGTGAGGTGCTGGGCGGAGACGATCTCGGGGTGGCTGTCGGAGGCGATCCGGAAGCCCTGGTCGTCGGCGAAGTGCAGCCCGAACTGGTTGAGCTTGAGGTCCGCCATCTCCCGCAGCCGGTCCTCGATCCAGCCCGCGGTGAAGTGCTTGCGCGCGGTGTCGACCTGGAGGCCGCGCTGCGGTTTCGCCGGCCGGTCCTTCACCACGCCCTCCGGCATGGCGCCCGAGCCCCGCACCGACTGCTTGAGGGTGCGGGTGCCGTAGAAGACCCCGGCCTGGTCCGGGCCGGTGATCCGGACCCGGTTGTCGCGGGTCGTCAGGGTGTACGACTCGGCGGCGCCGTTCCCGCCGAGCGCCAGCTCGACATCGCCCGCGCGGGCGGCGACGGCCCCGCGGTACTGGATCCTGAGCTCTCCGGCGAGCAGCCGCGCCTCGTCGGCGAGGCCCTCGCTGCCCCGGGCGACGACGACACCGGCGCCGGGCGCGGGCCGCCAGCCGGGGCCGCGGGCGGCCTCGTGCGAGCGGACGGCGGGCACGGTGAGCGGCGCCGTCGAGAGCGGGTACGTCCGGGTGGGGGTCGGGGTGGGCGTGGGGCTCGGAGCCGTACCCGTACCGGTGGTCGGCGGCCCGGTGGTCGGCGCGCCGACCGCGGAGGGCGGCGTGCGGGGGCCGGAGACGGTCCCCGCGGAACCTTCCGGCGACCCGCCGGCACAGGCGGCGACGGTGATCCAGACCACCGCGGCCGCGAGCAGAGCCGGGCCCCTGTGGGACCCACGTATGGAGTACCGCATCACTCGGAATCCTCCCTCGGGGAACGGAGTGGGGCCATTCGGGGGCGTGGAGCCCGGGCACGTACGTCCACTGCCGTATCCCAAACTCTCCCTTCCGGGTGAAATTCGCGCATCCGTCGGACAGCTACCCCTTCCCGTCGATACCGTTGCGCCACATTCACCCCACCCTTCCCGGAGCCCACGCTGACCAGCGACACCCACGCCCCCTCACGGAACCTGGGCTCCCCCGCCATACCCGCTCCGCAGGGCGGTCACCGGCACCTCACCGGACTCGCGCGTTTCAACGCCGCCGCGCCCGGTCCGGCCGAGGAGCTGCTGCTCGGTTGCTGCGCCAGCCGCCGTTGGGCCGAACGGGTGGCCGCGCACCGTCCGTATCCGACGGTCGACGCCCTGCTCGCCGCCGCCGACGAGGCGGGCTACGACCTGTCCGCGGCCGATCTCGACGAGGCGCTGGCCCAGGAGTCCTCGGCCGCCTCCGCCGCGCTGCACCCGCACGCCCCGGCGGCCGCGCTCACCGCCCTGCGGGCCGCCCACGCCGCGTACGAGAGCCGATTCGGACACGCGTTCGTGATCAGTCTCGACGGGGTGAGGCCGGGCGAGCGGCTGGACCAGGTGCTCGCCGCCCTGCGGTCCCGGCTCGGCAACGAACCGGACGAGGAGCGGGCGATCACCGCCGACGAACTGCGCCGACTCACCCGTACGCGCCTCGTCCACCTGGTGTCCCGACAGAATCTGTCCGGAATGCGGTGATCCGGGCATGTGTGATAGCCCGTCCGTGCCTGTTTGATCACACCTATGGACCCCGCGCGAGCGAACCGACAACTCGTCGCTACGATGACCAGGGCCGGTGGACCGTACCCGGCCGGGTCAGACCGACACTGAAGCCGGCCGACCCTGATCCCCGCTCCCGGAGGGTTTTTCCGTGCCGGCTGGAACGCTGTACCGCGGCCGGGAAGGAATGTGGTCCTGGGTGGCTCATCGAGTCACCGGCGTCCTCATCTTCTTCTTCCTGTTCGTACACGTGCTGGACACCGCTCTCGTCCGCGTCTCCCCCGAGGCCTATGACGAAGTCGTCGCCACGTACAAGACGCCGCTCGTCGCACTCCTTGAGTACGGCCTCGTGGCCGCCATCCTCTTCCACGCGCTCAACGGCCTTCGCGTCATCGCCGTGGACTTCTGGTCCAAGGGCCCGCGCTACCAGAAGCAGATGCTCTGGACCGTCGTGGGCATCTGGGTCGTGCTGATGGCGGGCTCCCTGTACCCCATCCTCGGCCACGCCGCACGTGAACTGTTCGGGAGCTGACGCCAGACATGTCTGCTGACACCTCTACCGCTATCGGTCCCGTCGAGGGCGGTGCCCACTACGACGTGGACAACCCCGCGCCGTACATCGAGGCTCCCCGCAAGCGCACGGGCAGGACCCCGCGGGCGACCCGCGGCAACTTCGAGATGGCCGCATGGCTCTTCATGCGCCTGTCCGGCATCGTCCTCGTCGTCCTCGTCCTCGGCCACCTGCTGATCCAGCTCTTCCTGGACGGCGGCGTCTCCAAGATCGGCTTCGCCTTCGTGGCCGGCCGCTGGGCGTCCCCGTTCTGGCAGGTCTGGGACCTGCTGATGCTGTGGCTGGCCATGCTCCACGGCGCCAACGGCCTCCGCACGGTCATCAACGACTACGCGGAGCGTGCCAACACGCGCCTGTGGCTCAAGGGCCTGCTGTACACCGCCACGGTGTTCACCATCCTTCTGGGCACGCTGGTGATCTTCACCTTCGACCCGAACATCCGCTAGGCACGGGGCTGAGGTAATCCACTCATGAAGATCCACAAGTACGACACCGTCATCGTCGGCGCCGGTGGCGCCGGCATGCGCGCCGCCATCGAGGCGACGAAGCGCAGCCGCACCGCCGTGCTGACGAAGCTCTACCCCACCCGCTCCCACACGGGCGCCGCGCAGGGCGGCATGGCCGCCGCGCTCGCCAACGTGGAGGAGGACAACTGGGAGTGGCACACCTTCGACACGGTCAAGGGCGGTGACTACCTGGTCGACCAGGACGCCGCCGAGATCCTGGCGAAGGAGGCCATCGACGCCGTCCTCGACCTGGAGAAGATGGGCCTGCCGTTCAACCGGACCCCGGACGGCACCATCGACCAGCGCCGCTTCGGCGGCCACTCCCGCAACCACGGCGAGGCCCCGGTCCGCCGGTCCTGCTACGCCGCGGACCGCACCGGCCACATGATCCTCCAGACGCTGTACCAGAACTGCGTCAAGGAGGGCGTGGAGTTCTTCAACGAGTTCTACGTCCTGGACCAGCTGATCACCGAGGTGGACGGCGTCAAGAAGTCCGCCGGTGTGGTCGCCTACGAGCTGGCCACCGGCGAGATCCACATCTTCCAGGCGAAGGCCGTCATCTACGCCTCCGGCGGCACCGGCAAGTTCTTCAAGGTGACGTCGAACGCCCACACCCTGACCGGTGACGGCCAGGCCGCCTGCTACCGCCGCGGCCTGCCCCTGGAGGACATGGAGTTCTTCCAGTTCCACCCGACGGGCATCTGGCGCATGGGCATCCTGCTGACGGAGGGCGCCCGCGGTGAGGGCGGCATCCTGCGCAACAAGGACGGCGAGCGCTTCATGGAGAAGTACGCGCCGGTCATGAAGGACCTCGCGTCCCGTGACGTCGTCTCGCGCTCCATCTACACGGAGATCCGCGAGGGCCGCGGCTGCGGTCCCGAGGGCGACCACGTCTACCTCGACCTGACGCACCTTCCGCCGGAGCAGCTCGACGCCAAGCTCCCGGACATCACCGAGTTCGCGCGGACGTACCTCGGCATCGAGCCCTACACGGACCCGATCCCGATCCAGCCGACCGCGCACTACGCCATGGGCGGCATCCCGACCAACGTGATGGGTGAGGTCCTCAGCGACAACACCACCGTCGTCCCGGGTCTGTACGCGGCGGGCGAGGTCGCCTGTGTCTCCGTGCACGGCGCCAACCGCCTGGGCACCAACTCGCTCCTGGACATCAACGTCTTCGGCAAGCGGGCCGGCATCGCCGCCGCCGAGTACTCGGCGAAGTCGGACTACGTCGAGCTGCCCGAGAACCCGGCGGCGTTCGTCGCCGAGCAGGTCGAGCGGCTGCGCAACTCCACGGGTACGGAGCGGGTCTCCGTCCTCCGCAAGGAGCTGCAGGAGACGATGGACGCCAACGTGATGGTGTTCCGTACCGAGCAGACCATCAAGACGGCGGTCGAGAAGATCGCCGAACTGCGCGAGCGCTACCTGAACGTGTCCATCCAGGACAAGGGCAAGCGCTTCAACACGGACCTCCTGGAGGCCATCGAGCTGGGCAACCTGCTCGACCTGGCCGAGGTCATGGCCGTCTCGGCCCTGGCGCGCAAGGAGTCCCGCGGCGGTCACTACCGCGAGGACTACCCCAACCGCGACGACGTCAACTTCATGCGCCACACCATGGCGTACCGCGAGGTCGGCGCCGACGGCTCCGAGACCGTGCGTCTCGACTACAAGCCCGTCGTCCAGACCCGCTACCAGCCGATGGAGCGTAAGTACTGATGGCTACCCCCGTGCTCGACAAGGCGGAGAAGGACTCCGCCGCCTCGCCGTACATCACGGCCACCTTCCGGATCCGCCGCTTCAACCCCGAGATCTCGGACGCGGCGGTCTGGGAGGACTTCCAGATCGAGATCGACCCCAAGGAGCGCGTGCTCGACGCCCTCCACAAGATCAAGTGGGATGTCGACGGCTCGCTCACCTTCCGGCGCTCCTGCGCGCACGGCATCTGCGGCTCCGACGCGATGCGGATCAACGGCAAGAACAGGCTCGCCTGCAAGACGCTGATCAAGGACATCAACCCGGAGAAGCCGATCACGGTCGAGGCCATAAAGGGCCTCACGGTCCTCAAGGACCTCGTGGTCGACATGGAGCCGTTCTTCCAGGCGTACCGGGACGTCATGCCGTTCCTGGTCACCAAGGGCAACGAGCCGACGCGTGAGCGTCTGCAGTCGGCCGAGGACCGCGAGCGGTTCGACGACACCACCAAGTGCATCCTGTGCGCCGCGTGCACCTCGTCCTGCCCGGTCTTCTGGAACGACGGGCAGTACTTCGGTCCTGCCGCGATCGTCAACGCGCACCGCTTCATCTTCGACTCGCGTGACGAGGCGGGCGAGCAGCGCCTGGAGATCCTGAACGACAAGGACGGCGTGTGGCGTTGCCGCACGACCTTCAACTGCACCGACGCGTGCCCGCGTGGCATCGAGGTCACCAAGGCGATCCAGGAAGTCAAGCGCGCGCTGATCACGCGCCGTTTCTGACCGGTCGCACGGCCGAAGGCCCGTTTCTGTACGCTGCGGCGTGCGGGAACGGGCCTTCTGGCCTTTCCAGAGGACCGGATCACTTCGGGGAGAGCGGGGATTGATGAGCGAGCCGAACCCTTACGCGGACGGTGACTACACATGGGGGCCCGAACAGCAGGCGGGTGCGCCCGGGTACGGATATCCGCAGGCGGGGTCGGGGCCCGCGTACCAGCCGACGCTTCCGGGCGTACCGGTGCCGCCGCAGTATCCGCCCATGGCGCAGGGCGGGGCACCGCTGCTGAGCCTCGGTGACATCACCGTCGTCGGCGACCAGATCATCACGCCCGCCGGGGCGATGCCGCTCAAGGGCGCGGTGTGGAACGCGATGGACATGTCCCGGACGGAGGAGAAGGTCCCGGCCGCCGCGATCGTGCTGGCCATCATCTTCTTCATCTTCTGCCTGCTCGGCCTGCTCTTCCTGCTGATGAAGGAGAAGCAGACGACCGGCTTCATCCAGGTCACCGTGACCAGCGGCGGCCGGCACCACTCCACGATGATCCCGGCGACCGGCCCCGACACCATCCACTGGGTGATGGGCCAGCTCAACTACGCGCGCTCGCTGAGCATGTGAGCCGGTAGGACACGAGGCCGGCGGCGCACGGCGCGGGCCGGGGCGGCTCAGCCGTGCCAGGCCTCCGTGCCGCCGGGCTCCTCGGCCACCACCATGATCCGCCGGAGCATGTCGTTGAGCCGGACGCGCTCGTCCTCGTCGAGGACGCCGAGCAGCCGGTACTCCTCGTGGCCGAGGACGTCCATCGCGCCGAGCCATGTCTCGCGGCCGGAGGCGGTGAGTTCGACGACGACCCGGCGGCGGTCGGTCGTGGACTGCGTACGGCGGATGAATCCGCGCCGCTCCAGGGCGTCGAGGCGGCCGGTGACCGAGGCGGGGGCGAGGTCGAGGTCCTTGGCGAGCTCGGAAGGGGCGGCGCTGCCGCCGCGGCCGGCGAGCTTGTGCAGGGTGTCGAACTCGTGGCGTTCCAGGTCGAAGTCGAGGAGGGACTGCTCCCGCACCCGGCGCAGATGGACCGAGAGCTTCTTCATCCGGGTGACCGCGCCTTCGACGACGGGGTCGAGACCGGGCAGGACGGGCTGCCAGCGCGCCACGTGCTCGTCGGTCCAGTCACGCCGCGCCGGCTCGGCCGGCCGGGCGGGCCGCGGGGACTCGGTGGGCTGCGGGGGCTCTGTCGGCTCCATGGGGCGATGGTACGTCCCGGGGGCAGGTCTCTTCGTTTCCGAATATTTCGTTGCCGAATTATTCGGTACCGAATTACATTGGCGGCATGCCCGCCGCGCTCTCCGACACCGCTCCCGTCCCCCACCCGCTGCGCAGCCGCTCCTTCCGGCTGCTGCTCACCGGCCGCACCCTCTCCCTCCTCGGGGACGCCGCCATCCCCGCCGCCCTGGCCATCGCCGTCTGGGAGGCCACCGGGTCCACCTCCGCGCTCGCCCTCGTGCTGGCCTGCGCCATGGTCCCCAAGCTGCTCCTGCTGCCCCTGGGCGGCGTCGTCGGCGACCGCTTCAACGCCCGTACGGTGGCCCTGACCACCGATCTCGTCCGCTGCGTCACCCAACTCCTGGTGGGCGTACAGCTGCTGAGCGGTGAGCCGACCCTCTGGGTCATCGCCTGCGTCGAGGTGGTCGGGGGCGCGGCCGGAGCCTTCGCCATGCCCACGGTCTCGCCCCTGATCAAGGGAACGGTGGCCCCCGAGGCGCTCCAGCGCGCCAACGCCGCGATGAGCGTCGCCCAGAGCGCCACCCGCGTCGGCGGCCCCGCCCTCGCCGGCACCCTGATCCTGACCGTCGGACCGGGCTGGGCCTTCGTCCTGGACGCGGCCACCTTCGCGCTCAGCGCGGCCCTGCTGGGCGCCGTACGGGTGAAGCGGGTGCCGATTCCCCGCCGCTCCCTGCGGGCCGACCTCAGGGAGGGCTGGCAGGAGGTCCGCTCCCGCGACTGGTACTGGACCAGCCTCGTCGCCCACAGCGCCTGGAACGGCGCCGCCGCCGTCCTGATGACGCTCGGCCCCGTCATCGCCCTCACCCGGCTGGGCGGCAGCGCCACGTGGTTGCTCTTCCTCCAGGTCGGCGCGGTGGGCGTGCTCATCGGCGCGCTGGCCGCCGACCGGGTGCGCCCCAAGCGTCCGGTCCTGACGGCGAACCTCGGCCTCGCCACGTACGCCCTGCCGCTGCTGCTCCTGGCCCTGCCGGTCCCGGCACCGGTGACCATCGTCGCGTACGGGATCGCCCAGGCGGGTCTGGGGTTCCTCTCCCCGGTCTGGCAGACCGCCGTCCAGCAGGCGGTCCCGGCCCACGCCCTGGCCCGGGTGACCTCCTACGACTGGCTGCTCTCCCTGGCCGCGATGCCGGTGGGCTATGCCCTCGCACCGATCGCGGCCTCCGCCTGGGGCCCGGAAGTGCCGCTCTTCGCCGCGGCGGCGGTCGTCGGCTGCTGCTGTCTGGCGACGGCCCTGGTGCCCGGGGTGCGGCGCTTCGGCACCGACCGCCGACCGCCGGACAGGCCTTAGGGGGCGGCCAGGAAGGCGGTCAGCAGGGCGCTCGTCTCGTCGGGGCGCTCCAGGGCGGGGAGGTGGCCCGCCCACTCCAGTTCGACGTGGCGGGCGGCCGGGAGAAGGGCGGCGAGGCGGGGGCCGATGGCGCGGAAGTCGGCGACGTCGTGGGCGCCGGTGACGACGAGGCACGGCACGTCGACTGCGGCCAGCTCCTGCTCGCGGACCTCCGGGTCGGCCGGATGGAACTCCTCGGGCGCGGCGAGTTGGAGCTCGAAGGCGCGCCGCTGCATCACACGTACCCGCTCGCGGGCCTCGGGCCCGGCCTCCGGTCCGAGCCAGGTGTCGACGTTGAGCGCGACGGCGCCGTCGAGATCGCCGGACTCGATCAGTTCGTCCTCCCGCTTGCCCCAGGCCCGCAGGTCCGCGCTCGCCTCCTGGCCGGGCACGCCCGGGCAGAGCAGCGCGAGCGCGGAGACCCGGTCGCCGTGGCGGGCCGCGAACTCCAGGGCGATCCGGCCGCCGAAGGAGGAGGCGACCAGGGCGGCCCGGTCGATGCCGAGGGTGTCGAGCAGGGCCCGCAGGTCCTCGATGTGGGTGTGCGGCCGGTCGATCGGGGACTCGCCGAAGCCGCGGAAGTCGCAGCGCACGACCCGGTGTCCGGCGTCGGCCAGGACCTTGAACTGCGCGTCCCACATCCGTCGGTCACAGACACCGGAGTGGAGGAGGACGACTGCGGAGGGGCCTTCGCCGGCCAGGTCATGAGAGAGCGTCATCCGCCCGACCTTAGGCCGCCGCGACCTCGGCCGCCTCCTCTTTTCCCGGCGCGCGGCGCACCGGGGCGACGGCGGCCGCCCCGGTCGGACGGCCGGTGGGAGCCGCCCGGCGTACCCGGCTAGGCTCGGGCACTGTGAAGGACGTGAAGGAAGAGCAGCCCGCGGAGGCCGCCGGGACCAAGGTCCCCGCCCCGGCCGAGGCGGCCAGGCCGCCGAAGAGCGAGCAGACCCGCACCCTCATCCTCGAAACGGCCCTCCGGCTCTTCAGGGAACGCGGTTACGACAAGACGACGATGCGGGCCATCGCCCAGGAGGCCGGGGTCTCCGTCGGCAACGCGTACTACTACTTCTCCTCCAAGGAACACCTCGTCCAGGGCTTCTACGACCGGATCGCCGAGGAGCACCAGGCGGCGGTCGGGGAGATCCTCGACGGCGACGAGAAGGACCTCGCGGCCCGTATCCGCGGGGTCCTGCTCGCATGGCTCGACATCGCCGAGCCGTACCACGAGTTCGCGGCCCAGTTCTTCAAGAACGCCGCCGACCCGGACAGCCCGCTCAGCCCCTTCTCCCCGGAGTCGGAGGGCTCACGCGAGGCCGTGATCGAGGTCCACCGCCGGGTCATCTCCGGTGCGTCGGTGAAGGTCGACCCCGAACTCGCCGAGCC
The DNA here is from genome assembly GCF_053591435.1 of Streptomyces sp. NPDC003027. Taxonomy (NCBI): domain Bacteria; kingdom Bacillati; phylum Actinomycetota; class Actinomycetes; order Kitasatosporales; family Streptomycetaceae; genus Streptomyces; species Streptomyces sp. NPDC003027. Next base: position 262,490 of record NZ_JBSFTU010000002.1, read on the forward strand.
GCTGCCGCGGTTGCTCTGGCTCCAGCACATGGGCCTGGTGCTGTTCTGGGTGTACGACCGCTCCGAGGGGGCCGCCAACAGCCGGCGCCTCGTCGAGCGGCTCGCCCCGGTCACCGCCCGCGCGATCTCGCTCTCCCGCTTCCGCCTGCTGCGGCCGCTCGTCCGGGAGACGCACGACCTGCTCGCCGACTTCATGCCGACGGCGGCGGGGATGGCCGCGTCGGGCAAGCCCCAGCGGGCCCCGTCGACGGCGGCGAAGAAGGCGTCCGCGAAACAGCCCGGGAAGGCGACCGGGAAGGCGCGCGGAGCGGAGGACGGGGAGGGCGGCGCCGCCTAGGCGGAGGCCCTTCCCCCGTGCTCGCTAGAGCCAGTCGAGTTCCCAGAGCCGCCAGATGCCCGTGCCGTCGGTGAGGTACTGCGAGCCGGCCACGTCGTCCGTCGCCAGTACGTAGTCCTTCTTCTGCCACAGCGGCACCAGAGGGACGTCCTCGGCGACCTCCAGCTGGATGGCCTCGAAGTCGTTGCTGGCGGCGCCCCGGTCGCTGTACTGCTGCGTCGCCGCGATCAGCGAGTCGACCTTCCGGCTCGTGAAGCCGTTGTGCAGGGTGTTGCCGGTGCCGACGAGCGGGGCGGTGAAGCTGTCGGAGTCGGGGAAGTCGGGGAGCCAGCCGACGGTGTACGCGTCGTACTCGCCCTTGGCGTACGCCTTCTGGAAGTCCTTCCACTCCGCGGCGACGACCTCGACCTCGAAGAGACCGGTCGCCTCCAGCTGGCGCTTCAGCTCGGCGGCCTCGGCGGCGTAGGTGACGTCCGCGCGGTAGCCGAGGGTGAAGGCGACCGGAGTCTCGACGTCCGCTTTCCTCAGCAGGCTCTTGGCCTTCTTGGCGGAGGGGTCCGGATAGGCGTCGTAGAACGCGGTGCTGTGGCCGATGAAGCCCTGCGGGATGAGGGAGTACAGCGGCTCGACGGTGCCCTGGTAGGCACCGGTGACGATCGCGGGGCGGTCGATGACGGCGGCGACGGCCTGCCGCACCGCCTTCTCCGCCATCGGCGACCCGGAGCGCACATTGAAGTTGAGGTTCCGGATCTCGGGGCTCTCCGCCTCGGTGATCCTGCCGCTGGTCTCCTTGGTGCTGCCCAGGTCGGCGAGGAACTTCGGCGGCATCTGCCGGTGCGTGACGTCGACCTGCTTGTTCCGCCAGGCGGTGGCGAGCTGCTCGGACGCGCTGAAGTACCTGACGACGACCGGGCCGCCGGTCTTGGTAATCGCGCCCTTGTAGTGCGGGTTGGGTTCGAGCCGCGCGCTCTCACCGGGCTTGTACTCCTTGAGGACGTACGGCCCCGATCCGTCGACCGTGTTGCCCGCGCGCAGCGCGCCGGCCGGGTACTGGCTGCGGTCGACGATCGATCCGGCGCCCGTGGCGAGCTTCAGCGGGAAGGTCGCGTCCCGGCCACTGAGGTGGAAGGTGACCGTCCGGCCCTCGGCCACGACGTCCTTCAGGGTCGGGAAGAGCGGCTGGGGGCCGACGTCCGTCTTGATCCTCAGCATCCGCTCGAAGGAGTACTCGACGTCCTGGGCGGTGACCTTGCGGCCGTTGGCGAAGGTGAGGTCGTCCCGGAGTTCGCAGCGGTACGTCGAGAGCTTCGCGCCGACGAACTTGCAGCTCTCGGCGGCGTCCGGGACGGGCGTGGTGAAGCCCGTCCTGAACGTCAGCAGCGACTGGAACACGTTGCTGTACAGCGCCCAGGACCCGGCGTCGTAGGCGCCTGCCGGATCCAGCGACGTGACCTCGTCGGTGGTGCCGACGGTGATGGCGTCGGTCCGTTCCTCGTCGGACGGCAGAAGCTGCCAGCCCCCCAGCCCGGCGGCCACCAGAACTCCACACATGATGAGGATCCGCAGACGGACCGTCGACCGCATTGCCGTGCTTCCTTTTGTCGAGCCCACCCCTGTCGCGACGGCGCCCGGCCATGCCGCGATGGCGTCACCCAATCACACGAAATTCACTGGTGGAAGAGTAAACCTTCACCGCGCACGCATATGTCCGGGATATCAGCCTTCAGGTGACCGACCAGTACGTATCGGTCACCGCGGCGGCGCGCGGGGTCATGCCTGCTTCGACGCCAGCTGTACGAGGGTGATGTCGGAGGGCGCTCCGACGCGGACCGGGGGTCCCCAGGCGCCCGCGCCACGGGAGACGTAGAGCTGGGTGTCGCCGTACCGCTCGAGGCCCGCGACCGTCGGGTTGGCCAGCTCCGCGAGGACGTTGCCGGGCCAGAGCTGACCGCCGTGGGTGTGGCCGGAGAGCTGGAGGTCGACGCCGTGGCGGACGGCGTCGTGGACCACGATCGGCTGGTGCGCGAGCAGGACGGCGGCCTTCGCGCGGTCGCGGTCGCCGAGGGCGCTGACGAAGTCGGGGCCCTGGCCCTCGCTCTCGCCGGCGATGTCGTCCACGCCCGCGAGGTCGAAGCCGGCGCCGATCTCGACGCGTTCGTTGCGCAGGGGGCGCAGTCCGAGCTCACGGACGTGGTCGACCCAGGCGTCGGCACCGGAGAAGTACTCGTGGTTGCCGGTCACGAAGAAGGAGCCGTGCCGGGCCCGGAGCCGGGCGAGCGGCTCGGCGGCGGACCCGAGGTTCTCCACGGTGCCGTCGACGAGGTCACCGACGACGGCGATCAGATCGGGCTGGGTGGCGTTGACGGCGTCGACGATGCGCTGGGTGTGGGCGCGCCCGAGGATGGGCCCGAGGTGGACGTCGGACACGACGGCGATCCGGTATCCGTGCGCGGCCCGGGGGATCCTGGCGAGCGGCACGGTGACCCGCTTGACGCGGGGGCCGCGCAGCACGCCGTAGGCGCCGTTGCCGACGGTTCCGAGGGCGGCGGCCGCGGCGGCGCCCCCGACGACCCGGGACACGAACAGCCGCCGTGACACGGCGGAAGCCGAGGCGGGGGCGGAGGCTGGGAGGGGAGTGCCCTCGGCGGTCGGGGAGCCGCGGCGCGGCTCCCCGGTCACCGTGACCGTCGTACCGGACCGCTCGTCGGTCGCGCCGGTCACGACCGCGCCGCTCCTGGCTCCCGCGGCCGCAGGGGCCGCCGGAGCCGCTCCGGTGCGAATGCCGGTCGCGGGCGGGGCGGGCTCCGGCGCGGTCGCCCGGCGGGCCGTCCAGCGGTGCAGGAGGGGCCGGACCGCTTCACCGGCCACCAGGGCCAGCGTCACGTACAGCAGCAGCGCGAGCCAGAGGAAGCCGGGCCAGGCCACCACCTGCTGGAACCAGAACGGAGCCCCGAGCCGCGCGGAGGTGAGGGCGGTGAGCGAGAGGAGCGGGAGGACGAAGGCCGCCGCCGTGCCGAGGCGGCGCGCCACGCCGCCGGGGGCCGTCACATCACGGACGAGGCGCCTCCACACGTACCAGTGGACCCCGCCCAGCAGGGCGAGGACCACCACGAGAACCAGCAGGAAGACGACCACGCCCCGAGACCCCTATCCGCGTTCACGCCGCAATGCGCGCACGCCACGCAACCCGATCGCACCGACCACCGTCCCCAAGACAAAGGACGTGATGGCGAGCACCAGATGAACCCAGAAGTAGGCCGTCGGATCGCCCGCGTCGTCGAAGGCGAGCCCGCTCCCGTCGTTCCACAGGTTCTTGACGAAAGAGATCCAGATGAACCAGCTCCACACCCCGAACGCGAGCAGGAACCAGGAGACGGACCGGCTGAGCTTCATGACCCCAGTATCACCGCCCGTCCCACGGACCCCGCGTCCGGGTGGACGGCCGGGGACGAACCGCCCGGCGGGGTTCGGATCCCTCAGGCGTGCATGTACGTTTCCGACCGTGTCTGCTTCGAAAAAGACCGCATGGACGGTCACCGCCGCCGCCACGGCCGCCGCGCTGCTCCCCCTCCTCACCGCCGCGCCCGCGCTCGCGCACCCGTCGGCGGACAAGAAGGAGGACAAACAGCCCAAGCCGCCCGCCGTCATGTCCCACGTCGGCGGCGCGCTGCTCGGCAAGCCGGGCACCCAGGTCCAGCTCGGGCCCGGCGCCCCGGTCCTCCCCAAGGAGCTCAGCGCCCGGTCGTGGATCGTGGCGGACGCGGAGACCGGCGACGTGCTCGCCGCGCACAACTCCCACTGGCGCCTCGCCCCCGCCTCCACGCTCAAGATGCTCTTCGCGGACACGCTGCTGCCTAAGTTCCCGAAGACGACGACCCACACCGTCGCCTCGGCCGACCTGGCGGGCATCGGCGCGGGATCCAGCCTGGTGGGCATCAAGGAGAAGCAGACCTACACCGCGCACGAGCTGTGGCTCGGCGTGTTCCTTCGCTCGGGCAACGATGCCGTCCGCGTTCTGTCGGCGATGAACAACGGCATCCCGCAGACCGTCCGGGAGATGAACGAGCACGCCGCCGAGCTGCAGGCGCTCGACACCCACGTGGTCTCCCCCGACGGTTACGACGCCCCGGGCCAGGTCTCTTCCGCCTACGACCTCACTCTCATCGCCCGCAGCGGCATGCAGAAGCCGGACTTCCGCGAGTACGCCGCGACGGCCCGCGCGACGTTCCCGGGCGAGCTGAAGCCGGGCAAGAAGCGCGAGACCTTCGAGATCCAGAACACCAACCGGCTGCTGACCGGAGACTTCGGCGTCGCGCCGTACCAGGGCATCGCCGGGGTCAAGAACGGCACCACCACGCACGCCGGCGCGACCTTCACGGGCGTTGCGGAACGCAACGGCAAAGTGCTGCTCGTGACGGTGATGAACCCGTCCTCCAAGGAGCAGCACGCGGTCTACAAGGAGACCGCCCGGCTGCTCGACTGGGGCTTCGCGGCGTCCGGGAAGGTGACGCCGGTCGGCGAGCTGGTCCCGCCGAAGTCCGCCCGTACCGGCACGGAGCCCGGGCCGGGCACCGGTACGGACCCCACCGCGCTGCCGGTGTCCGGCAAGGACACCCCGGCCTCGGTCGAGAAGGCCGCCGTCGCCCAGGAGAAGTCCGGCGGGATCGGCACCGCCCTCGCGGTGGCGGGCGGCGTCCTGGCGCTGCTCGCGGGCGCGGTGTTCCTCGTCAACCGTCGCTGGCCGCTCCCTGAGCTGGTCGGTCGGCGTCAGCCTCGGGACGAGAGCGTGAACCCGTAGCCGTCCAGGCCGCGCAGAACAGCAGCAGCTTCGCGGTGAAGTTGATCCACAGCAGCAGGGCGACCGGTACGCCGAACGCCCCGTACATCGACTTCCCCGCGACACCGCTCATATAGCCGCCGAGCAGCAGCTTCAGCAGCTCGAAGCCGACCGCGCCGATCACCGCCGCCACCACCAGGCGGCGGCGCGGCGGCTCGACCCCGGGCAGCAGGGTCAGGACGTACAGCAGGATCAGGAAGTCGGCGAGCGCGGCGAACGCGACCGCGGCGGCCTGGAGCAGCACGCCGCCGGCCCCGCCGCCGGAGATCCCGAGCTGTCCGGCGCTCCAGCCGACGGCGGTGGAACCGAGCGAGGACGCGGCGAGCGAGCAGAGCCCCACCCCGCCGAGCCCGAGCAGGACGACCGCGTCCTTGCCCTTGCGCACCACGGGGTTGCCCTCGTCCTCGTCGTCCTTCTTCCACACCGCGCGCAGGCAGTCCCGCATGTAGCCGACCCACCCGATGCCGGTGAAGAGCAGCAGCGCGCCGGCCACGATCCCGATCGTGCCGGCGTTGTCGACGAGCGCGTTGATGTCGAGCTGGTCGGAGATGCCGGGGACCTGCTCGGACATCTTCGCCTGGATGCTGTCGAGCTGCGCGTCGGTGAGCAGCGCGGCGCCGACCGTCGCGGCGACGGTGATCAGGGGGAAGAGGGCGAGGAAGCTGATGAAGGTGATGGCGGCGGCGAGCCTCGTCCAGTGGGCCTCGTCGAGGGTCTCGTACGAACGCCAGGCGTGGGTCCGCATGAGCCGGGCGGCCCAGGGGCCGATGACGGGGAGTTTGGTCAGCCAGTCCATGACGTACGCCTACCCCTAGAACCGGCTCACAGGTCGGTGACCGCCATCCCGTACATCGCCGCCCACGCCAGGCCGATGACGGCGAGCGGCCTGTCGCGCAGCACGACGTCCTCCGGGGCCCCTGCCGCGCCGCGGTCGGCGAAGACGGCGTAGCGCAGCACGGCGAGGATGAAGGCGATCACGGAGAGCTGGCGCCAGGGCAGCAGCGAGCCGTCGGCGACCCCGCCGCTCTCCAGCGCCCAGAGGCAGTAGCCGAGGACGGCGACCCCCGCCGCCAGCTGCCAGACGAAGCGCAGATAACCCGTCGTGTACTGGGTGAGCAGGGCCCGGGTCGCCCCCCGCGCGCCCTCCATCCGCACGGCCTCGGAGTACCTCTTGGCGGCCACCATGAACAGCGCGCCGAAGCCGGTGGTGATCAGGAACCAGCGGGAGAGGGGGATGCCGAGCGCGACCCCGCCGATCATGGCCCGCATCAGGAAGCCGGTGGTGACGACGGCCAGGTCGACGACGAGGACGTGCTTGAGGCGGAGGCAGTACGCGCACTGCATGACCAGGTACGCGATGAGGACCGCGGCGGTCATGGGGTTGCACAGGACCGCGCCCGCGACGGCGGCCCCGAGGCCGAGCAGCACGCCGGTGGCGTACGCGAGCGGCACGGGGACGAGCCCGGCGGCCACGGGGCGGCGGCACTTGACCGGGTGGGCGCGGTCGGCGTCGGCGTCGCGGGCGTCGTTGACCAGGTAGACGGCGGAGGCGGCAGCCGTGAACAGCACGAACACCAGGGCGAGCTGGGCGGCCGTGTGCCAGGAGACCAGCTGGCCGGCGGCGACGGGCGCGGCGACGACGAGGACGTTCTTGACCCACTGGCGGGGCCGCGCGGTGCGCAGGAGTCCGACCGGAACGGCGACCACCGCCCACGGCGCCCGGGCGCGCCGCCGCTCCCGTACGACGGCGGGCTTGTCGAGGAGCACGGCCCCGCTGGTGCGCTCGGTCACGGCGCCCACCGGGAGAGCGGCGACACGGAGCCCCGGCCGAGGCCGCCCACCGGGACCGCGGATGACACCGCCGTGCCGCCCACCGGGACCGCGGGTCGCTTCTCTCCGGTGCCTCCCCGCCGGCGGTGACCGGCGGTCGCCGTCACCGCGCCCAGGAGCACGCCCGCCACCACGTCCGTGGGGTAGTGGACGCCGACGACCAGGCGGGACAGGCACATCGCGGCGGCGGCGGGGACGAGCAGGCGCCGGACCGGCGGACGCAGGGCTCCGAGGGCGACGGCCGCCGCCGCCGCGGAGGCCGCGTGGGAGCTGGGGAAGGAGTGCCGGCCCGCCGTGCGGACCAGGGGCGCGTACCGTTCCACGCCGGGGCGCGGCCGCCGCACCAGCCGCTTGAGCCCCATGCTCGCCAGCTGCGCCGCGCCGACCACGGCCGTGCCGCGCAGCCAGTCCGCCCGGCGCTCGGTGTCCACGGCCGCGCCGGTGAGTCCGGCGGCGAGCCAGACGGCGCCGTGCTCACCGGCGAAGGACAGCGCGCGGGCGGCCCTCGCCACCGGCGGCCGGCGGCCGCAGCCGCGCAGGGCGGCCAGGAGCCTCCTCTCGGCTCCGATCGCGGTCCTCGCCCAGCCCCGGTCCGCGTCTCGCATCGACTCCGCCTCCCCGCTCCCCGGCGCTCGGCGCCCGGCACTCGGTTAATCAGGGGCGACTCTGACCCGGCGCGCAGCCGACCGCACGGCAATCTTTCCTGACACTCCTTTAATCACCCATTTCGACGAACCGCAGGGCGAACCAGGCATAAGGCACACTCGGGGCGATACGGTCGCGTCCATGGCTGCCGAGACCGACACCGGGCCCGCGACCGTCGCCGACGCCGGGGTTCCCGAAGACGCCGAAGCCCTCACCGGATGGGGCCGCACCGCGCCTACCCTCGCGCGCGTGCACCGGCCCCGCACCTACGAGGAGGCGTCCGCCGCCGTCCGCGCCTGCGGCGCCCGCGGCTCCATCGCCCGTGGTCTCGGCCGCGCCTACGGCGACGCCGCCCAGAACGCGGGCGGCTCCGTCCTCGACATGACCGGGCTCGACCGGATCCGTACCGTCGACGCCGCCGCCGGCCTCGTGGTCTGCGACGCCGGGGTCAGCCTGCACCGTCTGATGGAGGTGCTGCTGCCGCTGGGCTGGTTCGTCCCCGTCACCCCGGGAACCCGGTACGTCACCGTCGGCGGCGCGATCGGCGCCGACATCCACGGCAAGAACCACCACGTCTCCGGCTCCTTCGCCCGCCATGTGGCCTCGTTCGAACTCCTCACCGCCGACGGGGAGATCCGCACCGTCGTCCCCGGCACCGATCTGTTCGACGCCACCACCGGCGGCATGGGCCTCACCGGAGTGATCCTCCGCGCGACCCTCCGGCTCCTCCCCGTCGAGACCTCGCTCATGTGCGTGGACACCGAACGCGCCACCGATCTCGACGACCTGATGGCCCGGCTCACCGCCACCGACCACCGCTACCGCTACTCCGTCGCCTGGATCGACCTGCTCGCGCGCGGCGCCGCGACCGGCCGGTCCGTCCTCACCCGCGGCGACCACGCGCCGTACGACTCACTCCCCCGCCGCGCCCGCCGCGCGCCCCTCGCCTTCCGGCCGGGCGGGCTGCCGTCCGCGCCCGCGCTCGTCCCGGAAGGGCTCCTCGGCCGGACCACCGTCGGCCTCTTCAACGAGCTCTGGTACCGCAGGGCCCCTCGTCGCCGCACCGGTGAGCTCCAGCGGATCTCCACCTTCTTCCACCCGCTGGACGGCGTCCCGCACTGGAACCGGATCTACGGCCGCGGCGGCTTCGTCCAGTACCAGTTCGTCGTCGGGTACGGACAGGAGGAGACGCTGCGCCGGATCGTGAGGCGCATCGCGCGGCGCGGCTGCCCTTCCTTCCTCGCCGTACTGAAGCGCTTCGGCGCGGAAGACCCGGGCTGGCTGTCCTTCCCGATGCCCGGCTGGACGCTCGCGCTCGACATCCCGGCCCGGCTCTCCGGGCTCGGCGCGTTCCTGGACGAGCTGGACGAGGAGGTCGCGGGTGCGGGCGGCCGGGTCTATCTCGCCAAGGACTCCCGGCTGCGGCCGGACGTGCTGCACACGATGTATCCCCGGCTCGCCGACTTCCAGGCGCTGCGCGCCGCGGTCGACCCCCGCTCGGTCTTCACCTCCGACCTGTCGCGCCGGCTGGCCCTGTGAGAGCCGCCGCCCCGCCACGGCGGGGAATCCGGGGACGACGCCCCCGGACGACGCCGTACCCCGGACCTGTTCCGCCGTCTCGCCCCTGAGGAGCCAGCTCGCCATGAAGGACGCCTTCGGCACCCCGCAGTCCCTGCTCGTACTCGGCGGCACGTCCGAGATCGGGCTGGCCACCGCACGTCGGCTGATCGCCCGCCGCACCCGTACGGTCTGGCTGGCCGGGCGCCCCTCCCCCGCCCTGGCGGCCGCCGCCGACTCGCTGCGCGAGCTGGGCGCGGACGTCCGGACCGTGCCTTTCGACGCGCTCGACACCGAGTCGCACCAGGAGCGGCTCGGGAAGACCTTCACCGAAGGCGATGTCGACATGGTGCTGATCGCCTTCGGTGTCCTCGGCGACCAGGCGCGCGACGAGTCCGACCCGCTCGCCGCCGTCCGGGTCGCCCAGACGAACTACACGGGCGCGGTCTCCGCGGGCCTCGTCTGCGCCCAGGCCCTCCAGGCGCAGGGGCACGGCTCGCTGGTGGTGCTCTCCTCGGTGGCCGGCGAACGGGCCCGGCGCGCCAACTTCATCTACGGCTCGTCCAAGGCCGGCCTCGACGCGTTCGCCCAGGGGCTCGGGGACGCGCTGCACGGGACCGGGGTGCACGTGATGGTCGTACGGCCCGGATTCGTCCGCTCGAAGATGACCGCCGGGCTCGACGAGGCACCGCTGGCGACCACTCCCGAGGCGGTCGCCACGGCGATCGAGCTGGGCCTGCGGCGCCGCTCGGAGACGGTGTGGGTACCGGGAGCGCTGCGCGCCGTGATGGCGGCACTGCGGCACGTGCCGAGGCCGCTGTTCCGCCGGCTCCCGGTCTGACGCGGGAGCGGGGGCCTGGGGTCTGCGGCCCCGCCGGGTCAGCCCGCCGCCGGGGTCGGGGTGTCGACCGGGGAGCCCTGGGCCGGGACGGCGGAGTGGGCGCGGCCGCCGCCGAACTCGTACTCCTTCAGCTTGCGCCACACCCCGTCCGCACCCTGCTCGTAGAGCGCGAAGGACGAGCAGGTCCACGCCGCCTCGAAGTCGGCCAGCTCTTCGTACGCCCGGTCCATCGCCTCTTCGGAGATGCCGTGCGCGACGGTCACGTGCGGGTGGTACGGGAACTGCAGCTCCCGCACCAGCGGGCCGGACGTGTCACGGACCCGCTGCTGGAGCCAGGCGCAGGCGGAGACGCCCTCGGCGAGCTGGACGTAGACCACCGGCGACAGCGGGCGGAACGTTCCCGTCCCGCTGAGCCGCATCGGGAAGGGGCGGACACCGGCGGCGATCTCCGTGAGGTGCAGCTCGATCGCGGGCAGGCGGGAGGCGTCCACCTCGGTCGGCGGAAGCAGGGTGACATGCGTGGGGATGCCGTGGGCGGCGGGATCCCCGAAGCCCGCGCGCAGCTCCTGGAGCAGGCTGCCGAAGGGCTCCGGGACCGCGATCGAAACGCCGAGCGTTACGGTCCCCACGTCTTCTCTCCTCACTCGTCCGTGCCGGTGGTGCAGCCGCCAGTGTGCGGCCTGCACCACCTCTGTGGCCAGGGTCCTCGGACCGGGTCGCCGGTCAGTGCTTCGCGGGCAGGAAACCCACCCGCTCGTACGTCTGCGCCAGGGTCTCCGCGGCGACCGCACGGGCCTTCTCCGCGCCCTTGGCCAGGATGGAGTCCAGCGTCTCGGGGTCGTCCAGATATTCCTGCGTACGGGCCCGGAACGGCGTGACGAAGTCCACCATGACCTCGGCCACGTCGGTCTTCAGCGCGCCGTACATCTTGCCCTCGTATCCCTGTTCCAGCTCGGCGACGGAGGTGCCGGTGAGGGTGGAGAGGATGGTGAGGAGGTTGGAGACGCCGGGCTTGTTCGCCGGGTCGAAGCGGATCACCGTGTCGGTGTCGGTGACCGCGCTCTTGACCTTCTTCGCGGTCGTCTTCGGCTCGTCGAGGAGGTTGATCAGACCCTTGGGCGTGGACGCCGACTTGCTCATCTTGATCGTCGGGTCCTGCAGGTCGTAGATCTTCGCCGTCTCCTTGAGGATGTACGGCGCCGGCACCGTGAAGGTCTCGCCGAAGCGGCCGTTGAACCGCTCCGCGAGGTCGCGCGTCAGCTCGATGTGCTGGCGCTGGTCCTCACCGACCGGGACCTCGTTGGCCTGGTAGAGCAGGATGTCGGCGACCTGGAGGATCGGGTACGTGAAGAGGCCGACGGTGGCCCGGTCGGCGCCCTGCTTGGCGGACTTGTCCTTGAACTGCGTCATGCGGGACGCCTCACCGAAGCCGGTGAGGCAGTTCATGACCCAGCCGAGCTGCGCGTGCTCGGGGACATGGCTCTGGACGAAGAGCGTGCAGCGCTCGGGGTCGAGGCCGGCGGCCAGCAGCTGGGCGGCGGCGAGCCGGGTGTTGGCACGCAGCTCGGCCGGGTCCTGCGGGACCGTGATCGCGTGCAGGTCCACCACCATGTAGAACGCGTCGTGGGACTCCTGCAGGGCGACCCACTGACGCACCGCGCCGAGGTAGTTGCCGAGATGGAACGAGCCTGCGGTGGGCTGGATTCCGGAGAGCACACGAGGACTGTCAGAGGCCATGCTCATCATTCTCTCAGGTGCCGGCGACAGCTCGGGAACGGATCCCGCCCGCTCCCGAGGGGCCCCCTCGTCACCGTACCGACTGAGACGAGGAACACAGGGAGCGGGCGGGCGGGCGGGTACGCGTCAGACCGGCAGGCCCGGCGCCGGGTGGGCAGCCATCAGGTCGGCGACCTCGGCGCGGATCCCGGCCAGGGAGTCCTCGTCCCCGGTCCGTGCCGCGGTGACGCCCCGGTCGATCCAGTCGGCGACCTGCGCCATGTGATCGGTGCCCAGACCGCGCGAGGTCAGGGACGGGGTGCCGATACGGACACCGGAGGGGTCGAAGGGCTTCCGGGTGTCGTAGGGGACGGTGTTGTGGTTGACGACGATCCCGGCCCGGTCGAGGGCCTTCGCGGCGACCTTGCCCGGGACCTCCTTCGGGGTGAGGTCCATCAGGATCAGATGGTTGTCGGTGCCGCCGGAGACCAGGTCGAAGCCGCGGGCGAGCAGCGCCTCGGCGAGGGCCCCGGCGTTGGCGACGACCGCGTGGGCGTAGTCGCGGAAGGAGGGCTGGGCCGCCTCGCGCAGGGCGACGGCGATGGCGGCGGTGGTCTGGTTGTGCGGGCCGCCCTGGAGGCCGGGGAAGACGGCCTTGTCCAGGGCCTTGGCGTGCTCCTCGCGGGACATCAGCATGGCGCCGCGCGGTCCGCGCAGCGTCTTGTGGGTGGTCGTGGAGATCACGTCGACGTGCGGCACCGGGGAGGGGTGGGCGCCGCCCGCGATCAGGCCGGCGATGTGGGCGATGTCGGCGACGAGGACGGCGCCGGCCTCGCGGGCGATCTCGCCGAAGGCGGCGAAGTCGATCGTGCGCGGCAGCGCGGTGCCGCCGCAGAAGATCACCTTCGGGCGCTCCTTGAGCGCGAGGTCGCGGACCTGGTCGAAGTCGATGAGCCCCGTGTCCTGGCGTACGCCGTACTGCACGCCCCGGAACCACTTGCCGGTCGCGGAGACGCCCCAGCCGTGGGTGAGGTGGCCGCCCATGGGCAGGGCCATGCCCATCACGGTGTCGCCGGGCTCGGCGAAGGCGAGGTAGACGGCGAGGTTGGCCGGGGAGCCGGAGTAGGGCTGGACGTTGGCGTGGTCGACGCCGAAGACGGCCTTGGCGCGCTCGACGGCGAGCGTCTCGATCCGGTCGATGTTCTGCTGGCCCTCGTAGTAGCGGCGGCCGGGGTAGCCCTCGCTGTACTTGTTCTGCAGGACGGTGCCGGAGGCTTCGAGCACGGCCTGGGAGACGTAGTTCTCGCTGGGGATCAGCCGCAGGGTCTCGGCCTGCAACCGCTCCTCGGCGCCGACGAGCGCGGCGAGTTCGGGATCGGCGGCGGACAGCGCGGGGTGGCGGTCGGGGTGGTTCACGGCGTTCCTCCGGGCGTTCGGCGGGTCCCGGGGCACTGCGTCGTGTCGCGGCACCACACGGGAAGGGGTCCCGTGGTGCCCAGGCGGGCGGCACCTCGTGCGGTCTGCCGCGCACGGCTCCCCCGGGGTCTTTTCCCCGTACGCCAGTCGCCGTGCGTGTTTCCAGCCTATCGGGCGAGCCGTCACCCGAGTTTGCTCGTCCGTCGTCCGAGCGACGATAGGAAAGGGGGCCACACCCACCCCCGGGCCGCAGGACGAACGGAGAACCCGTGTCGAGGACGCAAGACGCGATCGCTTCCGCGGAGGCGCGCAGCGCACACAACTACCACCCCCTGCCCGTCGTGGTCGCCTCGGCGGACGGGGCATGGATGACCGATGTCGAGGGGCGCCGCTATCTCGACATGCTCGCCGGGTATTCGGCGCTCAACTTCGGGCACGGCAACCGCCGGTTGCTCGACGCCGCGCGGGCCCAGCTGGAGCGCGTGACGCTCACGTCGCGGGCGTTCCACCACGACCGTTTCGCCGAGTTCTGCACGGCGCTCGCCGAGCTGTGCGGCAAGGAGATGGTCCTGCCGATGAACACGGGCGCGGAGGCGGTCGAGACGGCCGTGAAGACCGCGCGGAAGTGGGGGTACGAGGTCAAGGGCGTGCCGGACGGGCACGCGAAGATCGTGGTCGCGGCGAACAACTTCCACGGCCGTACGACGACCATCGTGAGCTTCTCCACGGACCACGAGGCGCGGGACCACTACGGCCCGTACACCCCGGGGTTCGAGATCGTTCCGTACGGCGATCTCACCGCGATGGAGGCCGCGGTCACCGAGAACACGGTCGCGGTGCTCCTGGAGCCGATCCAGGGCGAGGCCGGGGTGCTGGTGCCGCCGGCCGGTTATCTGCGCGGGGTACGGGAGTTGACCCGGGCGCGGAACGTGCTGTTCATGGCGGACGAGATCCAGTCGGGGCTCGGCCGGACCGGGAGGACGTTCGCGTGCGAGCACGAGGGCGTGGTGCCGGACGTGTACATCCTGGGCAAGGCGCTGGGCGGCGGTGTCGTCCCGGTCTCGGCGGTGGTGGCGGACCGCGACGTCCTCGGGGTGTTCCGGCCGGGTGAGCACGGCTCGACGTTCGGTGGCAACCCGCTGGCCTGCGCGGTGGCCCTGGAGGTGATCGCGATGCTGCGGACCGGCGAGTACCAGCAGCGCGCGACCGAGCTGGGCGAGCATCTCCACGCCGAGCTGGGGCTGCTGGTGGGCGGAGGAGCCGTGGAGCGGGTGCGCGGTCGCGGGCTGTGGGCGGGAGTGGACGTCGTCCCGTCCCGGGGCACGGGCCGGGAGATCTCGGAGAGGCTGATGGCCCGGGGCGTGCTGGTGAAGGACACGCACGGTTCGACGATCCGGATCGCTCCTCCGCTGGTGATCAGCAAGGAGGACCTGGACTGGGGTCTGGAGCAGCTTCGGACGGTCCTGTCGGACTGAGCGGAGCAGGCGGAGGGAGGGGCGCCGGGGCGGCTGTCACGTACAGCGCTCCGGCGGCCCGTCCCCCTCGCTTCTCACAGGATGACGTGCGGCAGGAAGCGGGCGTACTCGTCGGTGATCAGGCCCGCCGACTCCCGGATGCCGAGCCCGGCCGCCTCGTCCTCGACGACCCACGCGCCGAGCACGACCCGGTTGCCGTCGAAGTCGGGCAGGGGGCACAGCTCCTGGTAGCAGCAGGGCTCTTCGCGTACGACGGCCGGGGCGCCGGGCTCGTGGATGGTGACGCCCGCGCCCTCGCGGCCGAGGAGCGGCTTGGCGACGTAGCCGCCGTGGGCGGCGAGGTCGCGCGGGCCGTCCAAATAGGCGGGGAGCAGGTTCGGATGGCCGGGGTACAGCTCCCACAGGACCGCGAGCAGCGCCTTGTTGGACAGGAGCATCTTCCAGGCGGGCTCGATCCAGCAGGTGGTTCCGGTGCCGCCGCCGTTGTCGAGGGTGTCGAGGACGTAGGGGCCGAAGCGGTCCGTGGTCAGCCACTCCCACGGATAGAGCTTGAAGCAGCTGCGGATGAACCGCAGCCGGTCGTCCACGAACCGCCCGGAGAGGCGGTCCCAGCCGATGCGCTCGACCGACAGGGCCTCGGTGTCGAGTCCGGCCTGCTGGGCGGTCTCGCGCAGATACGCGACCGTCATCAGGTCCTCGCCGAGCTCGTCCCCGTCGGAGTGGACGAAATGGACCGGGCTGCCGGGCGGCAGCAGCGCCGCCTGCCGCTTCCAGGCGTCGACGAGCCGCTCGTGGAGGGAGTTCCACTGGTCCGCGCCGGGGAAGCGCTCCTCCATCCAGAACCACTGCGGGCTCGCCGCCTCGACGAGGGAGGTCGGGGTGTCGGCGTTGTACTCCAGCATCTTGGCCGGGCCCGTGCCGTCGTAGCGCAGGTCGAAGCGGCCGTAGAGGGAGGGGAGTTCGGCCCGGCGGCGCCAGGACTCGGCGACCAGGGGGACGAGCCGGGGATCGGTCAGGCCCAGCTCGGCGAAACGGTCCTTCTCCACGATGTGGGCGGCCGCCGCCAGACACATGGCGTGCAGCTCCTCGACGACCTCCTCCAGCGCCTCGACCTCGGGAAGGGTGAAGGAGTAGTACGCGCTCTCGTCCCAGTACGGGCGCAGCGAGCCGTCGGGGTATCGGGTCAGGGGGTAGACGAGTCCCTGCTCCTCCACGGTCCGCTGCCAGCCGGGACGGGGTTCGATGGTGTGCCGTTCCATGGGCGTGGGTCAGCCGCCGCCGGAACCGGAGCAGCCGAAGCCGCCGGTGTCGACGGCCGACTTGTCGAAGCTGCCGCCGCTGACCCTGTTGTCGCTGACGCTGCCGCCGTAGTAGTACGTGCCGCGCGTGGTGCTTCCGCCGCCGCTCTCGCACTCGTAACTGGGCAGCTTCTCCCGGCTCAGCGGGTCGACGCACCGCCTGTCCGGCTCGGAGCCGCAGGAGGTGATCGTCGCCGCGAGCACCCCCATACCGCCGAGCACCACGGTGCTCGACCTCAGTCTGCGCATGTCCGTCCTCCCCATCCCGTGGTCGCGACCGCACAGTGTAGGCCGAGGGGTGCGGGCGCTACGGCAGCACCCGGCACAGCGCCCGCAGCGCCCCCGCCCAGCCGCTGTCGGGAGGCGTCGCGTAGCCGACGACCAGGCCGTCGAGCGTCCTGGGCACATCGGGGTGGCGGAAGCGGTCGAGGCCGAGGACGGCGAGGCCGTGCCAGGCGGCGGAGCGCAGGACGTCGGGCTCGGTTCCAGGGCGGAGCCGCAGGACGGCGTGGAGACCGGCCGCGATGCCGCTCACCCGCGTGTCCGGGGAGTGCGCGGCCACCGCCGCCACCAGCTCGTCGCGCCGCCGCCGGTAGCGCAGCCGCATCGCCCGTACATGGCGGTCGTACGCGCCCGAGGCGAGGAACTCCGCGAACGTCAGCTGCTCCAGCGCGCTGGACATCCAGTCCACCGTCCCCTTGGCGGCGGCGACCTCGTCCACCAGGCTCTCCGGCAGCACCATCCAGGCCAGCCGAAGGCCGGGCGCCAGGGACTTGCTGGACGTCCCCAGGTAGACGACCCGCTCGGGGTCGAGGCCCTGGAGGGCGCCGACCGGCTGGCGGTCGTAGCGGAACTCGCCGTCGTAGTCGTCCTCCAGGACGAGGCCGCCCGAGGCGCGCGCCCAGTCGATGACGGCGGCCCGCCGGTCCGCGGGGAGGGCGCCGCCGAGCGGGAACTGGTGGGCGGCCGTCATCAGGACCGCGCCGACGTCCTTCATCCCGCCCAACTCCTCGGTGCGGGTGCCGAGTCCGTCGTAGGGCAACGGCCGGGGCCGCAGCCCCGCGCCGGTGAGCACGTCCCGGTGCACGGAGAGTCCGTACGACTCGACCGCCACCTCCCGCGCCTTCCCGCCGGGCCCTGAGGGCGCGGCGGGGCTCCCGGCCCGCAGCACCTGTGCCATCAGCATCAGCCCGTGCACGAACCCGGAGCAGATCACGATCCGCTCGGGCCGCGCGTACACGCCCCGCGCCCGGGCGAGGTACTCGGCCAGCACGGTGCGCAGTTCGATCCGGCCGCGCGGATCGCCGTAGCCGAACGCCTCGTGCGGCGCGGCCGTCAGGGCACGCCGCGACGCCTTGAGCCACTCGGCGCGGGGGAAGGACGCGAGATCGGGCATCCCGGGTCTCAGGTCGTACGCCGGGCGGGGGGTGACCGGGCGGGCCGGTGCCGGCCGCGTGCCCGGCCCGGCGGTCGGGCGGGGGGCGGCCCGGCGGGCGACGCGCGTTCCGGAGCCCTGCCGGGCGGTGAGCCAGCCCTCGGCGACCAGTTCGGCGTAGGCGTCGGCGACGGTGTTGCGGGCCACCCCGAGGTCGGCGGCGAGCGAACGCGACGACGGCAGCCGTACGCCCGCCTCCAGACGGCCGCTGCGGATCGCCTCCCGCAGGGCGTCCATCAGCCCCGTGCGCAGCTTCGGACCACGCAGCTCCAGATGGAGGTCGGCCCCGAAAGTGGCCCAGCCGTTTTCCATGGAAATGGACCATACTCCCGGGCCATCCGCCTCGTACGGTGATCACCATGACCACCATCCCGCAGAACGCCGCACCGACCGGACACGCCCACGAGCACGGCCCCCGCCTCCCCTTCGCCGAGCTGGTCCCGGACTTCCACCGGGCGATGGTCCGGCTGGAGGCCGCCGCCGCGAAGGATCTCGACCCCACCCTCTACCACCTGATCAAGCTCCGGGCCTCGCAGATCAACCACTGCGCCTTCTGCGTCGACATGCACGCCAAGGACGCGCTGGCGGAGGGCGAGTCGATCGAGCGGATCGTCCAGCTGTCCGCGTGGGAGGAGTCGCGCCACTTCTACACGGAGCGCGAACTCGCCGCCCTGGCGCTGACGGAGGCCGTCACCGTCCTCACCGACGGCTTCGTCCCCGACGAGGTGTACGCGAAGGCGGCCGCCCACTTCGACGAGACGGAACTCGCCCGGGTCATCGCCGCGATCACCGTCATCAACGCCTGGAACAGGATCGGCGTCACCACCCGCATGACGCCGGGCCATTACGTCGCCGGGCAGTACCGGAAATGAGCGCCGGGCGAACGCGCAGCGCCCCCGGCCCTGAAGGACCGGGGGCGCTGCGTCGCGCTCAGTGCGCCGAGTCGGTGCGCCGGGCTCAGATGAGGCCGAGCTCGCGGACCGCGTCGCGCTCCTCGGCCAGCTCCTGGACCGAGGCGTCGATGCGGGTGCGGGAGAACTCGTTGATGTCCAGGCCCTGGACGATCTCGTACGTGCCGTCCTTGCAGGTGACGGGGAAGGACGAGATCAGGCCCTCCGGGACGCCGTACGAGCCGTCCGACGGGATGCCCATGGAGGTCCAGTCGCCCTCGGCGGTGCCGTTGACCCACGTGTGGACGTGGTCGATGGCGGCGTTCGCGGCCGAGGCGGCCGAGGACGCGCCACGGGCCTCGATGATCGCGGCGCCGCGCTTGGCGACGGTCGGGATGAAGGTGTCGGCCAGCCACTGCTCGTCGTTGACGACCTCGGCGGCGTTCTTGCCGGCGATCTCCGCGTGGAAGATGTCCGGGTACTGGGTCGCCGAGTGGTTGCCCCAGATGGTGAGGCGCTTGATGTCGGTGACCGGCGCGCCGGTCTTCTTGGCCAGCTGCGAGATCGCGCGGTTGTGGTCCAGGCGGGTCATCGCGGTGAAGCGCTCGGCCGGCACGTCCGGGGCGGCGGCCTGGGCGATCAGGGCGTTGGTGTTGGCCGGGTTGCCGACGACGAGGACCTTGATGTCGTCCGCGGCGTTGTCGTTGATGGCCTTGCCCTGCGGCTTGAAGATGCCGCCGTTGGCCTCCAGCAGGTCGCCGCGCTCCATGCCCTTGGTGCGGGGGCGGGCGCCGACGAGGAGGGCGACGTTGGCGCCGTCGAAGGCGACGTTCGGGTCGTCGGTGATCTCGATGCCGCGCAGCAGCGGGAAGGCGCAGTCGTCGAGCTCCATGGCGGTGCCCTCGGCGGCCTTGAGGCCCTGCGGAATCTCGAGGAGGCGCAGCTTGACCGGCACGTCCGCGCCGAGCAGGTGGCCGGAGGCGATGCGGAAGAGCAGCGCGTAGCCGATCTGGCCGGCCGCGCCGGTCACGGTGACATTCACGGGAGTGCGGGTCATGGCGATCTCCGTAAGACAGCTGGCGGTGGGGGTCCCTGCCCCTGATGCTGGACGTCTCTTGATCGATCGGTGTCTCGATGTGAAGAGATATCCAGCGGTCAGGCTATCCGACCCGGGGCCGGTCGAACCCCCACCCCCTTGTGGTCCGGCTCACTGCCGCCCGACTGCCCTCCCGCGCGCCCCTCGCAAGTACCGGAATGGTCACCTCCGTGCCACAGGCCGCTGACGCCCCTTGAAGCACTGTTGTCGCGTCCATGACCCTGAATACCGACGGCGCCCGTCCTCCCTCGGGGGAGAGGACGGGCGCCGTCGTCCGTTCCGGACCGGGGGCCGGTGCCTACGTGATCGTGAGGTGGAGGACGTCCTCCAGGAACGGGATCCGCAGCCAGGGGGCCGGTTGCACCATGAGCGCGAGCAGCACGATGAGGGCGCCCATCAACCCGTACGTGATCATGTCGGTGAAGCGCGACCGTACGGCGAGCATGCCCACCGAGGGCAGCGCGCGGCGCAGTCCGGCGCCGGTGAGCAGGGCGACGCCGACCAGGAGCGTGCCCACCCGGAACGACTGCGGGAACAGGTCGGTCCCGACGACGAGCAGGCCGAGGGCGGCCAGCCCGAGGACCGTGAGCAGCGGCCACTGCCGGGCCGGCGCGGGGGCGTCCCCGGGCGCGGCGCGCCCGCCGCCCTCCGGCCGCGCGGTGTCGGTGGTCATGGTGGGCGGCCGCCGCGTCCGCGCGGAGGCCACGCCTCCGCCGGCCTGCGCCTCGGCGCCACCGGTGCCTGCGAGGCCGGTCCCTTCGGCACGGGGCGCCTTGGTGCCGGGCTTCGCGGCGGCGGGCTTCGCGGCGCCGGGCTTCGCGGCGGCGGGCTTCCCCGTGCCGGGCACCTCGGGTCCGGCCCCGGCCCCGTCCGAAGCGGGCGTACCGGCGGCCATCGTCAGAGCGCCGCGGCCGCGCGCTCGGCGGCCTCGACGACGTTGACCAGGAGCTGCGCCCGGGTCATCGGCCCCACACCACCCGGGTTCGGGGAGATCCAGCCGGCGACCTCGGCGACCCCGGGGTGCACATCGCCGACGATCTTGCCCTCCCCGTCGCGCGAGACGCCGACGTCGAGCACGGCCGCGCCCGGCTTCACGTCCTCCGGCTTGATCAGGTGCCCCACACCGGCGGCCGCGATGACGATGTCGGCCCGGCGCAGGTGCGCGGCGAGGTCCTTCGTCCCCGTGTGGCACTGCGTCACGGTCGCGTTCTCCGAGCGGCGGGTCAGCAGCAGCGGCATCGGGCGGCCGATCGTCACTCCGCGTCCGACCACCACGACCTCGGCGCCCTTGATCTCCACACCGTGCCGGCGCAGCAGCGTGATGATGCCGTTCGGCGTGCACGGGAGCGGCGCGGGCTCGTTCAGTACGAGACGGCCGAGGTTCATCGGGTGCAGACCGTCCGCGTCCTTGGCCGGGTCCATCAGCTCCAGGACGCGGTTCTCGTCGATGCCCTTGGGCAGCGGGAGTTGGACGATGTACCCCGTGCACGCGGGGTCCTCGTTGAGCTCCCGTACGACCGCCTCGATCTCCTCCTGGGTCGCGGTGGCGGGCAGTTCACGCTGGATGGAGGCGATGCCGACCTGCGCGCAGTCGCGGTGCTTGCCGGCGACGTACTTCTGGCTGCCCGGGTCGTCGCCGACCAGGATCGTGCCGAGGCCGGGCGTGACGCCCTTCTCCTTCAGCACCGCCACGCGGGTGGTGAGATCGGACTTGATCGCGGCTGCGGTGGCCTTGCCATCGAGAATCTGGGCGCTCATACGGCCATCCTCCCGGATGGACCCCGCCTTGTTCCAATTCGCCGGTGCCGGACCACCGGCGCGCGGATCCCGAGTTGCACTTGCACAACGCCCGCACAACCGACTGGACAAAAAGTCGGCGTTGCGACGACGATGATCCGCGCAGTGCCGCGGCAGCGCAGGGGGGCGGACCGCTCGAGATCAGTGATGTTCCTCCGCTCGGACCGCACAGTCCCCGCACCACCCCCACGGAGGAAACCGTCATGAGCTTCGGTGAACCGAACAACCCGTACGGCCAGCAGCCGCAGCAGCCCCAGGGGCAGCCGGGTTACGGCTACCCGCAGCAGGCCCCCCAGGGTGTGCCGCCGCAGTACGGCTACCCGCAGCAGCAGCCCGCCCAGCCGTACGGCGCGTACCCGCAGGCCCCGCAGTACGCGCAGGCCCCGATGGGCTACGGCGGCATGCCCCCGCTGGCGCACTGGGGCTGGCGTGTCCTGTCCCGCCTGATCGACAGCGCGGTGATGCTCGGCCCGTTCTACCTGCTGTCCGGCATCGGTGCCGCCATCGGTGGCAACGAGGGCAGCGCCGCCGCGACCGTGCTCGGTCTGATCGGCTTCCTGTACCTGGTCTTCATGTTCTTCTTCCAGATCTACAAGGAAGGCGCCACCGGTCAGACGATCGGCAAGAAGGCCGTCGGCACCCGTACGCTGCGCGAGTCGGACGGCCGCCCGCTCGGCTTCGGCATGGCGTTCGTGCGGCAGCTGGCGCACTTCCTCGACGGCATCGCCTGCTACATCGGCTACCTGTGGCCGATCTGGGACTCCAAGAAGCAGACCTTCGCCGACAAGGTGTGCAGCACCCTGGTCATCAAGGAGAACGGCTGACAGCGGCCGCTCCCCGCAGCCGAAGGGCCCCCGGTCTCGTCGAACCGGGGGCCCTTCGCCGCTTCCTCGGCTGCTTCCTCGCCGCTTTCTCCGCGCGTACGCCCAGGCGCCCGCCGGTCAGGCGCGCCGCAGCACCACGAAGTGGCCCGCCTGGAACGACACCGTGTAGCGCGCCTCCGGATGCAGCGACGCCGCCAGTCCGACCGGGTCGGAGACGGGCTGCGACCAGCCCGAGGCGAGGTCGAACGCCAGGTAGTCGGGGGTGACGCCCTTCGCGCCGCCGACCCAGTAGACCGTGTGGTCCGCGGTGAGATGCGCCATGAGCGTCACGTTGGTCTCCACGCTCGCCCCCTCGGGCACCGCCTCCACGGCCTTGCGCGCCTGAAGCGTCCGGCTGTCCGTCCGGTACGTCTCCGGTCGCAGCAGGTCCCGCAACGGCAGGTCCAGGGCGAGCACGACCGAGACGGCCGTGACGACGGGGACGACGACCTTCCCGTACGAGACGAGCCAGCCGCGCCGCGAGGTGCGGACGGCCCGGACGGCGTCGACGAGGGCGAGGAAGACGACCGGCATCAGGATGGCGCTGTAGTGCCAGAGCATCCCCCAGTGGTTCGGGTCCTGGGAGAGGAAGCGCCAGCCGAGCGTCGGCAGCACGAGCAGCATCAGCGGGGAACGCAGGGCGAGGAAGCCGGTGATGCCGACGAGGAAGAAGAGCATCTCCCACTTCTCGCCGGCGCCGAGCGAGGTGAGCAGCACCTCGGTGAAGGGGACGTCCGCGCCCGCGCTCGACTTCTCGATCTTGGCCCAGTAGTCGTACTGCCCGACGCGGCTCGCGGCCGGGATCAGGACCAGGACCGTCAGGGCGAAGGCGGCGACGCCGAAGGCGGCCAGGGCCGCGCCCAGCCGGCGGGCGCCGCGCAGGAAGAGGACCGCGCCGACCATGGCGACGGTGAGCCCCATGTCCTCCTTGACCAGGACGAGGGGGGCGGACCAGGCGACGGCGGCGGTCCACCGTCCCAGGAGCAGGGCCCGGCAGGTCATGGCGAGCATCGGGACGGCGAAGGCGATCTCGTGGAAGTCGGATCTGACCGCTTCCTGGAGACCCCAGGACAGGCCGTGGGCGACGGCGATGCCCAGGCCCGCGGCCCGGCTGCCGAGCACCTGCTGGGCGGTACGGCCCACGACCGCGGCGGAGGCTGCGAAGAGCGCGGCCTGGGCGAGGAGGAGCGCGAGGGGGGAGGACCAGATCCAGTACAGGGGCGCCAGGAGGGCGGTCACCGGACTGAAGTGGTCCCCGAGTATGAGGAAGCCGGGCCCCTTGATATCGACGATGGGCGCGCGGAGCTCGGAGTAGGCCCGGACGGCCTGCTCGAAGATGCCGAGGTCCCAGGAGGGGGTGCGGAACCGCTCGTACTGCACCCAGGAGTAGAGGAAGTACAGGACGCCCAGGGCCCCGGCGAGGAGCGCGTACGGGCGGACGGGCGTGCCGGGCGGGCTCTCCCCGGCCCCGGTGGGGACGGTCTCGCGGCTGGGCGTCCCGGGCGCGGGGATCGCCGTCGCGGCCCCGTTCTGCACATCCAACACCGCGCGCCCCCACTACCAGCCGCCGACAAAAGAGCAACCCATTAGACCAGAGAGCCCAAGGCCGGTGGAATCGCCGAGCCGAGCAGGCCGACGGGCCGCCTGACGGGGAGGGCCCGCCGGTACGGGAACGTACCGGCGGGCCCTCGGACCCTTCGCGGATCAGTGGAAGAAGTGGCGCGTGCCCGTGAAGTACATCGTCACGCCCGCCTTCTTCGCCGCCTCGATGACCAGCTCGTCCCGGACCGAACCGCCCGGCTGCACGACCGCCTTGACGCCGGCCGCCGTGAGGATCTCCAGGCCGTCGGGGAACGGGAAGAACGCGTCCGACGCGGCGTACGCGCCGCGCGCCCGCTCCTCGCCCGCGCGCTCGACCGCGAGCTTCGCGGAGTCGACGCGGTTGACCTGGCCCATGCCGACGCCGACCGAGGCGCCGTCCTTGGCCAGCAGGATCGCGTTGGACTTGACCGCGCGGCAGGCCTTCCAGGCGAAGGCGAGCTCGGCGAGCTCGTCGGCGGACAGGGCCTCGCCGGTCGCCAGGGTCCAGTTCTCGGGCTGGTCGCCGTCGGCCTGGAGGCGGTCGGTGACCTGGAGCAGCGCACCGCCGTCGATCGGCTTGACCTCGACCGGGGCGGCCGGTGCGCCCTCGGCGCGCAGGACGCGGATGTTCTTCTTCCTGGCCAGGATCTCGACCGCGCCGTCCTCGTACGCCGGGGCGACGATGACCTCGGTGAAGATCTCGGCGACCTGCTCGGCCATCGCCACGGAGACCGGACGGTTGACCGCGATCACACCGCCGAACGCCGACAGCGGGTCACAGGCGTGCGCCTTGCGGTGCGCCTCGGCGACATCGGCGCCGATCGCGATGCCGCACGGGTTGGCGTGCTTGATGATCGCGACGCAGGGGTCGGAGTGGTCGTACGCGGCCCGGCGCGCGGCGTCGGTGTCCGTGTAGTTGTTGTACGACATCTCCTTGCCGTGCAGCTGCTCGGCCTCGGCCAGGCCGCCCGTGCCGTCGACGTACAGCGCGGCGCCCTGGTGCGGGTTCTCGCCGTAGCGCAGGACGTTGTCGCGCGCGTACGTGGTGCCCAGGAAGTCCGGGAAGCCGCTGTCGTCGGCGGCCGCGTAGTCGTCGGCGAACCAGGAGGCGACGGCGACGTCGTACGCGGCGGTGTGCTGGAAGGCCTCGGCGGCCAGGCGCTTGCGGGCGGCGAGCTCGAAACCGCCCTCACGGGCCGCGGTGAGCACGTCGGCGTAGCGGGCCGGGCTGGTGACGACCGCGACGGACGGGTGGTTCTTGGCGGCGGCGCGGACCATCGAGGGGCCGCCGATGTCGATCTGTTCGACGCACTCGTCGGGGGTCGCGCCGGAGGCGACGGTCTCCTTGAACGGGTAGAGGTTCACGACGACCAGGTCGAACGGCTCGACGCCCAGCTCGGTCAGCTGGTTGCGGTGGTCCTCCAGGCGCAGGTCGGCGAGGATGCCGGCGTGCACGCGCGGGTGGAGGGTCTTGACGCGGCCGTCCAGGCACTCGGGGAAGCCGGTGAGCTCCTCGACCTTGGTGACCGGGACGCCGGCCGCGGCGATCCTGGCGGCGGTGGAGCCGGTGGAGACGAGGGAGACACCCGCCTCGTGCAGACCGCGGGCCAGCTCCTCGAGGCCGGTCTTGTCGTAGACGCTGACGAGTGCTCGACGAATCGGGCGCTTCGTACCTTCGGCGGTCACGGGATTGTTACCTTTCGTCCCTCAATGCGGTAGCCGTGCCGGGCCAGACGCCCCACGACCTCGACGAGCAGCGAACGCTCGACTTCCTTGATGCGCTCATGGAGAGCGGCTTCATCGTCCTCGTCCCGGACCTCGACCACGCCCTGGGCGATGATCGGTCCGGTGTCGACGCCGTCGTCGACGAAGTGGACGGTGCATCCGGTGACCCGCACGCCGTAGGCGAGTGCGTCACGCACCCCGTGGGCACCGGGAAAGCTGGGCAGCAGCGCGGGGTGCGTGTTGACGATCCGGCCGCCGAAACGGGAGAGGAATTCCTTCCCGAGGATCTTCATGAACCCCGCCGAGACGACGAGGTCGGGCTCGTGGGCGGCGGTGGCCTCGGTGAGCGCGCGGTCCCACGCCTCACGGCTCGGGTGGTCCTTGACCCCGCACACGAAGGTGGGCAGACCGGCGCGCTCGGCGCGCTCCAGGCCCGCGATGCCCTCGCGGTCGGCACCGACGGCGACGATCCGCGCGCCGTACCCCTCGGGGTCGGCGGCGATGGCGTCCAGCAGGGCCTGGAGGTTGGTGCCGGACCCGGAGACCAGGACGACGAGGCGGGCGGCGGCCACTGAGTCACTCTTTCCGTGGGTGTTTGTGTGGTCGTACGAACGAATCGTGCCCCTCGATACGGGGAACCCTACGAATGGCTCGACCGTCAGCAACGATACCGGCACACCGGACAGCCCCCACGGGACGGGGGCGGGGCCGGGAGGTAGCGTCTGGGTTCGACACCAGATGAGACATCCGTTGAGACAGCACGTGCGGCCGTACGCGCGAGCGCACATGAGACCGCAGTTGCGACGACAGAGGGAAGACGTTCAGCAGATGCCGGAACGCCAGTCCACGGACGACAACAATCCGTTCGCGCCGCCGCCCGAGGGGCAGCCGGACCAGCCGTGGCAGCCACGGCGGCCGGAGGGCTCGGACGACGACTCGTCGTCCGAGCCGTCGGGATCCTCCGGAGGCCGCTGGAGCAGCCGCCAGCCCGGCCGCTCCTCCGACGGCTGGGGTCGCCGCCCCGAGCGTCCGACCGGTCAGGGCGGCCCGGGAGAGGGGCAGGGGCCCGGTCTGAAGTGGGACCCGACGGACCCGGCGCAGCGACGGGCGCGCTACGCGCTGCTCGCCGGCATGTGGGCGTTCTTCTTCGCCGTCTTCGAGATCCAGGAGCTGGCACTGCTCCTCGGCGCCCTGGCCCTGTACTGGGCGGTCAGCGCCCTGCGCGCCAAGCCGAGGACGGCCGCGGCCACCGATCCGTCCACCCCGCCGGCGCCCGCCGCCCCCGCCGCCACCGGTACGGGCGCTCGAAGCGCCCCGGCCCGCGCGCAGCGCACGGCGGCCGTCAGCGGTCTGGTCGCCGGAATCCTCTCCCTGCTGATCGTCGCGGGCGGCTTCACCCTTCAGCTCGTCTACCGCGACTTCTACACCTGTGCCGACGACGCCCTGACGGTGTCGGGCCAGCTGGCCTGCAACGAGCTGCTGCCGGAACCGCTGCGGGACGTCTTCGGCGTACGGAAATGACTTCGGGACGGCCGGCCGAACCAGGGGCGCCCGCGCGGTAGGCCGCGGCGGTTCACACGGCTACGCGAAGGGGGCCGGGCGCTCGGGCGCGGGCGGGGGCTGCGGCCCGGGCGGAGTCTCCGGCATCGGCGGGACGGCCGGGGGCGGAGGCTGAGGCGGAGACGAGGGGAGCGGCGGGGCGGAAGGGGGCGGCGGCGGAGTCGGCTCCCAGGCCGCCGGAAGGTAGTCGTACGGCTCGAAACCGGAATCGTCGTCGTTCTCCTCCGGCTTCCCGCGTCCGGCGGCTTCCCCCGGCTCCGGGGCCGGCCCGTGCCCCGGCGCCGGAACCGAGGCCGCCGGAACCGGGCCCGGCGGCGCGGAGGCCCCGGCCGGTACCGCCGGCCGCGGCCGCGGGGTGAGACCGCGCCGCGCCCAGACCCGTACCCCGAGCGCCGTCGGCACCCCCACCACCACGCTCCACAGCACCGCCGCGGCCCCCGTACGCCACCACACCGGGCCGAACTCCGCCAGCCGCCCGGACCCCAGCGGCCCGCCGGCGACGGCCGCGAGCACCGCCATCGCCACTCCGCACAGCCCGGCGGCCGACAGGACCGTCAGAGCCGCCTCCCGGGCCTTCCACAGCCGGGCGGACCGTCCCACGCTCCAGCCCAGCGCGAGCGCCGCCGCCGACGGCACGGCCACCGCCGCCCACTGCGGCCAGGAGCCCGGCCCTTCGGGGGGCAGCGCGGCCAGCAGCGGGAACGGCGGAACGGCCGCCGCGCCCGTGAACGCCAGCGGTGTCGCCACGGCGCCGGTACCGAGCGCGAAGCCGGGCCCGAGCCCGTACGCCGCACCCCAGACGGCCGCGTTCGGAAGCAGCGTCACGGCGAGGAGCAGCAGGGAGACCCGCCCGGACCAGTCCCCCGCGAGGCTCGTGAAGGACTCCCGCGTCGCGCTCGCGTGCCAGCCGAGGGAGACGCCGATCAGCACCGCTCCGCCGCCGAGCAGGGCCACCAGGGCCGGCACCGCCGCCCGCAGCGCCACGGCCGACTGCTCCCGCTCCGGCAGGGGCCGGCCGACCGCCGTCCAGACGCCGAGCCCCGCCGACGCCACCACCACGGCGGGCGGCCACAGCGCGGTCGTGAGCGGGTCGGGCGAGAGCGGGCCGCTCGCCGCGTAGGCCGCGACTCCGGCCGCGACCAGCAGGTACCCGGCGGTGACCGCGGCCACCGCGCCGCCGAGGGACGGCTTGGGGCCGTCCTCGTCCGCTTCCAGCGTGTCCCGGGCGGCGCGGTGCGCCAGCCAGCCCGGCAGGACCATCAGCAGCAGCGGGGAGACCCCGAGGGGCGCGGGCGCTCCGGACAGGGTGTCGCCGCGCACCAGATCGGCGCCGTGGGCGAGCAGCCAGAGGCCGGCCGCCGTGTGCAGCGCCCCGCCCGGTCCGCTGTCCGGGTACGGGGAGCCGATCCACGCCGTCATGACCAGGACCGCGAGCGCGCCGAGCCCGAGCCCCGCCGCGACCCCGCCCCGCACGAAGGCGGTGCCCAGCGCTGCGGAGCGGCCGCCCCGGACCAGCGGATCGGCCGGCGGCGACAGGGGGCGCTCGGTCATTTCGGTCACGCGCCCATGCTGCCAACGACACGCGCTTTTCACGCGTAACAGGCAAACCGCCGTTGTGTCGCTCAATATACGTTTATGTACTTTTCCGCCCAGTGGAGCTCTGCGGGAGGTCGTCACCGATGAGTGCGAGTCGGAGCACCGCCGATTCCACCTCCTCCGCCGCGCTGCCCTCGCCGAAGGAGCGACGCAGACTGCGGGAGGCTCTGGCCCTGAGCGAGGACCAGGTCGCCGATGCCATGGGTGTCACCCGGGCCACCGTCCGGTCCTGGGAGACCGGCCGGACCGACCCGCGGGGCCGGAAGCGGGAGGCGTACGCCAAGCTTCTCGGCGCGTACGACGAAGAGCCCGCGCCCCTGGGTACGGACCCCGCGCCCCTCTCGGAGGCGCCCGAGCCCACGCCCGCCGAGTCCCCGGCGCGTACCAGGACCGCCGCCGCGCCCACCCGTCCGAGGACGATGGCCAGACGGGCCGCCAAGCCCCCGAAGACCCCGGGCCCGGCCGCCGCGGCACCGTTCCCGGGCCGCGAGGCGGCCCAGAAGCCGCTGGAACGCCTGAAACCCGCCGCCGAGGGCCGGGCGGTCCGGGCCACCCATGAGGCCGATCCGGCGCCGTCCGCCACGGCCGCCGGGACCCTCACGGAGACCGCTCCCGGGGCGGATCCCGACCCTGAAGCCGGGTCGGAACACGTCGCGCAGCGCTCCTCCCTCACTCCGGAGGAGGCCTTCGACGCGCTCTACGCCTACGCCGCCCCCGCTCTCGTCCACCAGACGTACCTGCTCACCGGCCGCCGCAGGCTCTCCCGGGAGTCCGTGGAGCGGGCCTTCCACCACGCCTGGCAGCACTGGCCCCAGGTCGCGGTCGACCGGGACCCGGTGGGGTGGGTGCGGGCGGCCGCGTACGAGTACGCGCTCTCCCCCTGGTACCGGCTGCGCCGCGCGCACCGGCACCCCGACGCCCTGCCCACCGAGGCCGGGCGGCGGGCCCTGCTCACCGCCCTGCTGGAGCTGCCGCCGCCGCACCGCCGTACCGTCCTGCTCTACGACGGGCTCGGCCTCGACCTGCCGGACACGGCCGCCGAGACCGAGGCGAGCACCCCCGCCACCGCCAACCGGCTGATGCACGCCCGTACCGTCATCGGGCAGCGGGTGCCCGAACTCGCCGACCCGGACGCCCTGCACAGGCGGCTCGTCGCGCTGGTCACCGAGGCGCCGACGGCGACGCTGCCGGCGGCCGGGGCCGTACGGACCAAGAGCGAGCGGCGTGCGCGGCTGTGGACCCGGGCGGCGATCGGCGCCACGGCGGCGCTCATCGGGCTGACGGCCTTCACCCTCGCCACCGCGCCGACCCAGTACCTCCCGGTCCACGCCCCCGGTGAGACGGTCAACGGCGTCCCGGTCCGCGGCGGCTCGCCGAAGCTCACCCCGGAGGACAAGGAGCTGCGGGAGATGCTCCGCGCCCGGCCGCATCCGGGGCCGGAGCGGCTGGTCCCCGCCCCGCACTGACCTCGTACGCGACCCGTATGCGACCGGGGACGAGAGGGCCGAGCCCTGGGCGCGACGGGGCCGCCGTGGACGCGTTCTGGACGCGAGAGGGCCCCGCCCTTCCCGGAGACCGGGAGGAGCGGGGCCCTCTCACCTGTGCGGCAGCCTGGTTCAGCCCGCGAGGATCGCGCGCGCCAGCTTGGCCGTCTCGGTCGGCGTCTTGCCGACCTTGACGCCGGCGGCCTCGAGGGCCTCCTTCTTCGCCTGGGCCGTGCCGGAGGAGCCGGAGACGATGGCGCCGGCGTGGCCCATGGTCTTGCCCTCGGGCGCGGTGAAGCCCGCGACGTAGCCGACGACCGGCTTGGTGACGTTCTTCGCGATGAAGTCGGCCGCACGCTCCTCGGCGTCGCCGCCGATCTCACCGATCATGACGATCAGGTCGGTGTCGGGGTCGGCCTCGAACGCCGCGAGGGCGTCGATGTGCGTCGTACCGATGATCGGGTCGCCACCGATGCCGACGGCGGACGAGAAGCCGATGTCACGGAGCTCGTACATCATCTGGTACGTCAGCGTGCCGGACTTCGAGACCAGGCCGATACGGCCCGGCTTCGTGATGTCGCCCGGGATGATGCCGGCGTTGGACTGGCCGGGGGTGATGAGACCCGGGCAGTTGGGGCCGATGATCCGGGTCTTGTTGCCCTTCGACTGCGCGTACGCCCAGAAGGCGGCGGAGTCGTGGACGGCGATGCCCTCGGTGATGACGACGGCCAGCGGGATCTCGGCGTCGATCGCCTCGACCACGGCGGCCTTGGCGAAGGCCGGCGGGACGAAGAGGACGGAGACGTTGGCGCCCGTCTTCTCCATCGCCTCGGCGACCGTGCCGAAGACCGGGACCTCGGTGCCGTCGAAGTCGACGGACGTGCCGGCCTTGCGCGGGTTCAC
Organism: Streptomyces sp. NPDC003027; assembly: GCF_053591435.1. Lineage (NCBI taxonomy): Bacteria > Bacillati > Actinomycetota > Actinomycetes > Kitasatosporales > Streptomycetaceae > Streptomyces > Streptomyces sp. NPDC003027. Next base: position 293,372 of record NZ_JBSFTU010000002.1, read on the forward strand.
GCCACCGACGATGTTGGTGCCGTCACCCAGCATGAGCTTGGTGTGCTTCATGCCCGTGGCACCGGTCATGCCCTGGACGATGACCTTGCTGTCCTTGGTGAGGAAGATAGCCATGGTGTGCTGTGACCTCGTCCCTTACTTCGCAGCCGCGAGCTCGGCGGCCTTGTCGGCCGCGCCGTCCATGGTGTCCACGCGCTGCACCAGCGGGTGGTTCGCGTCCGAGAGGATCTTGCGACCCAGCTCGGCGTTGTTGCCGTCGAGGCGCACGACCAGCGGCTTGGTGACCTCTTCGCCCTTGCTCTTGAGGAGCTCCAGGGCCTGGACGATGCCGTTGGCGACCTCGTCGCAGGCGGTGATGCCACCGAAGACGTTGACGAAGACGGACTTGACGTCCGGGTCGCCCAGGATGATCTCCAGGCCGTTCGCCATGACCTCGGCGGACGCGCCGCCGCCGATGTCGAGGAAGTTGGCCGGCTTCACGCCGCCGTGGTTCTCACCGGCGTACGCGACGACGTCCAGGGTCGACATGACCAGGCCGGCGCCGTTGCCGATGATGCCGACCTCGCCGTCGAGCTTGACGTAGTTGAGGTTCTTGGCCTTGGCAGCAGCCTCGAGCGGGTTGGCTGCTTCCTTGTCCTCGAGCGCCGCGTGCCCGGGCTGGCGGAAGTCGGCGTTCTCGTCGAGAGACACCTTGCCGTCCAGGGCCAGGACGTCGCCGGAGGCGACCTTGGCCAGCGGGTTCACCTCGACGAGGAGCGCGTCCTCGGCGATGAAGGTGTCCCACAGGGTCACGAGGATCTCGGCGACCTTCTCGGCCACGTCGGCCGGGAACTGCGCCTGCGCGACGATCTCGCGCGCCTTCTCGATGGTGACGCCCTCGTTGGCGTTGACCGGCACCTTGGCGAGCTTCTCGGGGGTCGTCGCGGCGACCTCCTCGATGTCCATGCCGCCGGCGACCGACGCCATGGCCAGGAAGGTGCGGTTGGTGCGGTCGAGGAGGTACGAGACGTAGTACTCCTCGAGGATTTCCGGAGCGGTCTCCGCGATCATCACCTTGTGGACCGTGTGGCCCTTGATGTCCATCCCGAGGATGTCCGTCGCGCGAGCGACGGCCTCGTCCGGGGTGGCGGCCAGCTTCACGCCGCCGGCCTTGCCGCGGCCGCCGACCTTCACCTGCGCCTTGACGACCGACTTGCCGCCAAGACGCTCGGTGGCCTCGCGCGCCGCCTCAGGCGTGTCGATGACTTCACCGGCCAGCACCGGTACACCGTGCTTGGCGAAGAGGTCCCTCGCCTGGTACTCGAACAGGTCCACGCGCGTCCGTCCCTTTTCTGATGATCGCGGTTCGTTGTCTGCGTGGGCGTGCCGCGAAGGGCAACGTGACTGCGCTGTCACAAGGGAGGCGTACACGGTGTCCGTGGACGCGGCATGTCCGTCTCGCAGGTTATCCCCGAGGGACGTGGGTCCCTAAATCGCAGATCACAACGGGGCGGTGATACGGGTCACAGATTGTAGGGGTGGGGAGGCGTTCCGTAGGAGGCCCCTGGGGTGCCCTCGAGCCCCACCGCACAGGTGGGAACGGGACGTTGCCCAGCTCACGACGCACCCGCCCCCGAAGTGAGGGGCCTGCGGGTCCGGTTGTGACATGGACCTCAGTGCGCCCTGGGCGCACCCGGCCGACCGTGTCCGGCTACGGATTCCGCAGCCGCTGCGGAGCGTCCGGATGTGTTCTAGAGGGTGTCCGGCACCGGCAGGGGGCGTTTCTCGATCGCCGCCGCCATCACCTCCGGGAAGAGGTCCGGGGTGCAGGCGAACGCGGGGGCGCCGAGCGCGGCGAGCGCGGCAGCGTGCTCGCGGTCGTAGGCCGGGGCTCCCTCGTCGGAGAGCGCGAGCAGGACGACGACCTGCACCCCGGAGGCCTTCATCGCCGCGACCCGCTTGAGCATCTCGTCGCGTATCCCTCCTTCGTAGAGGTCGCTGATGAGGACGACGACGGTGTCGGCGGGCCGGGTGATCCGCGACTGGCAGTAGGCGAGGGCCCGGTTGATGTCGGTGCCGCCGCCGAGCTGGGTGCCGAACAGGACGTCGACCGGGTCGTCGAGCTGGTCGGTCAGGTCGACGACCGCCGTGTCGAAGACGACGAGCCGGGTGGCGATCGAGCGCATGGAGGCGAGGACCGCGCCGAACACCGACGCGTACACCACCGATGCCGCCATCGAGCCGGACTGGTCGACGCAGAGCACGACGTCCTTCTTCACCGACCGCGCGGCCCTGTCGTAGCCGATGAGCCGTTCGGGGACGACCGTGCGGTGCTCGGGCAGGTAGTTCTTGAGGTTGGCGCGGATCGTGCGGTCCCAGTCGATGTCCCGGTGCCGTGGCCTGCTGATCCGGGCGGAACGGTCGAGGGCACCGGTGAGCGTGGCCCGGGTGCGGGTGGCGAGGCGCTTCTCCAGGTCGTCGACGACCTTGCGGACGACCGCGCGCGCCGTCTCCCTGGTCGTCTCGGGCATGGCCTTGTGGAGGGAGAGCAGGGTGCCGACGAGATGGACGTCCGCCTCGACGGCCTCCAGCATCTCGGGCTCCAGGAGCAGGGTGGAGAGGCCGAGGCGGTCGATGGCGTCGCGCTGCATGACCTGGACGACGGAGCTGGGGAAGTACGTGCGGATGTCGCCGAGCCAGCGGGCCACGGAGGGGGCCGAGCCGCCGAGCCCTGCCGATCGGTCCCGTCCGCCGGACGCCCGGGGGTCGGCGCCCGGGCCCGGCCCGCGTCCGTAGAGCGCGGTCAGCGCTCCGTCCATCGCCGCGTCCGTACCGGTGAGGGAACACCCCGTGCCGTCCGCCTCGCCTCCGCCGAGGACCATGCGCCAGCGGCGCAGCCGCTCCTCGTGTCCGGTCCGGTTCACGGGCCCACCTCCACGGGAGTGGAGAGGGGCTCCCTCACCGGTGCGTTCACGGGTTCCCGCATGGGTTCCTGCATGGGTTCCTGCATCGGGTCCTTCATGGGTTCGGCGGTGTCGAGCAGCAGGCGCAGGACGGGCAGGACTCCGTCGGCCCGGGCCTCGTCGAGGCCGGGGGCGAAGCCGGCGACGCCTGCCTCCAGGTGCGCCCGGCCACCGGAGGACGGCCCGCGGGCGACCAGTTCGCCCAGGATGCGGCGGACGCCCGGTTCGTACGCGGAGAACGTGCGGCGCAGCAGCGGCAGCACGTCGGTGAACGCGTGCGCGGGCACCGAGGTGAGCCAGTCGTCGACCAGGGCGAGAAGGCGTTCGTCGTGGACGAGGAGCATGCCTCCGCCCGGGGCGCCGCCGACGAAGCCCTCGATCCAGGCGGCCGCGTCGGCGGGCGGGGTGCCCGGTGAGAGGGCGAGGCCCATGAGGCGGGCGGCCTCGCCCTCGTCGAGCCGCCCCTCGTCGAGAAGGAGCCGGGCGCATCGGCCGCGGAGGGTGCCGGGGACGGTCTCGCGGGTGGCGAGCCCGCGCAGCACGCCCGTCCAGCGGTCGGTCAGCCGGGCGCTGTCGGGGAGCAGCCCGAGGGCGGTGTGGACGCCGTCGAGATGGCCGCGCATCTCGGTGGCGGCGTCGGTGTCGAGTCCGGTGCAGGCGGGTGGCAGTCCGACGCAGATCCGCTCGGCGAGTCCCGCCGCGACCTTGCCGAGCGCGGCGGTGTCGGTGGCGCGGACGTCTCCGTAGCGCAGGGAGCGGGCGAGCGCGGGCAGGGCCTGGGCGAGGTGGCCGACGTCGGTGTCGAGCGCGGCCCGGTCGGCGAGCGCCGTCATGACCGTGGGCAGCGCCTCGGCGAGTCCGGCGAGGAGGCATCGCTCGGCCAGGGCGGTGATGTCGGCGAGGGCGGTGGCCTCCCGGGCGCGGCTCTCGGCCTTGGCGGTGGCGGCGGAGGCGACGGTGGTGCCCCAGACGCCCGCTTCCGCGACGCGCACGTGCAGTTCGGGTTGCCAGCGCAGCCGCCAGCTCTCCCTGAAGGTGCCGGTGCTGCCGCGGCCGGTGACCGGTTCGCCCCAGCCGACGGCGAGCAGGGTCAGCCGGTGCAGGAGCCGGCTGCGGGCCGCGTCATTCTCCTTGCGCAGGTCGAGTTCCAGCTCGCGCTCCCGCGCCTCGGGTCTGAGGCGCAGGCCGCGCTGGAGCCTGGTGAGGTCCCGCTGGAGCGGTACGGCGGGGGCGGCGGCCGGGACCTCGCCGAGGACGTCGCCGATGACGAGGCGGTCGCGTACGAGGTCGAGCGGGACGTCGGAGCCGTCGCACATCACGGCCCGTACGGCGTCGGTGGTCTCGCCGAGTCCGGCCAGCGGGCGGCCGCGCATCACCGCGAGGGTCTCCGCGAGCCGAACGGCTTCGATGACGTGGGCGGAGGACACCATCCGGTCCTCCTCCCTGAAGAGGCGGGCGACCTTGGTCATCCAGCGTTCGACCGGCCGGTCGGGGGCGGCGAAGAGGTGTGCGTACCAACCCGGCGAGTCGATGCCTGCGCCGTACCCCGAGCGGCGGGCCAGCCGGCGGTGGGTCCAGGGAACCCACGTCATCTCGGTCTTCACCTTGGGCAGGCCCTTGAGCAGGGCGCGGTCGGCGGTGGCGGTGGTCCTCGCGGTGAGCGCCGGCACATGCCAGGCGCCGCACACGACGGCGACCCCGTCCCCGAACTCCTTGCGGGCGGCCCGCAGCCGGAGCCGCATATGGGCCTCGCGTACGAGGTCACGGGGGTGTCCGCCGTGGCCGTACGCCTCCCGCAGGGCTCCCATGGCCTCGGCGAGCGCGGTGAACGGGGCCAAGGGGTCGCCGGGGCCGCGGTGTTCGACGGCGTCCTCCCACCAGCGCTCGGGGTCGTCGTAGCCGGCGGCGTCGGCGAGTTCGGCGACCGGGTCGATCCGGACCGCCCGGTCGGCCCCCTCCCCTTCGCTGTCGCCCTCGCCGTCGCTCCAGGTCGGGTCGGTGGCGGCCAGGGTGTGAGCGGCGGGCAGGTCGATGAACCGGACGGGGACGTCGTGGGCCAGCGCCCAGCGGAGGGCCACCCATTCGGGCGAGAACTCGGCCAGCGGCCAGAAGGCGGCACGGCCGGGGTCGTCGACCGCGTGCGCGAGCAGCGCCACGGGAGGCCGCATGGCCTCGTCGGCGGCGAGGCCGAGCAGCCCGTCCGCCTCGGGCGGTCCTTCGATCAGCACGGCCGTGGGCCGCTCGGCGTCGAGTGCGGCCCGCACGGCGCGGGCGGACCCGGGGCCGTGGTGCCGGACGCCGAGGACGAGCGGCTCCCGGCGTGGTGCCCCGTCGCCTCGGCCCCGGGTTCCGGCTCCGTGCCCCGCTCCGGCTCCGGCTCCGGGCCCGGCGCCGGTGGGGCGGGGGCCGTGGGGGCCGGCCGCGTCGTGGGCGGAGACGGGCGTGAGCGCGCGGGTGGCGGCCGTCATGCGCTCACCTCACGACAGGCGCGGTAGAAGTCCTTCCAGCCGTCTCTCTCCCGTACGACCGTCTCCAGGTACTCCTGCCAGATGACGCGGTCCGCCGCGGGGTCGCGGACGACCGCGCCCAGGATGCCGGCGGCGATGTCGCCGGCGCGCAGGACGCCGTCGCCGAAGTGCGCCGCCAGGGCGAGGCCGCCGGTGACGACGGAGATCGCCTCGGCCGTCGACAGGGTCCCCGAAGGGGACTTGAGCTTGGTGCGGCCGTCCGTGGTGATCCCGTCGCGCAGCTCGCGGAAGACGGTGACGACCCTGCGGATCTCCTCGACGCCCTCCGGTACGGCGGGCAGGTCGAGCGAGCGGCCGATCTGGTCGACGCGGCGCGAGACGATGTCGACCTCCGCCTCCGGGCTGGCGGGCAGCGGCAGTACCACCGTGTTGAAGCGGCGGCGCAGCGCGCTGGAGAGGTCGTTGACCCCGCGGTCACGGTCGTTGGCGGTGGCGATGAGGTTGAAGCCTCGGACGGCCTGCACCTCCTGCCCCAACTCCGGTACGGGCAGGGTCTTCTCGGACAGGATCGTAATGAGTGTGTCCTGCACGTCCGCGGGGATGCGGGTGAGCTCCTCGACGCGGGCGGTCAGGCCCTCGGACATCGCGCGCATGACGGGGCTGGGCACGAGCGCGTCCCGGCTGGGCCCGTGGGCGAGCAGCCGGGCGTAGTTCCAGCCGTATCGGATCGCTTCCTCGGGTGTGCCGGCGGTGCCCTGGACGAGCAGGGTGGAGTCTCCACTGACGGCGGCGGCGAGGTGCTCGGAAACCCAGGTCTTGGCGGTGCCGGGCACGCCGAGCAGGAGCAGCGCCCGGTCGGTGGCGAGTGTGGTGACGGCGACCTCGACGATCCGGCGCGGCCCGACGTACTTGGGCGTGATCACCGTTCCGTCGGGGAGCGTGCCACCGAGGAGATAGGTGGCGACGGCCCAGGGCGAGAGCTGCCAGCGGACGGGCCTGGGCCGGTCGTCGGCGGCCGCGAGCGCCTTGAGTTCGTCGGCGAAGGCGTGCTCGGCGTGTGGCCGCAGCGCCTCGCCGCCGGCGTCCGGCGCAGCGCTCGCGATGGTTTCGGGCACGGTCATGGATCCCCCTCCAGATCGTTCGACCTGATGTGGGATCCACCGTGCACCATGCCACTGACAATCGGCCGTCGCCGCAGCTCAGGGCCTCAATTGGGCGCTCTGGGACGGAAGTCAGCCGGCGATCGGGGAGACCGCGACGCAGCCTCCGGTCATCGCCTCCTCGCCCTTCGCCTCCTTGATGACCTTGCCCTCGTGGATGACCTTGCAGGTGATGTCGGCGGGGGTGAGCGAGACCGGCATGACGGCGGGCGGCATGACCCCCTTCAGCGTCACCGTCTTCTTCCACGGCGTGGTCGGCTTCTTCTCCGACTCCATCTTCGGCTCCATCGCCGTGCCGCCACCGGCGTGGTACTCGATCGAATCGACGCCCTTGCCGCTGACTTCGTACGTGACTTCGTAGGTCTCGTTCACGGCCTTGTCGACCTGGTCGACGGCCGTGGAGCAGGCGCCGAGGCCGAAGGCCAGGCCGGTGACGGCGAGGGCCGAGGCGGCGGTGCGGACGGTGCGAGCGGTGCGCTTCATGGCGCGGTCCCCCTGAACTGCCGGTGTGCGGCGGATGGTGTGGTGAGCCCTCGCAGAAAATCGTAAAGAGAGAGTAAAGTCAAGCGGCCTTTCGGTCGGCCCGGGGGCGCGAAACAGCAGGCCGGGGGCGTTGTCAGTGGTGCCCCCTACCGTCGGGGGCATGGACACACAGGGGGTGCGCTGGACGGCGGATCAGGTGCTGGCTCTGGCTCCTGACGACGCCTCGCGCAGAGCGGGAAGCAAGCTGGGGACGGCCGGGCCGTGGTCCGGCGCGGGCAGCAGCGGCGAGGGCGCCGTCTGGGGCCTGTGCCGGGGCAGCGGCAGCAAGCCGTACCGGACGGTGGTCGACACCACGGGCCCGGCGTACACGTGCAGTTGCCCGAGCCGGAAGTTCCCGTGCAAGCACGCGCTGGGGCTGCTGCTGCTCTGGGCCACGGACGGCACGGCCGTCGGCGGCGGCGAGGTCCCGGACTGGGCCGCGCCATGGCTGGAGACGCGGCGGGAGCGCGCCGCCGCCCGCTCGGGCGACGGGGGAGGCGAGGCCGCGGCCACGCCCGCCGACCCGGAGGCCGCGCGCCGCCGGGCCGAGCGCCGGGCGGCCAGGATCACCGCGGGAGCCGAGGAGTTGGAGCAGCGGCTCGCCGATCTGCTCTGCGGGGGTCTGGCGTCGGCCGAGCAGTCCGGTTACACCCTGTGGGAGGAGACGGCGGCGAGAATGGTCGACGCCCAGGCCCCCGGTCTGGCGGGCCGCGTCCGGGAGTTGGGGTCGATTCCGGGCTCGGGGCCCGGATGGCCGGTGCGACTCCTGGAGGAGTGCGCGCTCACCCATCTCCTCGACAGGGCCTGGCTCGGCGTCGACCGGCTCCCCGATCCGCTCGCGACCACCGTCCGCGCCCGGGTAGGCCTCACCGCGCCCGCGCAGGGTCCGACGGTACGGGACGACTGGCTGGTTCTCGCCCAGTACGACGCGGCCGACAGCAGACTGACGACCCGCCGCGTCTGGCTGCACGGCCGGGAGAGCGGACGGACGGCCCTGCTCCTCTCCTTCGGAGCGGCGGGACGAGCACCTCGACTCTCCCTCCCGGTGGGCTCCGTCCTCGACGCGGCGGTCACCCTCCACGCGGGCGCGGGCGCGCTGCGGGCCGAATGGGCCGAGCAGTTCTCCGCCCCGGCACCGCTCGACGCCCCGCCTCCGGGCGGCACGGTCGCCGACGCCCTCACGGCCTACGGCGACGCCCTGCGGGAGGACCCGTGGCTGGACTCCTGGCCGGCGACCCTGACCGATGTCGTGCCGATCCCGACGGAGTACGGCTGGCAGCTGGCGGACGCGAGACCGACGGGCCGAGGTGACCACACCGGCGCCTCCGGAAGCCAGGTCGGCGGCGAGGCGGTGCCGTTGAGCGCCCCGGCGCTCGCGCGGGCCGGCCTGTGGCGGCTGGCGGCACTGTCGGGCGGCCGGCCGGTGACCGTCTTCGGCGAGTGCGGCCACCGCGGCTTCACCCCGCTCGCCGGCTGGTCCCCGGAGGCCCCGGGCGAAACGGTCCCGCTCCACTGACCGCCCGACCCCTGACCGGACCGCTCCGGTGCCGACGCGACTCCTGCCGGGCTGACGCGGCCGCGGGTTGTCGCTCACCGCCCGGCGCCACCGCCTCGCACCCGCGCCACCGCCTCGCCCCGTACGACGACCGCCACCGCCCGGCGCCACCACCTCGCCCGTACGACGACCGGCCCCGCACCGGCGCCGCCGCCACCCACCCGGTACGGCGGTTCCGCGCGGCCCGACCAGCTGACACCAGCCCACATCCGGCGGCGCCCACCACTCGACCGACGACAGCCTGGAGGACTTTGATGGACGCCTGGGAAGAGCTCGTCACCTCGGCCCTGCTCGGCACCGATCGACGACCGCCCACGTCGCCCGCGCTGTCCGGTACGGCGGCGGCCGCTGACGACGCTCCCGTCGTCCTGCTCGACGCCGCGGCCCTGCACACCGTGCGCCGCAGGGCTGGCCTGCGCCCCGGCCCCGCCGCCCCCGCGCCCGAGCCCGCGCCCGACGATCACCGCCGTCCGCTGCCGGAGGCGGCCCGTCGCCGCCTCGGTCGGCTGCTCGCGGACCGGGCGGCCCCGGCCCCGTCCGGCGGGCGAAGGGGAGCCGCGCCCGACCTCGCCGAACTGCTCCCGCAGTGGCTCGCCGCAGCCAACGAGCACGGCTACAAGGCCCCCGCGTCCGCGCTGCCCGCCCTCCTCGACGCCGCCCGCGCCCGCACCGACCTGCGGCCCCAGGCGCTGGCCCTGGCCGGACCGCGCGGGCGGTGGCTCGCCGGGCTGAACCCTGAGTGGAAGTTCGCCCTGCGCGGCGCGTCCGGCAGCGCCGTGCTGCCCGACCCCCGGGACGGGGCGGCGGTCCGGGCCCTGTGGGAGGAGGGCCTGTTCGCCGAACGGGTCGCGCTGCTCTCCTCCCTGCGGGCGGCGGACCCGGCGGCGGCGCTCTCCTTGCTGCGCTCCACCTGGCCGGCCGAGCGGGCCGAGGACCGGCTGATGTTCGTGGACTCCCTCCGGAACGAACTCTCCGATGCCGACGAGGAGTTCCTGGAGGCGGCCCTGTCCGACCGCAGCCGCAACGTCCGCTCCACGGCCGCCGAGCTGCTCTCCGCGCTGCCCGGATCGGCGCTCGCCGGCCGCATGGCGCGCCGGGCCGCGTCCTGCGTCAGCCTGGACCGTACGGAGGGGGCCGAGACGATCGTCGTCGAGGCGCCGCACGAGTGCGACGCGGGCATGCGGCGGGACGGTCTGATACCCACCCCGCCGACCGGGCGGGGCGAGCGGTCCTGGTGGCTCGGCCAGCTCGTCGAGTCGGCGCCGCTGGCCTGCTGGCCGGCCCGGTTCGGCGGGCGCGGCCCCGAGGAGATCGTGGCCCTGCCCGTCGCCGACGAGTGGCGGGCCGAGCTGCACGCGGCCTGGTGCCGGGCCGCCGTACGGCAGGGCGACGCCGCCTGGTCGAGGGCGCTGCTCGGGCCCCCGTCGGCCCCGCCCGCGACAGGTCCGGGCACCGCGTCCCTCGCCGAACGCGCGAAACTCCTCTCGACCCTCCCGGACGAGGAGCGGGCCCGCTGGGTCGCCTCCTTCATCGCGGCGCACGGCCTGTCGGAGGCGTTCCAACTGCTCGGCGTCTGCGCGGTTCCCTGGGCGGAACCCCTGGGCGGCGCGGTGATCGACGCCCTGGACATCGCGCGGGAGGCGGGCAGCTACCCATGGAGCTTCAGCGGCGTGATGGGCCTGGCCGAACGCTGCCTCTCCCCCGACGCGGCACCCCAACTGGAGTCCCTGACGGCCCTCCCCGCCGAACCGGAGGACGCCTCCCCCGGGGCGGGCGGTTACTGGTCCGAGGCGTTCCAGCGCCTGGTGTCGACGCTGCGCCTGCGCGCGGAGATGCTCGCCGAGCTGACGGTCTGAAACCGCCCCGGAAGAATCCCTGATGGACAGGCCCGCAGGCCCGCCCGTCCGGCCCCGGCTACCGGCTGTCGAGCCCGACCGCTCGACAGCCGGTGGTCCGCCGGCCCTGACGCTCCTGAGCACGCGTCAAACCGCACACCATGGCTGCCCGAGCGCGCCTCGGCCGACCGGGCGCCCGGCGGTCCACGACCTTCAAGCACCCGTCACCCGGCGGCCCCGCCGTTACGCCGCGACCCGTACGTTCGCGTTGACCCAGTCGACGATCGACGCCGTCGTCGCGCCCGGGGTGAAGATCGCCGCGACACCCTTCTCCTTCAGCGGCGCGATGTCCGCGTCGGGGATGATCCCGCCGCCGAAGACCTTGATGTCCTCCGCGTCGCGCTCCTTCAGGAGCTCCAGGACCTTCACGAAGAGCGTGTTGTGCGCCCCCGAGAGGATCGACAGGCCGATCGCGTCGGCGTCCTCCTGGATCGCCGTGTCCACGATCTGCTCGGGCGTCTGGTGCAGGCCGGTGTAGATGACCTCCATACCGGCGTCGCGCAGCGCCCGCGCGATCACCTTGGCCCCGCGATCGTGGCCGTCGAGACCCGGCTTGGCCACCACCACGCGGATCGGACCGGTCACACCCATCACTGCCTCCACATGCGACCCCCGGGCCTGATGGCCGGGGAGGTGAACGAACGTTATCGCCAGCATCCCGCAAGCGGCCGTTTCGCGGTGGGCAGGGAGGGGGAAATCACACGGAGGGACATGTTCGCTCTGCGCCGCACCCTCCCCGGGCCCTCCTCCTGGGCCCTTCAGCCGCAACCGGGTCGTGCGCAAGGGAGCCGCGACGGGGGTCGCGGGCCCCGTGCCGTACGGCACAGGGCCTGGCGCACCGACCGCCGTACGGCGCCCGCGTGCCGTTCGGGAGGCCGCTCATGGTGCTCACCAGGCTCACCAAGGTCACGACCGCGCTGAAGGCCAACGCGCTGGAGCTGGCGATCCTCACCGGCCACATGCTTCTGTATCCCTCCGGAATCGTCCGTGAGCGCCCCGTGACCGTCTCCGCCTCGGGTCAGGGGTCCGGCCGTCCCGTGGTCCTCCTCCACGGCCTGGTCGACAACCGTTCCGTCTTCGTCCTCCTGCGCCGCGCACTCGTCCGCAACGGCCGTGACTGTGTCGACTCGCTCAACTACTCTCCGCTCACGGGCGACCTGCGGACGGCCGCCGACCTCCTCGGCCGCCGGATCGAGGAACTCTGCTCGCGCACCGGCCACGAGCGGGTCGACCTGGTCGGACACAGCCTCGGCGGACTCATCGCCCGCTATTACGTACAGCGACTGGGTGGTGACGCACGGGTGCGCACGCTGGTCATGCTCGGCACCCCGCACGCCGGGACCACCGCCGCCCCATGGGCCGGCGCGCACCCCCTGGTGCGGCAGATGCGTCCCGGTTCCGAGGTGCTGCGGGAGCTGGCCGGGCCCGCACCCGACTGCCGGACCCGCTTCGTCAGCTTCTGGAGCGATCTGGACCAGGTGATGGTCCCGGTCGAGACGGCCCGGCTCGACCACCCCGATCTGCTGGTCCACAACGTGCGCGTGAGCGGAATCGGACATCTCGCCCTGCCCGTTCATCCGACGGTCGCCGCCGGGATCCTGGAAGCCCTCGACGCCGAGGAGCGGGAGAGCGACGCTCCGGGGAACGAACCCGGAGCCACCTCCGTCGCCTGACGACCCGCCAGAAGAAGCCTGTTCTTCGAACGTTCCTCGAACACAGAGCCAAAGCTCTTCCCTCAGATCGCCGAAACACGGCCGATTGCCCGTTTCCTGCGGACCCAAAACCCTCCGAAGATTGTCGCTTGCGCATACCGCCGGGTACAGTCGCGCCACTGCTTACCCCCGGGACACCCCTCGTCGGGCCCGCCCCGGACTGGTCCTGCCGCCGAGGCGAGAGAGAAGTTGGTGAACGACCAGCACCCCCACGCCGGATACGTCGGAGACGACGCCCACACCACCGGCAGCTTCGCCACCGACCCGCTGTTCGGTGCCCTCCCGGGCGGTTACGAAGCAGGTCACAGCGGTCAGTACGACACCACTCAGTGGAACGGCAGCCAGCAGTGGGACGCCGGCACGTACGACACCTACGTCGCGCCGCAGCCGATCCCCCAGCAGTACGACGCCCACAGTCAGTACGACACCACCGGACAGTACGACACCACCGGACAGTGGGACGCCACCGCCTGGAGCGAGGCGCAGCAGACCGGCCAGTACGAGACGGCGCACCTTTCCTCGTACGACACGACCGGTCAGTGGACGACCCCCACCTTCGACACCGGTACGTACGACGCCACCGCCTGGAACCACGCCGCCGCGCTCGAGCCCGAGCCGCGGGTCGCCGAGCCCGTCGTTCCGCAGCAGTACACCCCCGCGTACGAGTTCGTCCCCGACCAGGGCGACGGTCACGGCATCGGCCCCGGGGACGAGCACGCCACGGAGGCCGAGCACACCGCGCGATTCGAGGCCGTTCCGGCCGACGAGCAGCCGTACGACTACGGCTACGACTACGAGACCCCGGCCGAGGCCGGGGAACCGGCCGTCGAGATCCTCACGGAGTCTCCGGCCGCCCCCGCCGCCCGCCCCGTACGCCGCTCCTCGGGCGGCAGCCGAGGCCGTCGCCGTACCCCCGCCAAGCGTTCGGCGCTCCTGACCGTCGCCGTCCCGTCGGCCTGCGTCATGGGTGTCGCCGGGATCGCCGCCGCTTCCGTCGGCGGGCTCGCGGAAGCGGGCGCCGAGACCAAGGACGACACGACCGCGCTGGCCGCGGCCGATCCGTCGTCGGTGGAGCCGGTCGCCGCCAACAACGAGCTGGACACCCAGCTCGCGGCGCTGAGCGCCGAGGCCCGCGACTTCGGTGACCGCGCCAGCCGCACCCAGGAGCGCATCGACCTCAAGCTGCGGCAGGAAGCGGAGCGGAAGAAGCGCGAGGAGGAGGCGGCCCGCAAGGAGGCGCTGCGCCCGAAGTTCGCGCTGCCCGTGAAGCTGCACCAGCTCAGCGCCCGTTACGGCCAGGCCGGCGTCAACTGGATGTCCGTGCACACCGGTATCGACTTCCCGGTCCAGTACGGCTCGAAGGTGATGGCCGCGACCGACGGCACCGTCCGTACGCAGTGGAACAGCGCCTACGGCAACATGGCGATCGTGACGGCCGAGGACGGCACCGAGACCTGGTACTGCCACCTGAGCAGCACCAAGATCCGCTCCGGCAAGGTCAAGGCCGGTGACGTCATCGCGTACTCCGGCAACTCCGGCAACTCCACCGGCCCGCACCTCCACTTCGAGGTACGGCCGAACGGCGGGGCGGCGATCGACCCCGAGTCGTGGCTGCGCAGCCACGGCCTCAGCCCGACCGGCTGACGTAGACGAGCACAGAGCGAAGGGCCCCGGCCGAAGCCGGGGCCCTTCCTCGTGTGCCCGCGGTCAGCGGGTCAGAGCTTCTCGACCGGCGCGTACCGCAGCAGCAGACGCTTCGGCTTCTCGTCACCGAAGTCGATCGTCGCCTGGGCGTCCGCGCCCACGCCCGTCACCTGCATGACCGTGCCGAGGCCGAACTGGTCGTGCGTGACCCGGTCGCCGACCTGGAGCGCGAGCACCGGCTTCTCGCCGGCGCGGCGCGTCGCGAAGCCCGAGGGACCGGTGCGCGAGCGCGAGGAGGAGAGCTGGGAGGTGATCCCCGAGGTCGGCCCGGCGGGCTTCACCATCGGACCGGTCCGCTTCCACTCCAGATACGTCGCCGGGATCTCCTCCAGGAAGCGCGAGGCCGGGTTGTACGAGGGCTGGCCCCAGGCGCTGCGCATCGAGGAGCGGGTCAGATAGAGCCGCTCGCGGGCGCGGGTGATGCCCACGTACGCCAGGCGCCGCTCCTCCTCCAGCTCCTTGGTCTGGCCGAGCGCGCGCATGTGCGGGAAGACGCCGTCCTCCATGCCGGTCAGGAAGACCACCGGGAACTCCAGGCCCTTGGCGGTGTGCAGGGTCATCAGCGTGATGACTCCGGACCCCTCCTCGTCCTCGTCGGGGATCTGGTCGGAGTCCGCGACGAGGGCGACCTGCTCCAGGAACTCGGCGAGGGTCCCGCCCTCTTCCCCGCGCTCCTGCTCGAACTCCAGGGCCACTGCCGCCAGTTCCTGGAGGTTCTCGATCCGGGTCTCGTCCTGCGGGTCGGTGGAGGCCTGCAGCTCGGCGAGATACCCGGTCCGCTCCAGCACGGCCTCGAGGACGACGGCCGGGCCCGCGCCGGAGTCGACGACGGTGCGGAGCTCCTCCATCAGGGCGTTGAAACGCTTGACGGCGTTGGCGGAGCGGGCCGCCATGCCGTACGCCTCGTCGACCCGCTTCAGCGCCTGCGGGAAGGTGATCTTCTCCCGCAGGGAGAGGGCGTCGATCATCGCCTCGGCGCGCTCGCCGATGCCCCGCTTGGGGACGTTGAGGATGCGGCGCAGCGGGACGTTGTCCTCGGGGTTGGCGAGCACGCGCAGGTAGGCGAGGACGTCGCGGACCTCCTTGCGCTCGTAGAAGCGCACGCCGCCGACGACCTTGTACGGCAGGCCGACGCGGATGAAGATCTCTTCGAAGACACGGGACTGGGCGTTCGTACGGTAGAAGACGGCGACGTCGCCGGCCTTCGCCTCGCCCGCGTCGGTCAGCCGGTCGATCTCGTCGGCGACGAACTGGGCCTCGTCGTGCTCGGTGTCCGCGACATAGCCGGTGATCTGCGCGCCCGCGCCCGCGTTGGTCCACAGGTTCTTGGGGCGACGGCTCTCGTTGCGCTCGATGACGGCGTTGGCGGCGGAGAGGATGGTCTGCGTCGAGCGGTAGTTCTGTTCGAGCAGGATCGTCGTCGCGTCGGGGTAGTCCTCCTCGAACTGGAGGATGTTGCGGATGGTCGCGCCTCGGAAGGCGTAGATCGACTGGTCCGCGTCACCGACGACGCACAGCTCGGCGGGGCCCAGATCTTCGTAACCGGTGCCGACCAGTTCGCGTACGAGGGTGTACTGGGCGTGGTTGGTGTCCTGGTACTCGTCGACGAGGACGTGGCGGAAGCGGCGGCGGTAGTGCTCGGCGACGTCCGGGAACGCCTGGAGCAGATGGACCGTCGTCATGATGATGTCGTCGAAGTCCAGGGCGTTGGCCTCGCGCAGCCGCGCCTGGTACATGCGGTACGCCTCGGCGAGCGTCTTCTCGAAGCCGTCGGCGGCCTGGTCGGCGAAGGTCTCCTCGTCGATCAGCTCGTTCTTCAGGTTGGAGATCTTGGCGCTGAACGACTTCGGGGGGAACTTCTTCGGGTCGAGGTCCAGGTCCCGGCAGACCAGCGCCATCAGGCGCTTGGAGTCGGCGGCGTCGTAGATCGAGAACGAGGACGTGAAGCCGAGCCTCTTCGACTCGCGGCGCAGGATGCGGACGCACGCGCTGTGGAAGGTCATGACCCACATGGCGTTGGCGCGTGGGCCGACGAGCTGCTCGACCCGCTCCTTCATCTCGCCGGCGGCCTTGTTGGTGAAGGTGATCGCCAGTATCTGGCCGGGGTGGACGTGCCGGGTGGCCAGGAGGTGGGCGATGCGGTGGGTGAGCACCCGGGTCTTGCCGGAGCCGGCTCCGGCGACGATGAGCAGCGGGGTGCCGGTGTGCGTGACGGCGGCGCGCTGCTGTTCGTTCAGCCCCTCCAGGAGCGCGGCGGCGTCCACGACGGGGCGCGGGGCTCCGTCGCGGTAGTGCGCGTCCCTGGCCGGCGGCACGTCGAACCGGCCCCCGAAGAGGTCGTGCGGGACCTCCGCCTCGGCCGGGGCGCCGTGCTCGTGGTCCTCGGGCGGGGGCGGGGGCTCCTCCGAGGAGTGGTTCTGGAGGCTTGCCAGGAAGCTGTCGTCAAAGAGGCTGCTCATCGCTTATCGAGTCTAGGCCGCCGGACTGACAGCCCGCTCCCACCTCTCGAAGTGAGGCCGAACTCACTGAGGGTGATCATCCGCTTCAGGTCACGAAAATGTATCGGGCATATCGAACATCGGTCTTCCCAGCCGCCGTACGGGTTGGCTAGCGTGCTCCGCCAAGCAGCCCGTCCCCTTCGACGGCGAATCACGCCGAGCGGGCGGCTCACGCCGAACCCGGCCCTGCCGCGAGGCAGTCGCGCCCGTGGGCACCGGCGTCCACGGAAGGAGATGCCGGTCTTGGCGTCCCATCGCAAGCCGCGCAGCACACGTCAGCACTCCCCCGCCGTCGGGGTCACGACGGCCGCTCTCGCCTCGGTCACGCTGCTGTCCACGCAGAGCGCCGGGGCGGCTCCGGCGAAGCCGACGGTGGAGGAGGTCCAGAAGAAGGTCGACGCCCTCTACCGGCAGGCCGGCACGGCGACCCAGGAGTACAACCGGGTCAAGGAGGCCACCGTTCAGCAGCGGCGCAAGGTCGACCGGATCCTGGACGACGTGGCGCGGCGGACCGAGGCGATCAACGAGTCCCGCCGCACGCTCGGCTCGTACGCCGCAGCGCAGTACCGGGCCGGGGCGGTGGGGCCGACGGCTGCGCTGATCTTCGCGGACAGTCCCCAGTCGTACTTCGACCAGACGCACCTCATGAGCCGGCTCTCCGAGCGGCAGCGCGGCGCGGTGGCGGACTACGAGAACAAGCGAGCCGAGGCGGCGAAGCGGCGCGCGGAGGCGGCGCGGAGCCTGGAGAGCCTCACCGCGTCGCAGGCTGCGCTGCGTACCAGCAAGCAGACGGTCCAGCGGAAGCTGGCCGAGGCGCGCACGCTCCTGGCCCGGCTCACGGCCGAGGAGAAGGCCCGGCTCGCGGAGCTGGAGCGCAGGCGCGAGGCGGAGGCCCGGCGCAAGGCGGAGGAGCGGGCCGAGGCGGAGGCGGCGAAGGCGGCGGCCGAGGCCGAGCGGCGCCGGCAGGAGGCGGCCCGGCGGCAGCAGCAGCTGCCTGGGACGCCCGCGACCACCCCGTCGCCCACCGGAGGCGCCACCTCCGGGTACGCCGTCAAGGCCGCGAAGGCGCTGGCGTTCGCGCGGGGCCAGATCGGCAAGCCGTACGTGTGGGGAGCGACGGGTCCGAGCTCGTACGACTGCTCCGGCCTCACCCAGGCCGCCTGGAAGGAGGCGGGCGTCGACCTGCCCCGTACCACCTGGGACCAGGTGGAGGCGGGGACACGGGTCGCGACCGACGATCTGCTGCCGGGCGATCTGGTCTTCTTCTACGACGACATCAGCCACGTGGGCCTCTACATCGGCGGCGGGAAGATGATCCACGCGCCGAAGGCGGGCGCGAACGTGCGCGAGGAGTCGGTCTTCTCCATGCCGGTCCACGGCGGCGTGCGCCCGGCCTGAGGCGTCATCGGACGGTCAGGTCCACAGGGTGGCGATGAAGATGTTGGCGACGGTCAGGCCGCCGACCGCGCCGAAGAGGCCCTTGGCGACCCTTTCCTCGTCCCGCTTCACATAGACGAGGGCGAGGATGACGACGAGCACCGCCATCTTGACGCCGATCTTCACGTTGTCGACGGTCTGGTCGTCCGCCTGGTTCAGGCCGACCAGGGCGATGCCCGTGATCAGCATGGTCAGCGCGCCGTGCAGCATCGCGGGGACGAAGCGGGCCGTACCCGCGCCCATCGCCTTCACCTGCGTGAGGAACCCGCCGAGCAGGGAGGCGATTCCGATGATGTGCAGGGCGACGAAGACATTGATGAGGACGTCCATGGAGCGGAGCCTAACCGGGCCATAGCACCGCTCTCCGGTCGGGGCCGCCTTCTCCGGCGCATCGGTCGGGCCCGATCCGGAAAGCGGTGCCCACTCGTCTCCGGGGTCGGACGAGACCGGTCCCGGAGCGTCAACTGACGCCAGTAGCGGTCATCTCCCCGCCGGACCGTGACGCACGGGTTTAGCGTCCTGCCCCAGGTGGTCGGCTCCCACCACCGCCGGTCCTTCCGGCGGCGCCGACCGCCCCCGCCGAGAAAACCCGGCGGCGGCCCGTCTCCCCTGTGCGGGCCGCCGTCGGTCCCGGCGGGCATCGGCCCTCACAGGGAGAGGATGTGACCCGCCCTCGTGGCAGCGCACCGGAAGCCCCAGCAGTCCCCTCTCGGCGGCCGGGCGGCACGGACCGCCGCCACGCTCGCTCTGGCCTCGGCGGCGACGGCGACAGTGTTCGAGGGCTCCGGGCACGCCGAGCCCCGGCCGACCCCCGCCCAGGTGAAGGCGGAGGTGGACCGGCTGTACCAGGAGGCCGAGGTGGCCACCGAGAAGTACAACGCGGCGAAGGAGAGGGCCACCGAGGCGCGGGGCTCGCTGGACCGGCTGCGTGACGAGGCGGCTCGCAGGACCCAGCGGCTCAACACCCTCCGCAACGGCCTGGGTGCGATCGCCACCGCGCAGTATCGTTCCGGCGGTCTGGATCCCGCCGTGCGCCTGGCCCTGACCTCCGACCCGGACCAGTATCTGGCGCGCGCCGCGATCGCCGAGAAGGCCGGGGAGCGTCAGGCCGCCGCCCTCGGCTCGGTACGCCGGGAGCTCACCGGGATCGGGCAGTTGCGCGCCGAGTCCACCCGACGGCTGACGGAGCTGCGCGGTCACGAGGCCGAGCTGCGCCGGCAGGAGGCGGCCGTACGGGCCAAGCTCGGCCAGGCGCGCGCACTGCTCGCCCGGCTGACCGCCGAGGAGCGGGCACGGTACGAGGCGGCGGCGGCGACGGGATCGGGACGGGTCGGGACGGCGGGTCCGAGCGGTGCGTCCGGGGCCCGGGCGGACCGGGACTCCCTGGCACGCGGGCCGGTGACGGCGCCGAACGCCCGCGCCGCACAGGCCGTCTCCTTCGCCCGGGGCCAGCTGGGCAAGCCGTACGTGTGGGGGGCGACCGGTCCTTCGGCGTACGACTGCTCGGGGCTGACACAGGCGGCCTGGCGGGCCGCGGGCGTCGCGCTGCCCCGCACCACCTATACGCAGATCAACGCCGGGCAGCGGGTCTCACGCTCCGAACTGGGCCCCGGCGACCTGGTGTTCTTCTACTCGGGCATCAGCCACGTGGGCCTCTACATCGGCGGCGGGCAGATGATCCACGCACCACGACCGGGCGCCCCGGTGCGGGTGGCACCGATCGACGAGATGCCGTTCGCCGGCGCGACCCGGGTGGGGTGACGCCCCGGCCGCCCCGGCCGGGGGCGGGGGGCGGGGGACGGTGGGGAGCGGGGGCGCGTCGTGGGCGGCGGATCAGATCAGGCGGCGGGCGGCCTCGTCGGGTCGCGGGTCAGACCAGGCGGCGGGCGGTCGCCCAGCGGGTCAGCTCGTGCCGGTTGGAGAGCTGCAGCTTGCGCAGTACCGCGGAGACATGCGACTCGACCGTCTTCACCGAGATGTAGAGCTGCTTGGCGATCTCCTTGTACGCGTATCCACGCGCGATCAGCCGCAGCACCTCCCGCTCCCGCTGGGTGAGGCGGTCCAGGTCCTCGTCCACCGGCGGGGCGTCCGTGGACGCGAAGGCGTCCAGGACGAATCCGGCCAGGCGCGGGGAGAACACCGCGTCGCCGTCCTGCACCCGGAAGATCGAGTCGACCAGGTCCGTGCCGGTGATCGTCTTGGTGACATAGCCACGGGCACCGCCGCGGATGACGCCGATGACGTCCTCCGCCGCGTCGGAGACCGAGAGGGCCAGGAAGCGGACCGGGTTCTCGGGCGCGGCCATCAGGTTCGCGCAGCGGCGCAGCACCTCGACCCCACCGCCACCCGGCAGATGCACATCCAGCAGGACGACCTCGGGACGGGTCGCGGTGATCACCGTGACGGCCTGGTCGACATCGGCGGCCTCGCCGACGACCTCGACACCGGTGATGTCGGTCCGGCCGATCTCGGCCCGCACGCCGGTGCGGAACATCCGGTGGTCGTCGACGAGGACGACCCGCACCCGGCGCTCCGTGGTCGGTACCTCCGTCGTCCCGGTCCCGGTCTCGTCGCTCATCCGTCCGCCCTCTCCATCTCAAGCTCCACTTCGGTGCCCCCGCCCGGCACGGACCGCAGCCGGGCCGAACCGCCGTTGCGCTGCATCCGGCCGATGATCGATTCTCGTACGCCCATCCGGTCCTCGGGTACGGAGTCCAGGTCGAAACCCGGCCCCCGGTCGCGGACGGAGACGAAGACCGTACGGCCCTCGACCTCGGCGTAGACCTGCACCGCCCCTCCCTCGCCACCGTACTTGGCGGCGTTGACCATCGCCTCGCGCGCGGCCTGCATCTGCGCGGCCAGTTTCTCGTCGAGCGGGCAGTCGCCGACGACCACGACCTCCAGCGGGACACCGTGCTTGTCCTCGACCTCGGCGGCGGCCTTCTTCACCGCCTCCGCGAGTGTGTCGGGCTCCTCGTCCTCGTCCTTGCCCGTCCCCTCCGGCTTGTACAGCCAGTTCCGCAGCTCCCGCTCCTGTGCGCGGGCGAGTCGGCGCACCTCCCCGGGCTCGTCCGCGTTCCGCTGGATGAGGGTGAGGGTGTGCAGGACGGAGTCGTGGACGTGGGCCGCGACCTCCGCGCGCTCCTGGGCGCGGATGCGCATCGTCCGCTCCTCGGAGAGGTCCTGCGACATCCGGACCAGCCACGGCCCGGCGAGCAGGGCGATGCCCGTGAGCACGGCTATCGCGGCGGTGAACGCCGTGCCGAGCTGGGCGGCGGACCCCCGGACCACCATGAAGGCGGTCAGGCCGAGGCCGACCAGGGCGACGCCCGCGAAGCCGCGGGCGAGTTGGAGCGTGCGCCGCCGGCGGCCCGGCTCGGTCCAGCTGGCCCGGCGGGCGTTGTCCGCCTGCCGCCAGACGAGCACCACACCGACGCCGATCAGCAGCGTCGGCCAGACGTAACGGTCGGCCTGGTTGCCGAAGTCGACGTTGCCGACGAAGACGGCGGCGCCGAGGGCCAGCGCGATCAGCGCGAAGACCTGGCCGCGGTCCGGCTTGCGCAGCCGCCGCCGGCCGTCCGCCGTCGTCTCGAACACGGGCCGGGGCGCGGCCCGTCCGCCGACACCCAGCGGGACGACGATCCAGAAGACCGCGTACAGCAGGGCGCCGAGCCCGTCCGCGAGGAGCAGCGCCACGAACACGGCGCGGACCCAGACGACGGGCAGTCCGAGATGTCCGGCGAGGCCGCGTGCGACACCACCGAGCCACCGTCCGTCGGCGCTCCGGTAGAGCTTGCGCACGGGCGGTTCGTCGGTCTCGGAGACGCGGGCGGCTGCTGGCATACACCGATCGTCACACGCCCTCCCAGGCCCGGACATCAGGGTCTGGCCCTGAGATGGCCCCTAGGTGGACCGCCCCGGGGAGGCGTCGGGGTGGGCGGGCGGCGGAATATCAGGGTCGGGCCAGGGTCGGTCCCGGTGCCGCCGGGGGTCACGGGCCGTCACCATGGACGCATGACGAGTTCGACGCCTTCCTCGCACGAGGCCCCGCCGCCGGCGGAGGCTCACGCCGTCGCGCCGCTGCGCCGCTCGCGGGGGCACAAGGTCGTGGGCGGGGTGTGCGGCGGTCTCGGGCAGCACTTCGACCTCGATCCGGTGATCTTCCGGATCGCGGTCGGTGTGCTGTCGGTCACCGGCGGCATAGGGCTGATCTTCTACGGCTTCGCGTGGCTGCTGATCCCGCTCGCGGGCGAGGAGGAGAACGAGGGCCGCAAGCTGCTCTCCGGCCGGGTGGAGGGTGCGTCGCTCGCCGCGCTGCTGATGGCCCTGGTCGGCTGCGGCGTGTTCCTGTCCATGCTGCACAACGGCGGCACGATCGCGTTCGCGATGATGCTGTCGACAGCGGTGTGCGGGGCAGCCGTCTGGTCGCAGCGGCGTCGGCAGGCCGTGGGCGGCGACGCGGAGAGCCGACTGGACGCGGCGACCGCCGCCGCGGTCGCCGAGGCGCCGCCGGAGGCCAAGGCGCCGCCGCTCGTGGAGTTCACGTCCTGGTGGAAGGATCCGATCGTCAAGGACGGCTCGACCGGCCCCATAGCCGTCGGCTACCTCTGGGGCCCGCACGGGGTGGACGCCGACGGGCTGACCGCGGACGGCGAGCGGCCGGTGCCGGGCAGCCAGTGGGGCACGTGGGTCCCGGAGCCCGGCCGGCCGGTCCCCGCCACCCCCGCGGTCCGGCGCGGTCCTCGCTCGATCGGCGGCCTGGTCCTCTTCCTGGCCCTGGTGGCGGGTGGCCTGGGCACGTTCCTCGCCTGGGAGGGACATCCGCTCGGCACGAGCGTGCAGATCGGGCTCGTGGCGGCGCTGGTGGTCTTCGGCCTGGGACTGGTGCTCAGCAGCTTCCTCGGCCGGACCGGCTTCGGCACGATCTTCATGACCGTGGTGACGGCCGGCCTGCTCGCGGTGGCGGCGGCGCTGCCCAAGCAGATCTCCACGGACTGGGTCCGTACGGACTGGCGGCCGGCATCGGTCACCGCCGTCCAGCCGCGCTACGAACTGGGCACGGGCGTCGGCACGCTCGACCTGTCCGGGCTCGCGGTCCCCGCGGGCACGACGGTCGGTACCACGGTGGAGGTGGGCGCCGGAAAGCTGGAGGTGGTCGTCCCGAAGAACGTGACCGTGAAGGTGCGGGCGCAGGTGGGTCTCGGAGACCTGCGGCTGCCGCAGCAGCCGCCCGGCGACATCGACATCGCGCCGGACCGCGACGAGACCCGTACGCTCACCCCTCCGGAGGGCACCGCCCCGGCCGGAACGCTCGACCTCTCCCTGGAGGTCGGTCTCGGACAGGTGGAGGTCACCCGTGCTGCTTCATGAGTTCCGTCCGGGTCGGCTCGTCGCCGGCGCGACCGCCCTCGCCCTCTCGGTCCTCTACGCGGGCGATGCCGCCGACACGTGGGTCGCGCCCTGGTACGGCGTGATCCCGGTGCTCTGCGGCGGCCTGGCCGCGGCCGCCCTGGTGACCTGGGTCGCCTACCGCATACGCCGCCGGTCGGCCCGGACCGCGTCGAGCGAGAACATCGAGGCCCCGGCGAGCACGAGCGGCAGCCAGGACATCAGATAGGCGAGGTCGTTCCCGTAGTAGTACGGGTCGCTCTGCCAGCTGACGGTCAGCCAGAGGCTCAGTGAGATCAGCGCCCCGCCGAGTGCGGCCGGCCTGGCGAAGAACCCCACCAGGGTCCCGATGCCGACGGCCAGCTCACCCAGCGCGATGGTGTACCCGAAGCCGACGGGGTTCTTGAGCGCCAGGTCGACGAGGGCGGGCACGGCGGAGCTGTCACGGACGCCCCGCATCATCTCGCCGATCGATCCGTTGCCGGTCTCGGCCATGAAGGAGGAGTCGGTGAGCTTGTCGAGACCGGCGTAGATGAAGGTGACGCCGAGGAAGACGCGCAGCGGCAGCAGCGCGTAGCGCGAGGCGGTCTCCTTCCAGCCGGCCGCGTCTCCGCCGCGACCGCGCGCGTGACCGCCGCCACCGGGCCCGTACGACCCGTTCGTCCGCCGCATTCGTGCCATCGCCGGCCCGCCTCTCCACGCCACACGCCAGTGTCCGGGGAAATCGATTGTCCTCGGACGCCCCGCATCTGGATACGTGGGAGGCCCGCCGGTGGTTCAGGCGGACAGGCGGTCCCGCCCGGACGGCTCAGTCGACGACGTCGATCGTGACCCGGTTGGACTCCGCGCCGGCGGCGGTCACCACCCACACCTCCACCCGCCCCGGTTCGACGTCAGCCGGGAGCGGCACGGTGAGGGACGCGTCGGTCGGGTTGGCGAAGCCGCCGGGGACGGGGACCAGCGGGACACGGGCGTGGACCGTGCCGATGCGCACGACCAGGCGGGTGAGCGGGTCGGGGCCGTGCCCGCCGGGCGGGACGAAGCCGATACCCCGGATCTCGATGTCGTCGCCGGTGCGGATCGGGGCGTCCAGGTCGCCCGCCTCCCGGGAGCGGACGACGGAGAGGATCACGGGCCGGCCGCCCTCGACGCACTTCCCGGCGAGATAGCCCGCCGCGGAGAGGGCGACCAGCAGCACCAGGGACCAGGGAGGCACCGGCAGGCGGTCGGGTTCACGCGCCAGCCGCACGGCGCACAGGAGGAGGACGGCTGTGGAGACCAGGACGTACTGGAGGTCGGTGAGGCAGGCGCGGCCGTCGTCGTCGGAGACGAGGTCGGCGGCCCTGGGGCGGTCGGCCCGGACTTTCTGCAGACGCTGTCCCAGGATCCTTCCCCACACGATCCGACGGACGGCGACGGCCACCGCCGACGTCACGGCGAAGGCCGTGAGGAGCCCGGCGGAGCGCGCGAGCCCGAGGCCGACCCCGTCGGCTCCGGTGATCAGACGCAGCGTGAGGAAGAGCAGGGCGTAGAGGGTGAAGAGCAGCCAGCCGGCGGCGACGGCGCGGGAGGTGGAGAGCCGGTTGTCCTCGCCGATCAGCGGCGCGAGGATCCCTCCGTGCGCCCGGTGGGCGTGGGCGGCGCCGGTGAGCAGGCCGGCGAGGGCGAGCGCGGCGCCCAGCGCCGCGGTGCGCGGACCCGTCCAGCCGGTGCCGACCGCGGTGAGCGCCTGCCCGAGGAGCAGCGCGACGACAGCGCCCCAGACGGCCCCGAAGGTGGCCGGACGCACACGCCGGAGCCAGGCCTCGCCCGCCTCGCGGCCGCGCGTGGCGACGGTACGGGCGGACTGGCCGAGCTCGTCGGAGACCCACTGGCGGGAGGCGACCGGCGAGTGGGCGACGGCGGCGGGCACGCCGTGCCCCGCGGCCAGTTCGTCGCGCAGGGCGAGGAAGGCGGCGACGGCGCGCCGGTGCCCGGCTCGCCCGCCCGCTACGCAAGGCCCGGCGTCACCGTACAGCGTCGACTCCTGGCACCGTCTCGCCTCTTGCACCGCCACGGCGCTCACTTCCCGATCCGTCAACCAGCCGTCGATCCTTGGGAATTGTCCCGCACCGGGACGCTCCTCGTGTGCTCCGAGCGCCCCGCGCGAGAGTGATTGAACAGTCATCACATTGACGTAAAGGCACGTTCTACGACAGGAGTTCGGGATCCGTGCGACTGACCAGAGAGATCACACGACGACCACAGGGGTCGGCCACAGGCGATCGACCGGAGGCATCGACCGGAGGGACCAGACGACGAAACCGCCGCCCCGTGGAGACGGGACGGCGGTTTCACCCACGTACGGGAGGGGTCACTCCCACTCGATGGTGCCCGGCGGCTTGCTGGTCACGTCGAGCACGACACGGTTGACGTCGGCGACCTCGTTGGTGATCCGGGTGGAGATCTTCGCGAGCACGTCGTACGGCATGCGCGTCCAGTCCGCCGTCATGGCGTCCTCGGAGGAGACGGGGCGCAGGACGATCGGGTGGCCGTAGGTCCGGCCGTCGCCCTGCACGCCCACGGAGCGCACATCGGCGAGCAGCACGACCGGGCACTGCCAGATGTCGCGGTCGAGACCGGCGGCCGTCAGCTCCTCGCGGGCGATGGCGTCGGCCTCGCGCAGCAGGTCCAGGCGCTCCTTGGTGACCTCGCCGACGATCCGGATGCCCAGGCCGGGGCCCGGGAAGGGCTGCCGCTGGACGATCTCGTCCGGCAGGCCGAGCTCCTGGCCGACCATACGGACCTCGTCCTTGAACAGCTGGCGCAGCGGCTCGACGAGCTCGAACTCCAGGTCCTCGGGAAGGCCGCCCACGTTGTGGTGGGACTTGATGTTCGCCGTGCCGGTGCCGCCACCGGACTCGACGATGTCGGGGTAGAGCGTGCCCTGGACGAGGAAGGCGACGTCCTCGCCGGCGCCGGCCGACTCGGCGACGATCTCGGCCTGCGCCTGCTCGAAGACGCGGATGAACTCACGGCCGATGATCTTCCGCTTCTCCTCGGGGTCGGAGACCCCCGCGAGCGCGGTGAGGAATCGCTCCTGCGCGTCGACGACCTTCAGCTGGACGCCGGTCGCGGCGACGAAGTCCTTCTCGACCTGCTCGGTCTCGTCCTTGCGCATCAGACCGTGGTCGACGTACACGCAGGTCAGCTGCGAGCCGATGGCCTTCTGCACGAGCGCCGCGGCCACCGCCGAGTCGACGCCGCCGGAGAGACCGCAGATGGCGCGCTTGGTGCCGACCTGCTCGCGGATGGCCGCGACCTGCTCCTCGATGACGTTGCCGGTGGTCCACGTCGGCTGGATACCGGCGCCCCGGTAGAGGAAGTGCTCCAGGATCTGCTGGCCGTGCGTGGAGTGCATCACCTCGGGGTGGTACTGCACGCCGTACAGCTTCTTCTCGTCGTTCTCGAAGGCCGCGACCGGCACGACGTCCGTGGACGCGGTGACGGTGAAGCCCTCGGGGGCGGCGGAGCAGGCGTCGCCGTGCGACATCCACACGGACTGCTCGGTCGGCGTGCCCTCGAAGAGGGTGGAGCCGGCCTTGAAGACGTGCAGCGGCGTACGGCCGTACTCGCGCGCTCCGGTGTTGTCGACGGTGCCGCCGAGGGTGGTCGCCATCAGCTGGAAGCCGTAGCACATGCCGAAGACCGGGACACCGGCCTCGAACAGTTCTCGGTCCAGGCGCGGGGCGCCCTCCGCGTACACGGACGACGGGCCGCCGGAGAGGATGATCGCCTTCGGGTTCTTGGCCAGCATCTCGGCCACCGGCATGGTGGACGGGACGATCTCGCTGTAGACCCGGGCCTCACGGACTCGGCGGGCGATGAGCTGGGCGTACTGGGCGCCGAAGTCGACAACGAGGACTACGTCCGGGTTGGAGACGTCGGGCGCGGCAGCGGGAGTCGCTGATGACACTACGGCGGCCTTCCGGCGGTAGGAGAGGTTCCCCGAAAGAGGGGGCTATTTATCGATTCTACCGGCGCGCCGGTGTCGCTTTTCGTCTCACCATCCGAACCCGGTTTGGCCGGGAGCGCGAGGCGCGGTCCATACTGTCCGCATGCGCAAGCTCACGATCTTCGTCTTTACCTATGGCACCGGCCCGTCCGGCTGCCATGGTCGTGCTGCTTGATCTGACAAGCGACTTCCCAGGCGCCCCGGGCCGACAAGGCCCGGGGCGTTCTGTCGTTTTCCGGGCCGTGCCGCTCCGGGGCCTTTCGAACCCGACACCACGAGGAGCCCCCGATGACCACCGCGACCGCCGCCGCCGCTACGACCGTGACCGCCAAGGCCCTGACCGCGAAGACCGTGACCGAGAAGACCGTGACCGAGAAGACCGGCGCCCGTACCGACGAGGCCGCCGCGCTCATCGGGGACGCCCGCGAGCGGATCGACGCGCTCGACGACCGGATCATCGGCCTGATCCAGGAGCGGATGGCCGTCTCGGCCGTGATCCAGGAGGCCCGGATCGGCTCGGGCGGCCGCCGCGTGAACCTCGCGCGCGAGATGGAGGTCCTCGGCCACTACAGGGACGCGCTGGGCAAGCCGGGCACCGCCCTCGCGATGACCGTGCTCGAACTGTGCCGGGGCCGGGTCTGACCCGCGGGGGCGGGGGTACGGACCTGAGTTCGGACCCGCTCTCACCCGTACGGCGCGTGACCGGCTCCCGCACCCCTTCGTTGGTCCCGGTGTCCGTGCCAGCCAGGGGCGGGCCCGAAGAAACCACGCGTGGCTCCGCTGGGGTGTGTGGCGTACCACTGGTACGCCGTGGGACCTCGCCCCAGCGTGTGTGACCGGACGGCAGGGGACAGCAGCCCGGTCACCCATGAAGAGCGGTCGGCCCCGGGGACGCCCGGGGCCGACCGCAACCGGCCCGACGGATGCCCGGCGGCATCCGCCCAGCACGATGCGATCCACCCCGCGTACCGTCCCGACCTTCGAGTCCCCTCGAGTCCCCCTCACCCCTGCGGCGCCTCCTCCCCCCCGGGCGCCGCTCTCCGCCGGCACCGCCACCGCCCTGACACCGGTGCCGCCCAAGGGCCCCGCCGCGAACGACATCGCGCCGCGGGGCCCTTGCCGTGCGCGAGGGGCGGACGGGCCGGGATGAAGTGACGCGCGTCACACCATGATTCCGCGCATCCGCTACAACCAATCCCCCCGGTCGCAGGTCATGCATGCGGCACCACCAGAAGCTGGAGAGGCGCTGCACTCGGAGGGGGGTGCAGCGCCTCTTCCGTTCGGAGAGCCTCCTCGGGTGTCAGGACACGGCCGTGTCGGGGCTCGTCCGCGTCGCCTGCCTCGGCGGGACCGCCGGCATGCCAAGGAACGGCAGGTTCAGCGCGCCGAAGGCGTCCGCCGGGACCGCCGGGGACTTCGGCGCGACCGGGGCGAGCCGGACGTACCCCTCGCCCCGGCGCGGACGCGGATCCTCCTCGCCCTTGTTCGGCCAGAAGGACATGGCCCGCTCCGCCTGCGCCGTGATCGTCAGCGAGGGGTTGACGCCGAGGTTGGCGGAGATCGCCGCCCCGTCGACGACGGAGATGCCCGGGTGGCCGTAGAGGCGGTGGTACGGGTCGATGACGCCGGACTCGGCGTCGGCGCCGATCGGGCAGCCGCCGAGGAAATGCGCGGTCAGCGGGGTGCCCATCAGCTCGCCGATGTTCGAGCCGGCGAAGCCGTTGATCTCCTCCGCCATCAGGGAGGCGGCGCGGGTGGCCGCCTCGATCTGGGTCGGGTTCGGGGCGCCGTGCCCCTGGCGTGCGGTGAGCAGGCCCTTTCCGAGACCGCCGGGCTTGCGGTAGGTGGTGAGCGAGTTGTCCAGGGACTGCATCACCAGGCCGATGATGGTCCGCTCCGACCAGCGGCGGTTGGAGAGGGCGCGCAGAGCGAGGGCGGGGTGCTTGACCATCTCCAGGAGCCACCTGCGGACCCGGTGGGCGCCGTAGGGCACCTGGAGGACGGTCAGACCTCCCATGGAGTTCGAGCCCCTGCCGTAACGGACCGGCTCGATGTGGGTGTTCTCGTCCGGGTGGATCGACGACGTGATCGCCACACCCCTGGTGAAGTCGACCCGGTCCTCGCCGTGCCGCCTGCGGTAGCGCCGGTCGGTGGTCTGCGAGCCCACCAGCGCCTCGGAGTTCGTGCGGGTCAGCTCGCCGAGGCGGGCGGAGATCCGGGGCAGCAGTCCGGAGTCCTTCATCCGGTGCAGCAGCGTCTGGGTGCCGTACGTGCCGGCCGCGACCACCACCTTGCGGGCGGTGAAGGTCCGCCCCGCGCCCTTCCTCCGGTTGTCGGTCGGGAGGGTCCGCACGGCGTAGCCGCCGCGCGAGTCCTCGGTGAGGGCGACGACCGACGTCATGGGGTGGACCACGGCGCCGGCCCTCTCCGCGAGGTGGAGGTAGTTCTCGTTCAGGGTGTTCTTGGCGCCGTGCCGGCAACCGGTCATGCACTCGCCGCACTCGGTGCACGCCTTGCGCGAGGGGCCGGCGCCCCCGAAGTACGGGTCGGCCACCTCGTCGCCCGGCTTCGCCCTGGCCGTGCCCTCGGCGTCGTTGCCGTCGCCGAAGAAGACGCCGACCGGCGCCATGTGGAAGGTGTCGCCGATCCCCATCGCCTCGGCGGTGGCCTTGAGATGCACGTCGGAGGGGGTCATCGTCGGGTTGAGCCGCACCCCGAGCATCCGCTTGGCCTGGTCGTAGTACGGGGTGAGCTCGTCGCGCCAGTCGGTGATGTCCCTCCACTGCGGGTCCTCGAAGAACGGCGCGAGCGGCTCGTAGAGGGTGTTGGCGTAGTTGAGCGAGCCGCCGCCGACGCCGGCGCCCGCGAGCACCATGACCTTGCCGAGCAGATGGATGCGCTGGATGCCGTAGAGACCGAGGGAGGGGGCCCAGAGGAAGTTCTTCAGGTCCCAGGAGTTCTTCGGCAGGGTCGCGCGCGTGAAGCGGCGGCCGGCCTCCAGGACGCCGACCCGGTAGCCCTTCTCGGTCAGGCGCAGGGCCGTGACCGAGCCGCCGAAGCCGGAACCCACGACGATGACGTCGTAGTCGTACGCGCCGTCGTCTTCCTGATTCCGGGCAGGGGGTACCGCGGTCATGGCTCTCCTCGTACGTGAAAAGTGCGGGAACGTGCGGAAGTATGCGGAAGCGGGCGGGTGTCAGCGCAGGCGCAGGGCCTTCATCGCCTTCAGGGACACGCTCATGAACGCGGCGTACTTCTCGTCGTCCATGCCGAAGGACGGCGCCAGCGGAATCAGCCGCTGCTGGGCGACGGTCTGGGCCTCGGTGAACTTGAGGATGCCCTCCGAGCCGTGGCGCCGCCCCAGACCGGAGTCCTTCATGCCGCCCATCGGCGCCTGGACGCTTCCGTACGCCGGGGCGTACCCCTCGTTGATGTTGACCGTGCCGGTGCGCAGCCGGGCGGCGATGGCGTGGCCGCGGCGCGCGTCCCGGGTCCAGACGGAGGAGTTGAGGCCGTACGGCGTGCCGTTGGCCAGCTCGACGACCTCGTCCTCGTCCTTGAAGCGGTAGATCGAGACGACGGGGCCGAAGGTCTCCTCGGTGCAGACGGCCATCGGCGCCTCGACGCCGTCGAGGATCGTCGGCTCGTAGAAGAGCGGGCCGATGTCGGGGCGGGCGACGCCGCCCGCGACGACCTTGGCGCCCTTGGCGACGGCCTCCTCGACGTGCCGGGTGACCGTCTCCAGCTGCCGGTCGCTGACGAGGGAGCCCATGTCGGCGCCGTAGGCGAGGGAGTTGCCCAGCCGCATCGCCTTCGTGCGGGCGGCGAACCGGGCGACGAAGTCGTCGGCGACCGACTCGTGCACGTACAGCCGCTCGATGGAGATGCAGAGCTGTCCGGCCGAGGAGAAGCAGGCGCGGACGGCGCCGGCGGCAGCCTTCTCGATGTCGGCGTCCCGCAGGACCAGCATGGCGTTCTTGCCGCCGAGTTCGAGCGTGACACCGACGAGCCGGGCGGCGGCGCCCTGCGCGACCTCGCGGCCGGTGCGGGTGGAGCCGGTGAAGGAGACGTAGTCGGCGTGCTTGACGACCTCGGGGCCGACCACGGGCCCGTCGCCGAGGACGACCTGGAAGACCTCGGCCGGCAGCCCCGCCTCGACGAGCAGGTCCCGGGCCCACAGCGCGGTGAGGGCGGTCTCGGTGTCCGGCTTCATCACCACGGCGTTGCCCGCGACGAAGGCGGGCAGCGCGTCGCCGACGGAGAGCTCCAGCGGGTAGTTCCAGGGGGCGATCTGCCCGACGACCCCGCGCGGCTGGCGCAGCTCGGTGACCTTGGTGAGGGTCGGTACGACACCGGTGTGGCGCTTGGGGCGCAGGTAGGAGGGGGCCTTGCGGCCGTAGTGGCGGGCGGCTACGGCGACCGCCTGGACCTCCTCGTGGGCGTGGAGCCGGGCCTTGCCGGTCTCCAGCTGGATGAGGTCGAGCACCTCCGCCTGGCGCTCCAGGACCAGGTCGTGGAAACGGAGCAGGACGGCGGCGCGGGCCCGGACCGGGGTCGCGGCCCAGACGCCCTGGGCGGCACGGGCGCGGGCGAACGCCTCGGCGACGTCCTCGGGGGTGGACTCGGGCAGCTCGGCGAGCTTCTCACCGGTGAAGGGGGTGTGGTTGGCGGTACGGCCGGAGCCGACGACCCCGCGAGTGAGCTGGGCGACCACCTCGGGCGTCACCACGTCGGCCGCGGTGCGGGCGCCGGCGGGCGAGGGCGCGAGGGGGTTCGTACCGGTGGTGGTGACCGCCGTGAGCGTGGTGGCGCGAGCCTGCGAGTCCGTCATGAGGGCGAGAGTAGGCCGCATTCCGGCCTTTGGGTACCCGTCGGTAACGCGTTTTCACCGGGTGCGCACAATCGCGCCAGTGATCACTGGCATATAAGCCCTGATCAGGGGCTTACGGTCGGGCGCGCGGGCGGTGTCCCCGGATCAGGGGCTTACGGTCGGGCGCGCGGGCGGTGTCCCCGGATCCCTGGCGCGCTCACCGCGTCTGCTCGCCCGGCGCCCGCCAGTGCCGCAGGACGATGTCGAACTGCTCCCGGGTGGTCTTCCAGCTCGACTCCGGCGAGGACATGTACAGGGCGTACTCGGTGCCGTCGTCCGTGAAGTACAGCTGGTCGATGGCGTGCCTCGGGCCCGGGAACTCCTGCTTCTCGTACCAGGTGAACTCCCACCGGGCGGAGCGGACCTGGTCGCG
The DNA here is from genome assembly GCF_053591435.1 of Streptomyces sp. NPDC003027. Classification (NCBI taxonomy): domain Bacteria; kingdom Bacillati; phylum Actinomycetota; class Actinomycetes; order Kitasatosporales; family Streptomycetaceae; genus Streptomyces; species Streptomyces sp. NPDC003027. The sequence continues at coordinate 325,890 of NZ_JBSFTU010000002.1, forward strand.
GTAGGTGTTCTGGTTGAGCTTGATCCGCTGGTACCGCATGCGCTTCTCGAGGGTCTTCTCCAGGTCCAGCACGTGCACGTACGGGTTCTCGAAGTCGGGCGTGGGGTCGATGCTGATCCGGATCCGGTGGCGGCCGTTGTCCGGCGTGTAGTCGATGTTGTCGCCGTCGGTCTGCCGCTTCCAGCCGTCGGGGACGAGGAGGCTGAAGCCCTCGGGGTCCTCGACCCTGTGCCAGCCGGCGGGTATCCCGGCCTCGGCCGGGCCGGTGACGGCCGTGCTCCGCTCCGCGGCACGACGGTCGCGGTCGGCGTCCCCGGCGGCGGTGTAGTTCATGGCGGCGAAGACGGCCCCGCCCGCGACCAGGCCCGCGAGGACGGCCGCCAGGACCGCCGTACGCCACCGTCCGCGGCTCCTCTCGGGGACGGCTGCCGGTACGTCGGCGAGGGTCGCCGTGGAGCCGGCGCCCGTGCCCGCGGGGTCCCGGTGCGGCTGCCGCGCGCGCTCGGGCAGGGCGGTCTCGGGCAGCGAGGAGGTGGCGGCGGTCAGCGCCTCCTCCGGCACCCGCTGCGTCGGGACGTACGCCTGGGCCGCTCGCGGTGTGCGGCCCTCCATGGCGTCGAGCAGCATCCGCTCGGCCTCGTCCGCGAGCGGCCGGTGCGCCGGGTCCTTGCGGAGCAGCGCGACGATGACGGATGCCAGCGGCCCGGCCTTCGCGGGGTGCGCCGGCTCCTCCGTCACCACCGCCTGCATGGTGCTGATCGGAGAGCTCCGCCGGAACGGCGAGCCGCCCTCCACCGCCGTGTACAGCGTCGCGCCCAGCGACCACAGGTCGGATGCGGGACCGGGGTCCCCGCCCCGTACCCGCTCGGGCGCCAGATAGTCGATGGAGCCGACGAGTTCACCGGTGCGGGTGATCGTCGAGTCGCCCTCGATCGCCGCGATCCCGAAGTCGGTGAGCAGGACCCGGCCGTCGCGGGCCAGCAGGACGTTGCCGGGCTTGACGTCCCGGTGCAGCACCCCGGCCGCGTGCGCGGCCCGCAGGGCGCCGAGGACGTGCAGACCGATCCTGGCCGCCTCCCGGGGCTCGATCGTGCCGGACTCCTTGGCGGCGTCGGCGAGCGAGGGCCCGTCGACGTACTGCATCACGATCCACGGCCGGTCGTCGTGCTCCAGCACGTCATGGACGGTGACCACGCCGGGGTGGGTGATCCGGGCAGCGGCGCGGGCCTCCTTCTGCGTACGGGCGTGCAGCACCAGGCGGTCGGCCTCGGCCACGAACCGACCCGCCGTCAACTCCTTGACGGCGACGATCCGGTGCAGGACCTCGTCGTGGGCGCGCCAGACCTTGCCCATGCCACCGCGGCCGATCGTCTCGCCCAACCGGTAGCGCCCGGCCAGCAGGAGGCCCTCCCCCGTGCCCGCCCCGGCCCCGGTTCCCGCGCCTGCGCTCTGTGAATGCTCCACTTGCCCCCGCCCGTTCCTTCGGAGGCCAGATTACGGAGGCGGAACGGGTGGCGGAAGCTCGGGGCGGGCAACGGAACAAGCCTGTGACCGGGCGGCGGACGGGGCGAGCGGCGGCAGACCGTGGGACGGGAGGCAAGCCGCGGCGGACGGGGCGCGGGGAGGAAGAGCGGCGGCCGGCCGATCCGGGGGGGGGAGCCGGCCAGGCGTGTCAGCGCGTCGCGCGGTACGCCTTCACGGCCTGGTCGTAGATCTCGGACACCTTGTCGCGTTCGGTCTCCGGGCCGATGACCTGGACCACGTGGTAGCGGCCGCCCTCGATCAGCGCCAGGTTGCGGACGAACACCTCACGGCCGGTGCTGTCCTGCCAGGTGAACTGACCCACCGCCATGGCCTGTCGGCCGACGTCGATGCGGCGCAGCCCGGAGGCGCTGGACCAGGAGGAGTCCCGCCAGGGCTGGAGCTCGCGCTCCTTGGTGCGCTGGTACGCCATCGGGTCCGCGCCGTGGGCCTGCACGGTGTCCCGCCCCGGCACGACGATGAGGGTGAATTCGCCGCCGGTGTAGCGGACTTGCCCGGCGTCGTTGATGGGGCTGCGCCGCCAGCCGTCGGCGACGCCGACCTGGAAGCCTTCCGGGTCCTTGCGCAGGGAGTAGCCCGCCGCGAGCTCCGCGCCGGGGGCCGGTTCCGTGCTCGCGCCCGGTTTCGTGCCGGGGGTGGGTTTCGTGCCCGAGGTGGGTTTCGTGCCCGAGGTGGGTTTCGCGCTCGGCGTGGTCTTCGGCGGACCGGGATCCGAGGGCGCGGTGGACTGCCCGCCCGGCTGCCCGGCGGCTCGTTGGCCCCCGGCGCCCCCCTCGTCGGGCATGAACATCACGGCGTACGCGACGGCCCCACCGAGCAGCAGCAGGATCAGGAGCAGGAGCGTACGCCCGAGCGCGCGCGGGGAGCGGGAGGCTCCGGATGACCGGGCAGGCCGTGGGGTGCGGGGGGCCCGCTGCGGGAGCTCCTGGTGGAACTCCTCCTGCCGGAGCTCCCGCCGGGGCTCGTGGCGCCGGTCCTGGCCACGGGCCCGGCGGGGCTCGGCCGGTCCATGGGGCTGCGGAGGCAGATAGGGCTGCTTGTTCCTCTTGTGCCGGTGGCGGCCGCCGGCCGCTCCCCCACGACGCCTGCGCACCAGTTCGCCGCGGCGGCGCACGATGGGCAGCCGGGTGGCGTCGACGGACGGCAGCGGGACGACCCCGACGCCTGCGTCGGGCTCGGGCGCCGACCGGACGAGGGAGCGCAGCCAGCCCCGCACCTCCTCGAAGTCGGGGCGCTCGGTGGGGTCCTGGCGTAGCAGCGACTCGACGACGGGGCGCAGCGGCCCGCACTCCTCGGCGAAGGCGGGGGGCTCGGCGCACACGAGCTGGACCAGCTCGGCGGCGTTGTCCTCGGGGTACGGGGCGTGGCCCTGGACCGCCCGGTAGAGCAGCGCGCCCAGCGCCCAGAGGTCGGTGGCCGGACCGATCGGCGGAGCCAGCCGCCAGTTCTCGTGGACCGGTCCTGCCTGTTCGGGGGCCCAGCGCTCGGTCACGGCGCCGACGACGGCGATCCGCGTCTGGCGGGCGCGCTCGCCGGCGAGCCGGGTGGCGGGACCTCGGTACGGGTGCCCCGGGCCGTCCGCGTCCGGCGCGGGCCCGTCCCAGCGGCCGACGGCCGGCACCGGCACCGGAACCGGGGCGGCGGGCACGGGGGCCGGATGCGGGGCCTGGGCGGGGGTGTAGCCGGCCGGGAGAGCGGGCCGGCCGGAACCCGGGAGCACCTGGCCGCTTTCCCGGCCTCCGGCCGGGCCCGAGCCGCCCGCGGGGATCGGCCCCGCGCCGTCGCGCGAGGCGTGCGGCCCGTCGCTCCAACTGCCGGCGAGCAGCGCGCGGGGCGGCCCGGCGCCCTCGTCCTCGTCGTCCTCGCCCTCGTCGTCCTCGGCCTGGGACCACCACTGCGGCTCGGGACCGAGTCCCCGCGCGGGCACGGTCGCGGTCTCGCGCTCCGGGCCGGGGACGTTCCTGGAGTCGCGCTCGAAACCCGGCTCGGTCGCACGGCCGGGATCGGACTCGTCACCGGGGCTCAGCTCGGGGCCCGGGCCGGCGTCCGGGTAGGGACGCGGGCCGGGGCCAGGGCTCACGAGCGGGTCGGGGCGCGGGTCCACGTGCGGGTCCGCGTGCGGGTCCGGATTCGCGTGCACGTCCAGGCCCGGGTCCGAGCGCCGCACCGGCGCCGGTCCGGTCTCCGCGAGTCGTGCCGCGGCGCGGGCGCCCGCGCGGTACGCGGCGATGGCACCCGCGCGGGCCGCCCGTACGTCCGTGGCCGGACTCGCCACCGGGTCGTCCGACCCGGTGTCCGACTCGTCGGCCGGCCTCGGGCGCTCGGGCCCCGGCGCCTCGATCTCCGCACGCGTACGTGCGCCGGGAACGGGGACGGCCGTACCCGGGTCCGGCCGCTCGGCGGCAGCGGGAACACGCGGACCCCCAACGGCCCCAGCGGCACCGGAGGCAGCACCGGGCAGTTCGGCGTCCCCCGCGTACCGCCGGTCGTCCTCCTCGGGCTCCGGCACCGGTGCGTACCCGCACAGGGCCTCCTCCGCCGCGCCCGTCGCCAGCCCGGTGAGCACCACCCGTCCGTCGTCGCAGACGAGCACCGTGCGCGGGGTGATGTTCCGATGGGTCCAGCCATGGGCGTGCAGAGCCCGCAGGGCCGTGAGGACGTCGGAGCCGATCTCGGCCGCCCGGTAGGGAGTGAGGGGACGCTCGGCGAGGAGCGCCGCCAGCGGCCTGGCCGCCACCAGTTCACTCACTATCCACAGCGAACCGGCTTCGGCGAACACGTCGAAGACCTGGTCGAGACGGGGGTGGTCGGGGATCCGCGCGGCGGCCTGCGCCGCCTCGACAGCCCTCCGCACGGCGGGGTCGGCCGGGCGCCGGGACGCCCGTCCCCGGGTCGGACGAGCCACGGACCCGCCGCCCGCGTCACCGTCGAGGAACTCGGCGTCGACCACCTCGGGCAGCGGCACCTGGCGGACCAGGACCTCCTGCCCGCTGTACGTGTCGAAGGCTCGCGTCTCCACGAGCTCGTACGCGTCCGACGGCGGCAGCGGCAGGCGGTAGCGGTCGGCGAGCACCCTCCCCGCGTAGTCCTCCACGACGCCTCCCCACCGAGCGCGCTGTGCCCCTGTTCCCACGATCCCACGGACCCCCACGCCCCAGGGATCTCACGGACCATGCGATACCGTCAATTATGGTCGGAACCCGTGCAGTTGTCGGCCCTGTCCAGCTGCGTACGGTCCCCGGCCTCTCACGATACGTGCCGTCGGTCAGTCCTTGGGGCTGAACGTGGCGAACGCCGTGTCCCGCAGTGTCTTGCACTCGGCGGCGTTCCACGTGTCCGCCTTGCAGCTGATCATGATGGAGTAGCCCCGCTTGGCGTCCACCTTGAAGCCCCGGTTGAGGATCCGGACCCGGATGCCGCTCTGGTCGCGCTCGAACTCCCAGTCGGCGACGGTGGGATATCCCTTGTACGAGACCGGCTTGATGCCGATGTGGCGGTAGCCGCTGCTGCTGGCGGACACCCCGGCCACGGCACCGGCCCACGCGCTGGCCGCGTCGTCCTTCGGGCTGTCGTTGAAGTCGACCTGGACGCGCGGGAAGCCGCCGTCGGCGTTGAATATCCCGCCGGAGTTCCGGCCCGCTATGGCGTTGAGCTTGAAGGACGACGGCATCGCCATGCTGAAGTGGAACCGGTCGTTGGCCACCATGGCGTAGCCGGCGGGCAGCGATGCTCCGCCCGTACCGGGGCCACCGGTGCTGGGCTTGCCCGACGGCGTCCCGCTCTGCTCGCCCGTACCGCCGGGCTGCTCGCCTGGCTCGCTCGGTGTCTGGCCCTGCCCCTGCGTCTGTCCCTGTTCCTGGGTGTCACCGTTTCCCGCCGTGGCACCGGCCGAGGTCACCTGGTCACCGCCGCCCGTACCACCGCCCTTGTTGCCCGTACTGTCGTCGCCTCCGCCCAGCGCGACGGCGAGGATGGTGCCGAGCAGGGCGAGGACGACGATCGCGGCGATGATCACCAGTGTGCGGCGCGGCACCACGTCCGTGAGCGACGCCCGGGCCTGGGCCGGTCGGTTGCCGCCCTGCGCCGGCTTCGGCGCGGTGGCGGCGTTGCGCACGGACTTCAGCGCGCCGAGCATCCGCTCGGCCGCCGCCTCGCCGCTCCTCTCCGTGGTGGCGGGCCCGAACGGCGGCTTCGAGGGTGCCGGTGGCAGGGGAACGACCCGGGTGGCCTCCGGCGACGGCTCGGGCGCGAAGGTGGGCGCGGGAGCGTCCAGCACGGCCCTGAGGAGCGCGCGGGCGCCCGCGTCGTCGAGCCGCTGGGCGGGGTCCTTGGCGAGCAGGCCGTAGATGACCTTCTCGAGCAGCGGCCCGGCGTTCTTCGGCGGGTCGACGGGCTCGGTCATCACCGCGGTGAGCGTCGCGATCGCGGAGCCCTTGTCGTACGGCGGGCTGCCCTCGACGGCCGCGTACAGCAGTCCGCCGAGCGACCACATGTCGGCGGCCGGTCCCGGCTTGTGGCCACGGGCCCGCTCCGGCGAGATGTAGGAGGGGGCGCCGACGAGCATGCCGGTGGAGGTGATCGAAGGGTCGCCCTCGACCTGGGCGATGCCGAAGTCGGTGAGGACGACCCGGCCGTCCTCGGCGATCAGCACGTTCGACGGCTTCACGTCGCGGTGCAGGATGCCCTCGCGGTGCGCGGAGCGGAGCACGTCGAGGATGGCGAGGCCGACCTCGGCGGCGCGGTGGGGCGTGAGGGTGCCGTCCTCCCGGACGGCGTCGGCGAGCGACTTGCCCTCGATCAGCTCCATGACGATCCAGGGCCGGTCGTCCTCGTCGACGACGTCGTAGACGGTCACGGCGCCGTTGTTGCGGATCCGGGCGATGGCCTTGGCCTCGCGCAGGGTCCGGGTGATGAGGCGTCGCTTCTCGTCCTCGTCGATGCTGTTGGGGAAGCGAAGCTCCTTGACGGCGACGGTCCGTCCGAGCGTCTCGTCGACGGCACGCCACACCGTGCCCATGCCGCCGCGCCCGAGCACCGCGCCGAGCCGGTAACGCCCGGCCAGCAGGCTGCCCTCGGCCGTCGCCCCGGGCGCCGCCTTCGCGGAGCGTCCGGGCGCACCGGCCTTCCTGGCGCCCTGGGCCCCTCCGGCTGCGACGCCCGTGCCCTTCACGGCGGGCCTGGCGTCGACGGGCCGGTCGTCGACCCGCCCCGCGCTTCCCGCCTTCACGTCACCGGGCCGCGCATCGACAGGCGGCTTCGCGTCGACAGGCTTCCGATCGGCCGCCTTCGGGTCGGCCGGCCGCGCATCGGCCGGCTTTTTCAGGTCGGCAGGCTTCGCGTCGGCCTGCTTCCCGTCGGCCTGCCGGGCGGACGGAGAGCCGGCCGGGCTCTCGCCCTTCGCGACGGTCTTCTCCGGCGCGCTGCCGGCAGGCTTGCCGTCCGCCGGTACCGCGTCCGCCGGGGCGGTGTCCGACAGAGCCCTGTCCGCGGGCTCCGCGTCCGCCTTCGGGGGCACGGTGTCCGTGACCGGCTTCGAGGCCGTCGCGGCCTCCCTGGCCGTCGCCGGTCCCGGTACCTTGCCCGGCCCGGCGTCCGAGGGCTCGACGGCGGCTTCGGCGCCGCTCGCGCCGCCCGCCTTGCCCGTCTCCGCGCCGGAGTCCCCGTCCCGCTCCGCTTCACGCGCCGCTGGGACCACACCCCGGTCGCCGTCGGTTCCGGCACCCGCGCCGGCGTCCCGCCGAGGGTCCCGCGCCGTGCCCCGCGACTGCTCCGCCTCCGACATGCGTCCCCTCTGCGATCCCTGATCTTCGCCCGCGCCTGCCGCTTCCCGCGCGATGCGGTAACCCGCCCTGGAAGAGAGCCCATTGTCTCTCACTCCGGGACCCGCGCTGCTCCCGGGTCCGCAGTCCGAGAAGACGGCCCCGGGGAACGACACTCCCACCATGCCACCCGACGCGCAGCCACCCCCCTGAGGTTCCCCGACCCCGCGAACGGGGCGTCAGGCCCGGTTGCCAACGCGCCGGACGCCCCGCCGAGTTGGCGCCCCTGCTCCCCCCTGCTCCCCGCCCTCCGCACCTCCCCGGTCCCGACAGAGCGTCAGATCGGCACGATGTCCGGCGCGCCGAGACGCGCCGCGTCCGCCGTCAGGTCGTCGGGCTGCCGCTGCGACTCCCGCTCCGCCTCCACCCGCTTCTCGTAGTGCTCGACCTCCTTCTCGATCTGCTGCGCGTCCCAGCCCAGTACCGGTGCCATGAGCTCCGCGCACTCGCGCGCGCTGCGCGTGCCCCGGTCGAAGGTCTCGATCGAGATCCGGGTGCGCCGGGTCAGGACGTCGTCCAGGTGCCGGGCCCCTTCGTGCGAGGCGGCGTAGACGATCTCGGCGCGCAGATAGTCCTCGGCGCCGGTCAGCGGTTCGCCGAGACTCGGGTCACTGGCGACCAGCTCCAGGATCTCCTCCGTCAGGGCGCCGTAGCGGTTGAGCAGATGCTCGACCCGTACGACATGGAGCCCGGTCCGGGCGGCGATCCTGGCCCGCGCGTTCCACAGCGCCTTGTAGCCCTCGGCGCCGAGCAGCGGGATGTCCTCGGTGACGCAGGCGGCGACCCGCTGGTCGAGCGCGTGCACGGCCTCGTCCACGGCGTCCTTGGCCATCACGCGGTAGGTGGTGTACTTGCCGCCCGCGACGACGACGAGACCGGGGACCGGGTGCGCGACGGTGTGTTCGCGCGAGAGCTTGCTGGTCGCGTCCGACTCTCCGGCGAGGAGGGGCCGCAGCCCGGCGTAGACCCCTTGGACGTCGTCCCGACCGAGCGGCACCGCCAGCACGCTGTTCACGTGTTCGAGAAGATAGTCGATGTCGGCGCTGGACGCGGCCGGGTGGGCCTTGTCCAGGTCCCAGTCGGTGTCCGTGGTGCCGACGATCCAGTGCCGCCCCCAGGGGATCACGAACAGGACGGACCTCTCGGTGCGCAGGATCAGTCCGGTGTTCGAGTGAATCCGGTCCTTGGGCACCACCAGATGGATGCCTTTCGACGCCCGTACGTGGAACTGGCCCCTCTCCCCGATGAGCGCCTGGGTGTCGTCCGTCCACACCCCGGTGGCGTTCACGATCTGCTTGGCGCGGATCTCGTACTCGCCGCCGCCCTCGACGTCCTTCACCCGGGCGCCGACCACCCGTTCGCCCTCGCGCAGGAAGCCGATCACCCTGGCCCGGCTGGCGGCCTTCGCGCCGTAGCTCGCCGCGGTCCGTACGAGCGTGGCGACGAAGCGGGCGTCGTCCATCTGGGCGTCGTAGTACTGCAACGCCCCCACCAGCGCGTCCTTCTTCAGGCAGGGCGCCACCCGCAGGGCGTGACGCCGTGACAGATGCCGGTGGACGGGAAGACCCCGGCCGTGTCCCGACGACACCGACATCGCGTCGTACAGCGCGACGCCCGAGCCGGCGTAGAGCCGCTCCCAGCCCTTGTGCCGCAGGGGGTAGAGGAAGGGCACCGGTTTCACCAGATGGGGTGCGAGCCGCTCAAGGAGCAGTCCACGCTCCTTCAGCGCCTCCCGTACGAGCGCGAAGTCGAGCATCTCCAGATACCGCAGGCCGCCGTGGATCAGCTTGCTCGACCGGCTGGAGGTGCCGGATGCCCAGTCCCGGGCCTCCACAAGCCCGGTCGAAAGTCCTCTCGTGACCGCGTCGAGGGCGGTCCCGGCGCCGACGACACCGGCGCCCACGACCAGTACGTCCAGTTCACGCTCGGCCATCGCCGCGAGCGCTTCCGCTCGCTCCGCGGGCCCCAGTGCCGCTGTCCTCACCGCTGCCTCCCGTCGTCCCCCGTGGTCGGGCTCACAGTCTCGATTCTGTCCCGGCCCTCCGACTTCAGCCACCGCCTGTGGATAACACTCGGCGATCCCCGACCCCGCAATCCCGCATATCGGTCATATTTACGCCTAGTCTGACATTGCGCTCGCCCCTCGTTCTGTCCACAGGGCTTGCGCGTCTCGTCCCCTCCGGCTACTGGGAAGGACGTCCCACCTCCATGCCCGCTGATCTCGCCGTCATCGGCCTCGGCCACCACGGACTCCCCCTCGCCCAGGCCGCTGTCGCCGCCGGCATCGACACCATCGGCTACGACACCGACCCACGCCCCGTCGCCGAACTCGCCGCGGGCCGCCCGCCCGTCGACGGTTCCCTCAGCGCGTCGGAGATCCGCCGGATGCTCGCGGGGGGCTTCCGGCCCTCCACCGACCCGGCGGACCTCGGCCGGGTCCGTACGGCCGTCATCTGCGCCCCCACCCCCGCCGGCCCCGACCGGGCCCTCGACCTCGCCGCCGTCGCCGACGCCGCCCGCGCTCTGGCCGCCCGACTGCGCCCGCACACCACCGTGCTGCTGGAGTCACCCGTCCACCCCGGCACCACCGAAGGCATGCTGCGCGACCTCCTCGAAGAGGGCTCGGGCCTGCGCGCCGGCCGCGACTTCCACCTCGCGTACTCCCCCGGCCGCCTCGACCCCGGCAACCGCACCCACGGCTTCGCCGGGACGCCCAAGGTCATCGGCGGCCTCACCCCCGCCTGCACGGAGTCCGCCGCCGCCTTCTACGGCCGCGTCACCGACAAGGTGGTACGCGCGCGTGGCCCCCGCGAAGCGGAGACGGTCAAGCTCCTGGAGACCAACTTCCGGCACGTCAACATCGCCCTGGTGAACGAGATGGCGGTGCTCTGCCACGAGCTCGGCGTCGACCTGTGGGACGTCATCCGCTGCGCGGAGACCAAGCCCTTCGGCTTCCAGGCGTTCCGACCGGGCCCGGGCGTCGGCGGCCACGGCGTGCCCGTCGACACCATCGGGACCCAACGCCCGCTCCGTATGGTCGAGCTGGCGAGCCAGGTCAACGAGCGCATGCCGGGGTACGTCATCCAGCGCTGCGCCACCCTGCTGAACGAGCACGGCAAGTCGGCGCGCGGCGCCCGGGTGCTTCTGCTGGGCGTCACCTACAAACCCGATCTCGCCGACCGCGAGGGCTCCCCCGCCGACGAGATCGCCCGCCGCCTGATGGACCTGGGAGCCGTGGTCAGCTACCACGACCCGTACGTGCCGGACTGGCGCGTCCGCGACGTCCCGGTCCCCCGCGCCGACTCCCTCTACGAAGCCGCCGCCCACGCCGACCTCACGCTCCTGCTCCAGCACCACCGCACGTACGACCTCCAGGGCCTGTCGGTCAAGGCGCAGCTGCTCCTCGACACCCGCGGCGCCACCCCGGCGGGGGCCGCCCACCGCCTCTGACCCGGGCACACGGAGAGGGCCCCGCACCACCCGGTGCGAGGCCCTCTCCGTACGTACGAAAGCAGCGTCAGCGCTTGTGCTGCGCGTCCGCGACCGTGACCTCGACCCGCTGGAACTCCTTGAGCTCGCTGTAGCCCGTGGTGGCCATCGCGCGGCGCAGGGCGCCGAAGAAGTTCATGGAGCCGTCCGGGGAGTGCGACGGGCCCGCGAGGATCTCCTCGGTCGTGCCGACGATGCCCAGGTCGACCAGCTTGCCGCGCGGGACGTCCTCGTGGACGGCCTCCATGCCCCAGTGGTGGCCCTTGCCCGGGGCGTCCGTGGCGCGGGCCAGCGGGGAGCCGATCATGACCGAGTCGGCGCCGCAGGCGATCGCCTTCGGCAGGTCGCCCGACCAGCCCACGCCGCCGTCGGCGATGACGTGGACGTAGCGGCCGCCGGACTCGTCCATGTAGTCGCGGCGGGCCGCGGCGACGTCGGCGACCGCGGTCGCCATCGGGACCTGGATGCCCAGCACGTTGCGCGTGGTGTGCGCCGCGCCGCCGCCGAAGCCGACCAGGACGCCCGCGGCGCCGGTGCGCATCAGGTGCAGGGCGGCGGTGTACGTGGCGCAGCCGCCGACGATGACCGGGACGTCGAGCTCGTAGATGAACTGCTTGAGGTTCAGCGGCTCGGCGGCGCCGGAGACGTGCTCGGCGGAGACCGTCGTGCCGCGGATGACGAAGATGTCCACCCCGGCGTCGACGACGGCCTTGGAGAACTGCGCGGTGCGCTGCGGGGAGAGCGCGGCGGCGGTGACGACGCCCGAGTCGCGCACCTCCTTGATCCGCTGCCCGATCAGCTCCTCCTTGATCGGGGCGGCGTAGATCTCCTGCAGACGGCGGGTCGCGTTGGCCTCGTCCAGCTCCGCGATCTCGTCGAGCAGCGGCTGCGGGTCTTCGTACCGCGTCCACAGGCCCTCGAGGTTCAGCACGCCCAGGCCGCCCAGCTCGCCGATGCGGATGGCGGTCTGCGGCGAGACGACCGAGTCCATGGGGGCGGCCAGGAAGGGGAGCTCGAAGCGGTAGGCGTCGATCTGCCAGGCGATCGAGACCTCCTTCGGGTCCCGGGTGCGCCGGCTCGGTACGACGGCGATGTCGTCGAACGCGTACGCCCTGCGGCCGCGCTTGCCGCGCCCGATCTCGATCTCAGTCACGATGTGTGGCCTTTCCCTCTATGTCTGCGCCTACCAGTATCCCCGACACAAGCGGGAGGGGCGGTTCCGGCCACATGCCG